>JBBPYJ010000054.1:0-30744 GCA_038200025.1 Propionibacteriales bacterium | reverse complement strand
GATCAGGGAGCCGAGGATCATCGCGCCGGTGGCGCCGAGCGGGTGGCCCATCGCGATGGCGCCGCCGTTGACGTTGGTGATCTCGGGCGAGATGTCCAGGTCGGCCATGAACCGCAGGACGACCGCCGCGAACGCCTCGTTCATCTCGAACAGGTCGATGTCGCCGACCTCGAGCCCGGCCTTGGCCAGCGCCTTGCGCGAGGCGGGGGCGGGACCGGTGAGCATGATCGTCGGGTCGGCGCCGGAGACCGCGGTCGCCAGCACCCGGGCCCGCGGGGTCAGACCGAGGTCGATGCCGACCTGCTCGGAGCCGACCACCATCAACGCGGCGCCGTCCACGATGCCCGAGGAGTTGCCGGCGTGGTGGACATGGTTGATCTTCTCGACCCAGTGGTATTGCTCCAGCGCAACGTCATCGAACCCGGCGTCGGCACCGATCTGGGCGAAGGACGGCTTGAGTGCGGCGAGGCCTTCGGGGCTGGTGTCGGGGCGGATCGTCTCGTCGTGGTCCAGCACGGTCAGACCGTTGATGTCGCGGACGGGTATCACGCTGTCGGCGAAGTAGCCGTTGGCCCAGGCCTTCGCGGCCCGGTGGTGCGACTGCGCGGCGTAGGCGTTCACGTCGTCGCGCGACCAGCCGCCCAAGGTGGCGATCAGGTCCGCGCCGATGCCCTGCGGCACGAAGTTGGTGCTGAAGGCCGTGCGCGGGTCCATCGCCCAGGCCCCGCCGTCGGCACCCATCGACACCCGGCTCATCGACTCCACGCCGCCGGCGAAGATCAGGTCCTCGAAGCCGCCGCGGACCCGCGCGGCCGCCTGGTTGACTGCCTCGAGTCCGGAGGCACAGAACCGGTTGAGCTGGACGCCGGCCACCGTGTCGGGGAGCCCGGCTGCGAGCGCGGCAGTCTTGGCGATGTCCCCGCCCTGGTCGCCGATCGGGGTGACCACGCCGAGCACGACGTCGTCGATGCGGTGCGGGTCGAGATCGGGGTTGCGGGTCTTGATCTCGTCCAGCAGCCCGACGACCAGGTCGACGGGCTTGACCTCGTGGAGGGTGCCGGCCGCCTTGCCCTTGCCACGCGGCGTCCGCACGTGATCGTAGATGAATGCTTCAGCCATGCGTTCGATTGTGACACCATTACTGTCAAGATCGAAAGGTTTGTGGTCCCTGTCACTGACGACATCGAATTGCTCACGCTCACCGAACTGACCGAGCGGGTCGGTATGAGCGTGCGAAACGTGCGCTTCTACACCGCCAAGGGCCTAGTGCCGCCGCCGCTGCGCCGAGGACGGTCGGGTTTCTACACCGCCGACCACGTAGCCCGGCTCGAGCTGGTCCAGGAACTGCAGGGCCACGGGTTCACCTTGTCCGCCATCGCGGGGTACGTCGCGCAGATCCCGGCGCGCGCCACCCCCGCCGACATTGCGTTGCACCGGGCGATGCTGGCGCCGTGGCAGGCCCAGAACCCGGCGTCGATGACGCGCGCGGAGCTGGACACCCGTGCCGGTCGGACGCTGACCGATGACGACCTGGAGACGTTGGCGGCGCTCGGCGTCCTTGACTCCAGCGCCGGCGACGGGGGCGGCGACTACAACGTTGCGGTGTCCCAACTCTCCGTGGGGCTCGGGCTGCTCGACTTGGGCTATCCGGTCGAGGCCGCGCGGGCTGCCGCGAGGGTGTACGCCGCGCACGGCCGGGCGATCGCCGAGGAGCTCTACGAACTTTTCCGCACGATGGTGTGGCCGCACTACCGCGAGAGTGGCGCCTCGCCGGAGCGGATCCAGGAGATCGTGCACCGGCTCAAGCCACTCTCGATCGCCGAGCTGGTGACCGCCTACGAGGCTGGCATGGACCAGACGCGGCGTACGAATATCGCTCGACGGGCCCTGGAAACACCCAGCGACGGGCTGAACGAGCAGGACGTCATCACGATCGAGACCAATAGCCTCGGGTCGTGATGACGTCCGCAGATGTTGCTGGGTGTTCGGATCGAGATCTGGTCAGGACTTGAGGCCGTCCTTGGCGTCCTTGAACGCGTCCTTGACCTTCTCGCCAGCCTGCTTGCCCTTGGCCTCGGCCTGATCGCCGCGACCCTCGGCCTCGAGGCTCTCGTTGCCGGTGGCCTCGCCGGTGGACTGCTTGGCGTTGCCGCCCAGCTCCTCGGCCTTGTTCGATGCCTTGTCTGCCAAACCCATCGTCAGATCCTTTCGTCGATGAAGCCTCGACAGTGCCACACCGCTCCAAGTCGGCCCACCCCCCAAGGGGTGAACCGATGCCCCGGCGCGGCCGGTGCGTCCTAGGAGCGGGAGCTGAAGGAAGCGGCGCTGTGCCGCGAGCGACCGCCACCGTTGCCGGCGGCACCGGTTCCCGAGCCGCTTGCGCCGCGACGACGGCTGCGTTGCCCGCCCTTGTTCGCGGGAGCAGCGGAGTTGCGGCCACCGGCCTTGTCCTGACCACCGGAGCGACGGGACTGACCGGACTGCCCACCGGACTCGCCTGCGCGCGCGGCGGGACGTGCGGCGCCGGAACGACGGCCACCCCCACCGCTGCGACGACCGCCACCGTTGCCGGGGCGAGCGCTGCTGGAGGCCGGCGAGCTGAGACCCAGACCACCCGCGACGAGCACCCGCTCGCCGGGAGCCAGCTCGGCCAACACCGGGTGGGTGGCGTCGCTGAGTCGGGTCATCGTGGGCCGGATGCCCGCAGCCTTGGTCAGCGCGCGGACGTCGCGGACCTGCTCGTCGGTCATCAAGGTGATCACGGTGCCGGCGTTGCCGGCGCGCGCCGTACGGCCCGAACGGTGCAGGTAGGCCTTGTGCTCGGTCGGCGGGTCGGCGTGCACGACCAGCGCGATGTCATCGACGTGGATGCCGCGGGCGGCGATGTCGGTGGCGACCATCGTGGTCGCCGAGCCAGCGTGGAAGGCATCCATGTTGCGGGTGCGAGCGCCCTGGCTGAGGTTGCCGTGCAGCTCGACAGCCGGTACGCCGTTGGCGTTCAGCTGACGGGCCAGCGCCTTGGCACCGTGCTTGGTCCGGGTGAAGACCAGGGTGCGGCCCGGCGCGCTGGTCAGGTCAACGAGCACCGGCAGGCGGTTGCCTCGCTCGACGTGCAGGACGTGGTGCTCCATGGCGCTGACCGGGGACTGCGCGGAGTCGGCCTGGTGGGTGACCGGCTTGTTCAGGAAGCGCTTGACCAGGGTGTCGATCGCCGCGTCCAGGGTGGCCGAGAAGAGCAGCCGCTGGCCGTCGCGCGGGGTCTGGTCCAGGATCCGGCGAACTGCGGGCAAGAAGCCCAGGTCGGCCATGTGGTCGGCCTCGTCGAGCACGGTGACCTCGACGTCGCCCAGCGAGCAGTGCCGCTGACCGATCAGGTCCTCGAGCCGGCCGGGGCAGGCCAGCACGATGTCGACGCCGGCCTGCAGGCCACGGACCTGCGGGTTCTGGCCGACGCCGCCGAAGATGGTCATGGTCGTCAGGCCGGCCGCCTTGGCGAGCGGCTTCAAGGACTCCTCGATCTGGCCGACCAGCTCGCGGGTCGGGGCCATGATCAGGGCGCGGGGTGCGCCGCGGCGCGCCGTACGGCCCGAGGCGACCAGGCGGGCCACGACGGGGAGAAGGAAGGCGTAGGTCTTGCCCGAGCCGGTACGGCCGCGGCCGAGCACGTCGCGCCCGGCGAGGCTGTCGGGCAGGGTGACCTGCTGGATGGGAGTGGGGACGGTGATGCCGCGCTCGACCAGAACGTTCGCGAGGTTCGCGGGGACGCCCAGGTCGGTGAATGCGCGCGCAGTGGTGTCAGTAGACAAGGTGATGTGTCGCTATCTGTTGGTGTCTCACCAACGCGGGGCCGTCGGCGACGGGTGCCCGGGCACTCGGAATCAGATCCGACTGCCGTGCGTGACCCTCTATCGAGGGCGACGGACTCATGGGTCCGCAGCGAGCCCGAGGCAAGACTTGACGGGCGTCGTGATGCCAACCTTAGCCGCTGGCCGTGATCTCACCGAATCTCCGCCCTCTTACCGCCCAGTCGCCGCCAGTCGCCGCCAGATCCCCCTGCCAGGGGGATAGTCCCTAGCATTCGGCACCACTTGCGCGCCAGTAAGCGTGCTTTTCGCTAGGGACTATCCATTTTCACGTGGGTGTGCGGCTCGAACTACTCAGCAACCGCGGTCCAGGACGGGTCGCGACCGAGCCAGCCGAGCAGTTGCTCGTACGCCGGCGCGTCGGCCGGCACCTGCACGATCGGGCCGAACGGGATCGGCCCGCCCCGGGGCTCGGCCGGCAGCGCCTGCTTGAACGGCGCCAGCACCGCGGCCGGGACCTGCTGGTCCAAGGTGCTGGTGTCCACGCCCAGGGCGGCCGCCAGGTCCCAGAGGTGTACGGCGAATTCGGTGGCGTAGATCCCCAGAGCCATCCGGCCCGGCATCCGGCCGGCCGGGTGCTCGAAACTCGCGTCGAGGATCGCGTCGTCGGCCAACGTCTCCTGGAGGCGGGCTCGGTGCTCGCTCCACGCGGCGTACCACCCGTCGTCGGTGACGTCGGCCATCACCGAGGGGACGTCCATCGCCGCACCTCCGGCGGCGATGTGCACGATCCGGTTCTCCACGGCGACCAGGTGGCCGACCAGGTCGCGCACGGTCCAGCCGTCGCAGGGAGTGGGGAGGTCGAGCTGATCCGGCTCGAGCCCGGCGATGAGCTCGTCGGTCTGCTCGATGCCGCGCTGCACGAGCGGTCGGGGGTCGCTGCTGTTGGTATCAAGGTCCTGAGGTGCTTGCTGAGTTGTCATGGTTCTGACACTCGCAGGATTACCAGACACCCGTTGTCAGGCTTTCATGACAATCTCAAACCATGCGTGCGGACCGGCTCCTCCAGATCGTCGCGCTGCTGCGCCGCCACGGCCGCCTACCCGCGCGCCGCCTCGCGGAACTGCTCGAGGTGTCCGAGCGGACGATCCTGCGCGACATGGGCGCGCTGTCCACCGCCGGAGTCCCCGTCTACACCAATCAGGGGCGTCATGGCGGCTGCGCGCTGGCCGGCGACAACCGTACCGAGGTGAGCGGGTTGACCACCGGTGAGGCCCAAGCGCTGTTCGCGTGGACGTCAGGATCCGGAGCCGCCGAACTCGGCCTGGGCTCGGATCTCGGCCGCGCGTTGACCAAGCTGTCCGCCACCGTTTCGGCACCAGCGCTGCAGGAGGCGGACGCGTTGGCTGCCGTCGTGGTGGTCGATCGGCGACGCTGGTTCGCCGCGGCCGAGGAGGTGCCGATGCTGCCCGTACTGCGACAGGCGTCGGTGGCCAAGCGTCGGGTTCGGCTGAGCTATGACTCCCCGCACGCTGGTCGACCGGGGACGCGAACCGTCGATCCCTACGGTCTGATCGAGAACGTGGGCCGCTGGTATCTCCTGGCCGCTCACCGCGGACAGGCCCGCTCCTACCGGGTCTCCCGGATCATTTCGGTCGACGTCTTGGACGAGCCCGAGCGGGTGCCCGCCGGCCTCGACCTGAACGCCGAGTGGACGCGGATGCGAGACGCCTTCGAGGCCAGAGCCAAGTCCGAGCCGGTCACGGTGCGCGCACGCGTCGACGCCGCTGCCCTGGCCCTCTTCCGCGTGGTGGTGCGCGGCCAGCTCGCTACTGGCACTCAGTTGCGCGAAGTCGACGGCGCGACAGCTGTCTGGGAATTCACGATGCGCGCGCCCCAGGCCGCCGCCGCGGTGGTGCTTGGCTTCGGCGGCGAGATCGAGGTCCTCGACCCGCCGTCGTTGCGTGACGACGTGATCCGTCGGGCGCGGGCCACGTTGGCGACGTACGCCGACGGCTGAGCGATCTCTGGACGTCCCATGATGCGCCATCCGCGACCCACCGGGGCAGTTCAACCGGGCGAGCTCAACCAGGGAATCTTGACTCGCCATCTCGCATAGTGCTATTAGTACTAGCACTATGTTGTGGACGATCGATCACTCTGCCGGCAAGGGTCTCCAGGATCAGATCGCCGGTTGCGTCAGGCGAGGCGTCGCCTCGGGCGACCTGCCGGTCGGCGAGCAGCTGCCTCCGGGAGTCGAGCTCGCCAACGCCCTGTCGGTGGATCGCAACACGGTGCTCGCCGCCTACCGCCAGCTCCGCGAAGAGGGCGTTCTCGAGTTCCGACGGGGTCGCGGCGCGCGGGTCGCAGCAGCCGGACCGGCGTTGTCGTCGGTCACCGAGGCGGCCAACGTCCTGATCGCCACCGCTCGCCGCCACGGACTCGGCACCAACGATCTCGTTCGCCTCATCAAGGAGCTCGCATGACCAAATCACTCGCTGCGGGTTCGAGCCAGCATGCCGTCTATACGGGCCGGGCCACGAACTGGTCGATGGTCACCGCAATGTCGCTCGGTGCGCTTCTGCTGGTGCCGATGGCCAAGGACTTCCCGGCGACCTCCGGCGACCTCATGCTCGCGCTGCCACCACTGCTCATCGCCGCGGGGGTGATCGTCAACCTGTTGACTGCCTGCAGCGTCCGGGCCACCGCCGGACCGAATGGCCTTACGGTTCACTGGGGCCTCCTCGGGTGGCCCCGCTGCACCTAGCGCCTCGACAAGATCGACCGGGCCGAGGTGGCAGACCTGGCCTGGTGGCAGGTCTCTTATGGCTTCTGGTGGACACCCAGCCGGACCAACTGCACGACCCACACCGGTCCCGCTGTGCGGCTCGTCCTCCACACCGGCCGCGTTGTCACGGTCACGGTGCCCGAACCGGTCGCCGCCGTCGCCGTCCTGCAGGCTCAGCCGAGGCCAATCGGATAGTTCGACAACTTCTCCGGCCCGGTGTCAGTGATGAGGTACTGATCCGAGCAGCTGAGCGCGCACCCGGCTGATGCGGTACTCCCGCATCGCGGTGAGGTCGGGCAGGACGAGGCCGGCCGCGAGCCACTCCTCCTCGACGGCCGGTCCGGGCCCTAGCGTGAGGTGGTGCAGGTCCTGCGCAGCGGCGCGGGGCTGAGACCTGGCTGCCTGCATGCTCGCGGCGATCTTTCCAGCCACGTGGACACCGTCGTGCTTCCACTCCTGGGCAACGCCTGCCCGTCTTGGATGCAAGGTAGACCTC
This sequence comes from Propionibacteriales bacterium, assembly GCA_038200025.1. Classification (GTDB taxonomy): domain Bacteria; phylum Actinomycetota; class Actinomycetes; order Propionibacteriales; family Nocardioidaceae; genus Nocardioides. Next base: position 23,657 of record JBBPYJ010000054.1, on the reverse strand, counting down.
GGGAGGCCCCCGGTCTCCCCCCTCTAGCCGCAGGTACACCGAGGTCGCGTAGCTTGCTTATCCGCCTCCGAGCGCGCAGCGGGCTCCGAGTCGAGGATCACCGTCCCCACCGTCTTCCGATAGACGTTGCCCACGCGTTCGAGGATCCGAGCAGCCCGAACAGACTGCGCGTGCCCGGCCGCTCGCCAACTGTCATAGCTCCGTGGCGAAGATCTCGAGCTGACCCGGCGTAGCTGGTGCGCGAGCGCAAGCCGATCTACGTCGAGACCCGGGTCCGTTGTGACCTGGACGAGTTATGGCGACTCACCCAGAACCCGGCGCAGCACCAGGGGTCCGCACCATCGACGGTGTAGGCGCCCTGGTAGGTCACATCGACCGACGGTGTGACAACGACGTGCGCATGGACGTACCCATGCGAGAGGTAGTCCGCCGGCAAGTCGCCGCTGAAGTTGGTGTCCTCGGTGACCTCACGGCCGGTGTCGTCAGTCGTCTTCTCCCCGTGCCGTCACCCCAATGCCAGGTGTAGGAGACCGCTCCGCGATCACCACCACCTTGTGGCCCTCGAAGGCGAACGGACTCGTCTGGATCTCGAGCGGTTCGATGAAGAAGTTGGTGGCGAAGTTCACGAGCGTGCGACCACCGACGGGCTGTACGACGAGCTGCGGGGTCTCCCATTCGTGCCGGACCATGAGCCTTCGGGCCCCGGCCTCGGCCTCGGTGACGAGGTTGACCTCCTTCTCGGCACTCGCAGATGGTGTCGGCGACGCAGAGGGCGTGGGCGATCAGCGTGGCCTTGACTGGACCGATCCGCACGATGGCACCTCCCGAGTACACGACTGCCAGGCAGGCTGAAACCGAAGGCCGTCCGGAGCTAGGGCAAGCAAACTGACTTGTGGAGGGCCAATTACTCGCTGAAGCGCAGCACACCGTCCTCGAGCGTCCCCCGACGGATCGTCCGTACGTCGCGCAGATAGTTCTGGCGCAACTTCCACGGCTCACGATCGCCCTGCTTGGGCAGCAGCGACACCGACCGCTGGACGTAGCCGGAGGTGAAGTCGAGCAGCGGCTCGGGCGTCATCGTCGGGTCGTGTGGCGCGACGAACGAGCGGTACTCACCGCGGTCCAGATGCGTCAGCAGCCGGCAGAAGTAGTCGGCCACCAGGTCGGCCTTCAGCGTCCACGAGGCGTTGGTGTAGCCGATCGTGAAGATCAGATTGGGGACCCCGGACAGCATCAGCGCCTTGTAGGCCATCGTATCCGGCACCTTGATCGGCTCGCCGTCGACCGAGAGGTCGACCCCGCCGAACGGCTTGAGTTGCAACCCGGTCGCGGCGACCACCACCTCCGCCGCGAGTTCGCTGCCCGAAGTCAGCCGCACCCCCGTCGGCGTGAATCCCTCGATGGTGTCGGTGACTACCTGGGCCGAGCCGTCCCTGAGCACCTTGAAGAGATCGCCATCGGGCACCAGGCACAGCCGTTGGTCCCAGGGGTCGTAGCGCGGGTTGAAGTGGGTGTCGACGGCGTACCCGGCCGGCAGTTGATCGGCCGCCTGCTTGCGGATCATTTTGCGCAGCACGTCCGGCCGACGCCGGCTCAGGGCGTAGCTGCCGGTGGCGACCAGGATCGACTTCCAGCGCGTCGCGGCGTACGCCGCCTTGTCCGGCAGCCAGCGCTGGAAGAAGCACGCGACCGGATCCCGGCTCGGCATCGACATAACGTAGGTGGGCGAGCGCTGCAACATCGTCACCGGTCCGGCCCCGCCCTGCACCAGCGCCGGAATGAGCGTGACCGCGGTGGCACCGGAGCCGATCACCAAGACCGACTTGCCGGCGTACTCCAAATCCTCGGGCCAGAACTGCGGGTGCACGACCTGCCCGCCGAAGTTCTCGATGCCGGGGAGCTCGGGCGCGTACGCCGCGTCGTAGTCGTAATAGCCCGCGCACGACCAGACGATCCTCGCGGTGATGACCACATCCCCGCCGCTGGTCTGCGCCGTCACCGTCCACGTCGCGCTCTCGCTGTCCCAGGCCGCCGAGACCACCCGGTGGCCGTAGACGATGTGCTCGTCCACGCCGTACTCGCGGGCGGTCTCGCGCACGTAGTCGAGGATCGCCGACCCGGGCGCCAGCGCCTTCTCGTCGCGCCACGGCTTGAACCGGTAGCCCAAGGTGAACATGTCGGAGTCCGAACGGATCCCGGGGTAGCGGAACAGGTCCCAGGTGCCGCCGCTGGCCGCCCGCGACTCGAGGATCTGGTAGCTGCGGCCGGGGTGCTGGCGCGTCAGATGCGCTGCCGCGCCGATGCCGGACAGCCCGGCCCCGATGATCAGGACTTCGACGTCGACCGGGGTGCTGCTCACGCTCCTCAAACTACCGGGAGCACATTAATCGGGGCGCCCGACAGTGCCCGCCGCGATCAACGCGTCGGCGTCGAGGCCCCAGGCGTTCAGCACGTCCCGGGCGTCCGGGGTGGGGACCTCGGCCGCCTCGGTCGCCCTGATTGCCACGCGATCGGCCCCGGGGTTTGAGAATCGAGGCGCAGGAGCCGGCTCGACGATTCCGTCCTTCTCTGTGTAGACCCCTCGCGCTCGCAGGTGAGGATGCGCGCGCGCCTCGGCGGGAGTCAGCACCGGGGCGACGCAGGCGTCGCTGCCATCGAAAACCACGGTCCACTCGGCCTGGGTGCGCTCGGAGAAGGTCCGAGTGAGCAGCCGCCGAATCTCGGCGTGCGCCGCGGGGTCGTCGCGGTCTGGCATCGTCTCTGTCAGCTCCAACCGCTCGAGCAGCTCGGACCAGAACTGCGGCTCCAGGGCGGCAACCGCAACGTGCCTGTTGTCGGCGGTCTCGTAGACGTCGTAGAAGGGCGCACCGCCGTCCAGCATCCCGCTGACGCGATCCGGGCCGGCCAGCCCGGCGTTTGCCAGGGTGCCGGCGATCGCGTTCAGGTGCGCCGTACCCTCGATAATTGCGGCGTCCACCACTTGCCCCTGTCCGGTGGCGCGCGCCTCCAGCAGCGCGGCGAGCGCCCCGATCACCAGGTAGGTCGAGCCGCCACCGAAGTCGCCGAGCAGGTTGCCGGGGAAGTGTGGACGGGTCGGGTCCTGACCGAGACCGTGCAGGGTGCCGCCCAGCGCCAGGTAGGTCAGGTCGTGGCCGGCGGTCTGGGCCAGCGGCCCGGTCTGGCCCCAGCCGGTGATCCGGCCGTAGACGAGCGCTTGGTTGCGAGCCGCGCACTCGTCGGGCCCGATCCCGAGGCGTTCGGTGACCCCGGGCCGGAGACCTTCAACCAGGACGTCCGCGCGGGAAACCAGGACAAGCACCACCTCGATCGCGGCGGGGTCTTTGAGGTCGAGCGCGAAAGCCGGCCGCCCCCGAGTGAGTACGTCACCGGCGCTTGCCCCGAAGCCCCCGCCCGGACGCTCGATCCGGATCACGTCCGCGCCCAGGTCCGCCAGCGTCATACACGCATGCGGTCCCGGTCCGATCCCGGCGATCTCCACGACCTTGACCCCCCGCAGCGGCCCGGCTCGCTCTCCTAGGCGATAGGTCATGCCCTCCATCATCCCCGACCGTCACTGTCCCCACCGCTGACCAGGCACTCGTGCCAACACCAATTCGGCCGAGCAGGCAATCCTGCCAACAGGAATCGCCTCGAGCGGGCAGTCCTGCCAACATGCGACCGGCTAGGCCTGCAGTCTTGGTGGACCTACCGAATCAGTACGAACCCTGGAGCGAATCCACTCGGTTGCAAGTTCTAATCTGCCCGTTCGCACGAGTGCCTGCTCACCCGGATTCGTGTTGACACTTCTGCCTGGTCAGCCTCATTGCTGTGGGCACTTGTGCCTGGTCACCTTGATTGGTGTTGGCACTTTTGCCTGGTCAGCTAGGAGGGGAGGACGCGGCTGAGGAACTCTCGGGTCCGGGCTTGCTTGGGCTTAGTGAAGATCTCCGTGGGCGGGCCATGTTCCAGGATCCGGCCCTGCTCCAGGAAGCACACCGAGGTGGCCACGTCACGGGCGAAGGACATCTCGTGGGTGGCCAGGATCATCGTGGTTCCCTCGGCGGCCAGGGTCCGCACCGAGTCGAGCACCGAGCCGACCAGCTCGGGGTCCAACGCCGCGGTGATCTCGTCGAGCAGCAACAGCGCCGGCTGGCAGGCCAGGGCGCGGACCAGCGCTACCCGCTGCTGCTGGCCGCCGGACAGCCGATCGGGGTGCTTGGAGGCGTGCTCGTCGAGGCCGAAGCGGTCCAGCAGCTCGTGTGCTCGCGCCTTGGCCGCAGAGCCAGAGACCCCGTGCACCTTGCGAGGAGCCAGCATCACGTTGTCGAGCACGGTCAGGTGCGGGAAGAGGTTGTAGGCCTGGAAGACCATCCCCATCCCCTTGCGCGCCTCGCGGGGGGCCAGCCGCGGGTCGGAGATCTCGCGGTCATCGAACCGGATGATCCCGTCGTCGATCTGCTCCAGCAGGTCGATGCACCGCAGCAGCGTCGACTTGCCCGAGCCCGAGGATCCGATCAGGCACACCACGTCCCCCGCCTCGACGGTCAGGTCGATGTCGTGGAGCACCACGCGGTCGCCGTACGACTTGCGCAGATTCGCAACCTCCAACAACGCCATCAGACGGCTCCTGCTCGCTCGCGGCCGGCGTACCGCGCCTGCAGCCAGTCGGTCAACCGGGCCAGCGGCACCGTCATCGCGACGAAGAAGCAAGCGACCACGACGTACGACGTGTAGTTGAAGTTGAACGACGAGTAGTCCTTGGCGGCGAACATCGAGTCGAAGACCGCGACTACCGACACCAGCGCGGTGTCCTTCTGCAGCGAGACGAAGTCGTTGAGCAACGGGGGTACGACGCGGCGCACCGCCTGCGGCACCACCACGTGCCGCATCGCCTGGGCGCGGCTGAGCCCAAGCGCCTGCGCGCTGGCGATCTGGGACGGGTGGATCGACTCGATCCCCGCTCGGAACACCTCGGCCACGTAGGCGCCGTAGGACAGCACCAGCGCCACCAACGCCCAGAAGTACCCGCTGTCCGGCACTCCCACCAGACCCAGCGCCGGCATCCCGAAGCCGAGCAACAGCACCAGCAGGATCGTCGGTACGCCGCGGAAGACGTCGGTGTAGACGACCGCCACGAACCGCAGTGGCACCAGCCAGGGCGACCGGGCTTGGCGAGCCAGTGCGACCGAGAGGGCTAGGATCAGGATCAACGGCTCGGCGGTGAGGAAGAGCTTCACGTTGAGCCAGAAGCCCTTGAGGATGCTCGGGAACGAGCCTTTGGCGTCTTCCCAGTTGAAGAACAGCTGCTTGATCGACGGCCAACCCGGCGAGGAGATGGTGCCGAGGCCGATCAGCCCGAAGACGACCACCATGGCGACCGTGGCGATCAGCAGCGACCGCAGCCGCAACCGACGCCGGATCTGCTGGCGCTCGACCTCGTGGGCGCTGGGGTTCCAGTCGTTGGCCCCGTCGAGCAGGGTCACTGCAGCTCAGGGACCCCAACGGTGTCGGAGAGCCACTCCTGCTCGATCGAGTCCAGCGTGCCGTCGTCCGTCATCGCGCTCAGCGCCTGGTTCACGCAGTCGGTCAGCGCGTTGCCCTTCTCCAGCAGCATCCCGAACTCCTCCTGCTGACCGGTGTCGGGCTGGAACTGGCCGATGATCGAGGCCTTCGGAATCTCCACCGCGGTGATGTAGAACGCCGTCGGCAGGTCGACGAGCAGCGCATCGATCTGCCCGCTGAGCAGCTGCTGCTTGGCGGCGTTGGTGTCCTCGAATACGGCCGGGTCCGAGTCGGGCTGGATGACGTCGCGGATCGCGGTCAATGAGGTGGTGCCGGTCTGCGCACCGAGCTTGAGGCCCTTGAGGTCGTCCACGCTGGTCGCGGCAGCGGCCGGGCTGTCCTCGAGGCCGACCACGGCCTGGGCGGCGCTGTAATAGGAGTCGGAGAAGTCCACGACCTCGGCCCTGGCCGGGGTGATCGAGATCTGGTTGATGTCGAAGTCGAAGTCCTTGGCGCCGGGCTTGTAGGAGGTGTTGAACGGCACCGTGACCCAGTTGACCTGGTCCTCGGCGAACCCGAGCTGCTCACCGACCGCGTAGGCCACCGCCGACTCGAAGCCGTCGCCGTTGGTGGGGTCGTTCTTGCTGAACCACGGGTCGTACGCCGGGGAGTCGGTGCCGATCGTCAGCATCCCGTCCGCCACCGTCTTGCCCTCCGCACAGGTGGCGGGGTCTCCAGCGGCGCCGTCCTCCGAGTGGGGCCGGCCCTGGGTGTCGGAGTCGACGCTGGCTTCGGCGTCCGAGGCGCTGTCAGCCGCGTCCTCCGCGGGCGCGCAAGCGGCCGTCGCGAGCAGCGGGACGGCAATCAGGGAAATCAGGGTGGGTCGACGCATGACCGCATCGTAGGCACGTCCTTCCCCCAGCGGGAGTATGCGTCCGGCCATCGGGCTCTCGTTGTGCAACTCGTTGCATACAATGCAGCTCATGCCACTGGAGCACGCCCTGCTGGTCTCGCTATCCGAACGGCCCGCCGCCGGACTCGAGCTGGCGCGCCGCTTCGATGCTTCGATCGGCTTCTTCTGGCACGCCACCCACCAGCAGATCTACCGCACCCTGGCCCGGATGCAGACCGACGGCTGGCTGGCCGCCGAGGTGGTCACCCGTGGCCGACGCAGCGACAAGAAGGTGTACGCCGTCACCGCGACCGGCGCGACTGCGCTCGCGGACTGGCTCGCGACACCCACCCCCGCCGATCCGCAGCGTTCGGAGCTGGCGGTCAAGCTGCGCGGGGCGTCGTACGGCGATCGCGACGCCGTGCTGGCCACCGCCCGCGACGCGCTGGTCGACCATGATTTCCGGCTGGCCCACTACCGACACCTCGCCAAGCGCGACTACCCCAGCCCCGACACCCCGACCGACCCCTTGACCGACCACCTGACCGACCACCTGACCGACCACCTGACCGACCAGGAACTGGACACCTACCTGGTGCTGCGCGGCGGCATCCGGCTCGAGGAGTTCTGGACCGGTTGGCTCGGCGAATACCTCGACGCCCACGAAACCCGCCGAAACCGCCGAACCAACCGCCCCGCACCCCCGGAGGACCGATGAACTACCCGCACCTGCTCGCGCCGATCGCCCTCGGGTCGCTGACCCTGCGCAACCGGGTCGTGATGGGCTCGATGCACACCGGCCTGGAGGACTCGGTCCTCGACCTGACCAAGCTGGCGGCGTACTTCGCCGAGCGCGCCCGCAACGACGTCGGCCTGATCGTCACCGGCGGCTACGCGCCCAACAAGCGCGGCTGGCTCAAGCCACTCGCCTCGGAGTTGACCACCCGGTTGCAGGCGATGCGGCACCGCGAGATCACCGGGGCCGTGCACGACGAGGGCGGTGCGATCGCGCTGCAGATCCTGCACGCCGGGCGCTACGGCTACCACCCGTTCAGCGTCAGCGCGTCCGCGCGCAGGTCGCCGATCACCCCGTTCCGGCCCTCCGCCCTGTCGACCAAGGCGGTCGACCAGACGGCCACCGACTTCGCCCACGCGGCCGGCCTGGCGGTGAAGGCGGAGTACGACGCGATCGAGATCATGGGCTCCGAGGGTTACCTGCTCAACCAGTTCCTCGCGGCCCGAACCAACGACCGCACCGACCGCTGGGGCGGGTCCGCGGCCAACCGGATGCGGTTCCCGCTGGAGGTAATGCGCCGTACCCGTGAGGTGGTGGGGCCCGACTTCCCGATCATCTACCGGATCTCGCTGCTCGACCTGGTTGAGGGCGGTCAGACCTGGGAGGAGGTGACCGAGCTCGCCCACGGTTTGGAGGCGGCCGGTGTCACCGTCCTCAACACCGGCATCGGCTGGCACGAGGCGCGGGTGCCGACGATCATCACCCAGGTCCCACGCGGCGCGTGGCGGGCGGCGACGGCTCGGCTCAAGGCCGAGGTGTCGGTCCCGGTCTGCGCCTCGAACCGGATCAACACCCCCGAGCTGGCCGAGTCCATCCTCGCCGACGGCGATGCCGACCTGGTGTCGATGGCCCGCCCACTGCTGGCCGACCCTGCCTTTGTGGCCAAGGCCGCGGCCGGTCGGGCCGACGAGATCAACACCTGCATCGCCTGCAACCAGGCCTGCCTGGACCACGTCTTCGCCAACGCCAAGGCGTCCTGCCTGGTGAACCCGCGGGCCTGTCGCGAGACCGAGCTGGTGCTCCTGCCGCTACCGACCCGCCAGCCGGTGCCCGACGAGCCCCGCCAACTGCGGCTGGACCCCCCGAGGTTGGCGGTCGTCGGCGCCGGGCCCGCTGGTTTGGCGGCCGCGGTCTCGGCGGCCGAGCGGGGTTTCGCGGTCTCGTTGTTCGAGGCCGCTGACGCGCTGGGCGGTCAGTTCCGGCTGGCGATGGCGATCCCCGGCAAGGAGGAGTTCGCCGAGACGCTGCGCTACTACACCCGCCGACTGGAGGTGCTCGGGGTTCGGGTCCGATTGTCGACGCGGGCCACCGCGGCCGATCTGACCGAGTTCGACGAGGTGATCGTGTCCACCGGGGTGGAGCCGCGGATGCCGGACATCGAGGGGATCGACCACCCCAGCGTGGCGTCGTACGCCGAGGTGCTCAGCGGTGCGGTGACCCCCGGCAAGAAGGTCGCGGTGATCGGTGCGGGCGGCATCGGGGTCGACGTGTCGGTGTTCCTCACCCACGACTTGACCGAGGATCTCGACGACTGGATGGCGCACTGGGGCGTCGGCGACCCCTCGCTCCATCAGGGCGGCTTGACCGATGCCAAGCCGCGTTCGCCGATCCGCGAGGTGACGCTGGTGCAGCGCAAGACCACCCCGATCGGGGCCGGGCTCGGCAAGACCTCGGGCTGGGCGCACCGGGCAGTGTTGAAGCAGAGCGGGGTCGTCGGTGTCTCCGGCGCGACGTACCTCCGGATCGACGACGACGGCCTGCACCTGCTGGTCGACGACGCCCCAGTGGTGATCGCTGCCGACACGGTGGTGGTCTGCGCCGGCCAGGACTCGGTGCGCGGCCTCTTCGACGACCTGATCGCGGCTGGCACGACCGGCTCGACCGGTTCAAGCCACCAGGGGGTGTATCTGATCGGCGGGGCCGATCTGGCCGCCGAGCTCGACGCCAAGCGGGCGATCGAGCAGGCCACCCGGCTCGTCGCCAGCCTCTGATGCGTCCGCTGCTGGCTCCCGCCGCCTGATGGGCGCTAACGCCCCCGTATAGGGGGGCGGGGCGGGAGCGCTACCCAAGAGGCGGGAGCGCCATCCAAGAGGCGGGAGCGGACCGAGCGGTGGGAACGGGACCTCGGGAGGATGACGGAGCCGATCCGTCAGACTGACCCGGTGATCCGCGACTTCACCGACGACGAGGCCCGAGCCGCACTGGCACTGAAGTGGGGCGAGACCCCCGAGGGCGTGCTGCCGGCCTGGGTGGCCGAGATGGACTACCACCCAGCCGAGGTGATCACCCGGGCCGTGATCGGGGCGGTCAACCGGGGCCAGCTGGGATACCCCGCGCAGATGACGGGGTCGAGTGGTGCGCTGGGCGAGGCGTACGCCGGGTTCGCCGACCGGCACTACGGCCACGTCGTCGACCCCGCCCAGATCCGACCGGTGGTCGACGTGACCGCCGGTGTCCGACTGGCTCTCGACGTGCTGTCCGGGCCCGGCGCGATGGTGATGCCGGTGCCGGGGTACTCCCCCCAGCTCGAGGTCGCCCAGGTCACCGGGCGCGAGCTGGTCGCGCTGTCCGTCGATCCCGACGCCGAGCGGGCCGAGCTCGACCTCGACCGGCTCGACAAGCTGTTGGCGGCCGGGGCCCAGACCCTGCTGCTCACCCAGCCGCACAACCCCTGGGGTCGCGCGTTCACGCGGGTGGAGCTCGAAGGGGTCCGCGACGTCGTGGTCCGCCACGGCGCCCGGGTGATCAGCGACGAGATCCACGCGCCGCTCGTATTGCCCGGCGCCGAACACGTCTCCTACCTCGCTCTCGACGGTACCGCCGACCATGCGGTTGCCCTCGTTGCGGCCTCCAAGGCGTTCAACACCGCCGGGCTGCGCTGCGCCCAACTTCTGACCACTGATCCGGCGACCATGCGCCGGCTCACCGAGGTCCCGATGGTCCGCAACGATTCCTGGTCCCCGCTCGGAGTGATCGCCGCCATCGCCGCCTATACCGAGGGCGACCCCTGGCTCGCCGCGCTGATCGAGCGTCTGGACAGCCAGCGCACCCTGCTCGCCCAGCTCCTGAAGGAGCACCTGCCCGACGCCAGGATGCGACCGTTGGAGGCGACGTTCCTCGCCTGGATCGACCTGCGCGCCTACGGTCACGAGCGCCCCGCCGCGGTCGCCCTGGAGCGAGGAAAGGTCCGGGTCTCCGAGGGCGAGGACTACCACCCCGGCGTCGGCGGTCACATCCGGCTGAACTTCGCGACCTCACCGGAGCGACTGACCGAGGTCGTACGCCGCCTCGCGGGCGCGCTGGCGGGCTAGGTCACCACGACTCGGGATGCCGACCGATGACGAGCTACGACTTCAAGAAGGCGTACCCAGCCCTCTACGCACCGAAGCCGGGCGACTTCCATCTGGTCGAGGTGCCCGAGATGACGTTCCTGATGGTCGACGGGCATGGCGACCCGAACACAGCGCCGGCGTACGTCGAGGCCGTCCAGGCCCTCTTCACCCTGTCCTATGTGATCCGCGCGATCGCCAAGCGCGACCTGGGTCGGGTGCACACCGTGGCGCCGTTGGAAGGGCTGTGGACCGCCGACGACCCCCGCGTGTTCGCCAGCCGAGACAAGAGCGCGTGGGACTGGACGATGATGATCGCCCAGCCCGAGTGGATCACGCCTGAGATCGTCGAACGGGCCACGACGCAAGTGCAGGAAGCGAAGCGCAAGGCGGTGCCAGCGAGACTGGAACGAGTGAGGTTCGCAGCGTACGCCGAGGGCCTCAGCGTCCAGATCCTGCACCTCGGCTCCTACGACGCTGAAGGCCCGGTCCTGGCCCGGCTCCACGGTGAGTACCTGCCCAAGCACGGCCTCACCTTCAACGGCGGCCACCACGAGGTCTACCTCTCCGATCCGCGCCGGACGGCGCCCGAAAAGCTGAAGACGATCCTGCGCCAGCCGGTCAAGCCCGCGAGCTAGCCACCCCCGATTCAGTCTTCGGGGACCAGTCCGACCTTGAGCGCCAGCTCAGTGGCCAGCTCAGCCGGATCCAGGGTGCCGGCCACGATCCGGGTGGTCGGCCAGTCGCTGACGTCGATCCCGGACAGCCGGTTGAACAACGCCAGGTCGTCGGCATAGATCTCGGCCAATCGGATCATGTCGGCAGCAGTCGGCGGGGGTCCGTCCTGATCGCGCGGGGTCGGGTTGGTGCGCAGCGAGGGGTAGTTGTGCCACGGACCGATCTCGAGGAACTCGGCGACCTCGTCCAGCACGACACACGGCGAGGCGACGAAGCGGCGAAACGGCAGCAGCAGCCACTGGGACCGGTCGAAGACGGACAAGCCGCGCTCGAGCTGGGCGCCGTACAAACCGCGCACCACCATCGCCGAGCGCCTGACGTCCCGAGAGGTCCGGCCCACCGGGATGTCGCCGAGCAGCGACAGGTCGCCGAAGATCCGCAGCGCCTCGCTGAAATCCGGGTAGTCGGGCAGCCGCTTGCGCTCCATCGACCACTGCGAGAAGGCCCGCTCGATCGGGTCGCGGAAGTTGGCGATCAGCTTCAGCGCAGGGCTGTAGCGGCGCATCCGGGCCAGCGCGCCGGGCCACCAGATGTACGACGGGGTCGCGTCGCCGGCCACCCGCTGCGCCGCGTGCGAGCGGGGCACGCCGCAGCGGCCGTAGTCCGGATTCTCCCAGTCCAACCGCTCGTCATCGAAGAAGTGCAGCTCCTTCGCGGTGCCCCGCGCGATGTGGCGGTGCCGCACCAGCATCGAGTGCAGGGTGCTGGTCGCGGCCTTCTGCACCCCGACGATCGCAAACGAGATCGGCAGCGTCTCGCCAGCCGGGTCCAACGTCACCCGACGCCTTCGGCGGACTCGTCGAACTTGCGGGCGAACTTGGCAACCAACTCGGCCGGCTCCATCTCACCAGCAGCGATCCGACGGGTCGCCCACGAGGACACGTCGAACCCCGACAGCCGCTCGAACTGCGCCAGGTCGTCGCGATAGCGCTCCACCAGCTTCTCGATGTCGGCCACGCTCGGCGGGGTGCCGTGGTGACTCTCCGGGGTCGGATTGAGGCGCAGCGGCGGATAGCTCCGGAACCGGTGCAGGCCCAGGAAGTCGGTGATCTCGTCGAGCGCGGACTGGTAGTCGCGCACCCACTCGGCGAAGTTCAGCATCAGCCACTGGCCGCGGCCGAAGTGCGGCAGCCCACGCTCGAGCTGGGCGCCGTACAGGCCGCGGATCACCATGCTGCGCCGGTGCACCGTCCATTTGCCGGCCCCGGTCGGCACCCGGTCGAGCATCGACTCGTCGTCGAAGTCCTCGATGGCCTGGCTGAACTCGGGGTAGGCGTTCTTCTGCTTGCGCCCCATCGACCACTGCGAGAACGCCCGCTCGATCGGGTCGCGGAAACTGGCGATCAGCTGCATCTGCGGGTTGAAGGCAGCCATCCGCTCCAGCGCCCCGGGCCACAGGATGTAGGAGGGCGTGGCGTCGACAGCGATCTGCTGCTTCGGTCGGATCGCTGTGCCGTAGTAGTGGCTGTAGTCCGGAGCCGACCAGTCCTTCTCCTCGTCGTCGAAGAAGTGCAGCTCCTTGCCCGCGAAGTGCCAGTTGCGATCGGCGCGGGTCGGGTCGTTGGCAAACGTCGGGGCCACCAGCCGGTGCCGGGTCAGCATCGTGTGCATGGTGCTGGTCGCAGCCTTCTGCACTCCGATGATCGACGCGGTGATCGGCAACCGGGGGGGCTCCACGGGTTCAGACGCGGAGTGAGATCGACCTGCCGGATCCTGCGACCCACTCACGACTGGCTCGACTCGCGCTTGGCCAGCCGGTGCGCGGAGAAGACCTCGCGGTCGGCGTGCGGCAGCCACTCGCTGGCCACGTAGTCGATCACGTGGTGACCCTGCGGCGCCTCGATCCGGTGCAGGTGCGGCCAGCTCTCCCACTCCCCGCGCTTCAGCGCCTCGAAGAGCTCGAACTCCCGGCGTTTGCGAGCGGTGCGGAAGTTGTCGGCGAACGCCTCGGGCGCCGTCCAGTGCGCGAACTCGTCGGAGTCCAGCCACTTCAGCTCCAGGCTGGCGCCGTCGGGCAACCGGACGAACTCGACGTCCTCGGGATAGGCCCGCAGCTCCCACTCGAACGCCTTGACGTGGGTGTACGCCGGCCCCATCGGGTAGCCGTAGGCCTCGACGTTGGGCAGTCCCAGATCCAGGTAGGCGACCCGGTCGTTGTCGACGTACAGGCTGTGGCGGGGGACCCGGACGATGACGTCCTTGCCCGGCAGCTGCCACGACAGGTCGTGGATCAGACCCTCGGCGTCCTCGGTCAGCACCATGTCGCCGTCCCACTTCAGCGAGTAGGCGGTCCGCACGTTGGCGAAGGACCAGTTGTAGAAGCGGACCAGGCTGTGGATCGAGTCGGCCGGGGTCCCCAGGTGCTCGGGACCGCAGCGGCTGACGTCGAAGGGGTAGGAGAAGACCGACATCTTGGCCTCGAACCCGTGCTCGCGGGCCACCGCCATCGCTACGTCGGGGGTGCCGTCGTCGCTCTGGTTGTCGACCAGCACCACGGCCTGGGTGGCGCGCAGCAGCGGCGGCAGCACCCACGGCAGCGACCGGGCCTCGTTCTTCACGCGCAGTACCGACGTGGTGCCCGGTGTGAGGCGGGCAGCCTCGGTCCCGGCCGTGCGTTCCCACGGCCAACGGACCTCGAAGCCTGCGGGCGAGGGTCCCGACACGCTCGCTTCGCTCACTGCTCGACCACCGATGATGGTCTCTGGCGAACTCACTGGCGAGCTCACTGGGGCCCCCTCCGGGCCTCGAGCCGTTCCTTGACCGCCTTGCGTGCGCCGGCGGGGACCATCGCCCGCAAGCCGTGCGGGATTCGGGATCCGGCTCCACCCCCACCACCGCCGGCGGGGCCACCAGCAGCTTCGACCGCGACCCGGTCACGCTCGTTGACGACTCCCTCGAGCCGAGCACTGGCCGCGGTCGACTGGGTGATCATCTCGGCCTCGGCGTAGTAGTCGACGTAGGCCTCGCGCAGCTGGTCCAAGGTGGCGCGCACCGCCGGGGTGTCCCCATCGGGATCGGCCAGCTGGTCCAGGGCGTCCCACGACTCCTGGGCGATCTCGCGCAACCGGGCCGGCACCGTGACGTCGGCCCAGGTCAGCTGGACCCGACGCAGCGAGGGGTCGATGAAGGAGTGCACCTTGCGCAGGTCCTGCGCCGAGGCACGCTGCACGCCGTCGTAGTGCAGGCGCTCACCCAGCTGAAAGACCGGCACCGTCCAGTCGTCGAGCAGATCGGCGTACCTCACGAACGCGCGCTCGCTGTCGCGGGTGGCCCGCTCGGTGTGCAGCATCACGTTGACCCAGCCGGCGGTCCGGCTGATCTCGCCGATCCGCGACGGGTTGCCGGCGTAGTACTTCTGCTTGCTGCCGACCACCTCGGTCACAGGGCGCAGCATCGTGATGTACGTCGGCGTGGCCCGGGCCCGGATCGCCGCACCGCGCCACATCCCGAGGAACCACACCAACCGCGGGTCCTTCACGACCAGCTCGCTGGTCGGGCGCCTTTGGGACTCGGCCTCGGCGAACTGGCCCTCGAGCCATTCGTAGAGCTCGTTGCGGAACCGCTCGCGCATCGCCGGCCGGCCGGTGTCGAACCAGGCCTGCGGCCGCCCGTCGGCGGTCTGCACCCGGACCCGGTTGAGCAGCCGCTCGTGGAACTCCACGATCCACTGCGGCTCCCCGAACCCCTTGGGGTTGGTGGAGTCCGAGGCGACCTCAGGCTGCGGGACGTGCATCCCCAGTGCCTGGAGGGTGCCGGACATGGTGCTGGTGCCGCTGCGACCGGACCCGACGACGAAGGCGATCCGCCGTCCGCCGGAGAACTGCTGCTGCCCACCGGCCACTGCCGTGTCTGCCGCCTCTTTCGACTCCGCGGCCTCTTCGGACTTCGAGGTCGACGCCTCGTGGTCTGGTGCCGCGTCGGGCGGGCTGGCGGGGACCTCGTTCGACATGGCCCTCAGCCTACTTCTCTGCTGGACTACCCTGACCCGCATGCTCGTTTCCGACGCCCACCGGATGGTCTTCGTGCACGTGCAGAAGACCGGCGGCGTGACGGTGGCCAAGGTGCTGGGCGACGCCATCGACGACCTGCGCCAGATCCCGGAGCGAGGGGTCAAACACTCGACGCTGGCCGAGGGGCTGGCCCAGGAGCCTGGCCTGGCCGACTACTGGATCTTCGGCTTCGTCCGCAATCCGTGGGCGCGGCTGGTCTCCTGGTGGTCGATGGTTCAGCGGTTCAGCGAGATGGCCGACACCGGCCACGAGCCGACCCAGGCACGCTTCGCGCGCAACAAGTTCCTGCGGACCGCGCGGACCTACCCCGACTTCGAGACCTTCGTGCTGCAGGGCTCGATCGAGATCGAGCGGCTGCGGACCACACAGCTGTCCTACCTGCAGGCCCCCGATCGATCCGGTCGCCCCGGGCGCACAGCGGACTTCGTGGGTCGGACCGAGTCGCTGTCTGGCGACCTGGAAACCGCCTTCGGGCACCTAGGCCTGCCGTTCCCGGGAGCGCTCCCGCACATCAACAAGAGCCCGCACGCGCACTACACGACCTACTTCTCCGATGCTGCCCGGGACCGGGTCGCGGGGTTGTACGCCGCAGACATCGAGGCCTTCGGCTACGCGTTCACCCCGCCCGGTCCCGCCCACTAGGCTGCTGCGAATGCGCATCACCGTCATCGGCTGCGGCTACCTCGGGGCCACTCACGCCGCTTGCCTGGCCGAGCTGGGATTCGAGGTTCTCGGCGTCGAGATCGACCCCGACAAGCGGGCCGCCCTGACCGCAGGTCGGGTCCCGTTCTACGAGCCGGATCTGGAGGAGCTGCTGCTCGAGCACGTCCAGAGCGGCCGGCTGCGCTTCACCGACGACTACCAGGAAGCCGCCGACTTCGGTGACGTGCACTTCATCTGCGTCGGCACGCCTCAGCTGGCCGAGGGCATGGGCGCCGACCTGAGCCAGGTCCACGGCTCCGTGGAGGCCCTGGCCGAACACCTGAGCGGGCCAACGCTCGTCGTCGGCAAGTCCACCGTCCCGGTCGGCACGGCCGCCCCGCTCGCCGACCGGCTCACCGAGCTGGCCCCCGAGGCCGAGCTGGCTTGGAACCCGGAGTTCCTGCGTGAGGGCTTCGCGGTCGCCGACACCCTGCGCCCGGACCGGCTCGTGGTGGCCACCCGGTCGGCGCAGGCCGAGCAGACGCTGCGCGAGGTGTACGCCGACACGCTGGCGGCCGGCACCCCGATGGTCGTCACCGACTTCGCCACCGCCGAGCTGGCTAAGGTGTCGGCCAACGCCTTTCTGGCAACCAAGATCTCCTTCATCAACGCCGTCGCCGAGGTCTGCGAGGTCACCGGTGCCGACGTCGTCGACCTGGCCGACAGCATGGGCCACGACGATCGGATCGGTCGCAAGTTCCTCAACGCCGGCGTCGGTTTCGGCGGCGGCTGCCTGCCCAAGGACATCCGCGCCTTCGTCCACCGGGCCGGCGAGCTCGGCGTCGACGACGCCATGAGCTTCCTGCGCCAGGTCGACAGCATCAACCAGGGCCGTCGCGAGCAGGCGCTGGCGATGGCGGCAACGCTACTCGGGGACTCGTTCGCCGGAGCCCGGGTCGCCGTCTGGGGAGCGGCCTTCAAGCCCAACAGCGACGACGTCCGCGACTCGCCGGCGCTGTGGATCGCCGGTCAGCTGCACCTGCGCGGGGCGCAGGTGTCGGTCTACGATCCCAAGGCCAACCGCACCGCACACCGGGTCTTCCCGACCCTGACCTACGCTTCCGACGCCATCACCTGCGCCCAGGACGCCGACCTGGTCCTGCACCTGACCGAGTGGCCGGAGTTCCGCGAGATCGATCCGGTTGCGCTCGGCGACGTCGTACGCCGCCGCCAGGTGCTCGACGGCCGCAACTGCTTGGACTTCGATGCCTGGCGGGCGGCCGGCTGGACGGTCCGCGGGATGGGTCGGCGCTAGAACCCGTAGCCGAAGGCTTCGATGTCCTCCGCGAAGATCTCGGCCACCTGGTCCCGCATCGCCGGTGCGTAGTGCTGGCGGTAGTCCGTCGGCGGTCCGGTGTTCTTGTGTGGGGTGGACTCAGGTGCCGCCAGTCCGAGCCGCGCGAAGACGGTGACCATATCGGCCTCGAGCGTCTCGGTGCGCCCGATGAAGTCGGCTCGATGGCCGCGAGCCCGCAGGTAGCGCAGCTGTGGGGTTCGCAGTCGTCGGATCGCCATCGGTCCCTGCATCACGAAAGTCTCGAAATCGGGATAGTCCCGCGACGCCTTGGCCCAGAAGTTGTTGCGCTCCATCCGGACGGCGACGTGCTCGTTTCCTGCCGCGGCAGTGTCCCGGCGACGCTGGACCATCGAATACCAGGAGTACATCCGCGCCCAAGGGTTGCGCACGAAGCCGAACACGAAGTAGTCGGCCAGCTCGGGTCGCGCCCGCAGGGCCGCGCCCAGTCCCGCATGCCGCCCGCCGGCCAGGCCCCGTACCGGCCCGGCGTCCGGGAGCGCTGCGGTCACCATCGCCTGGACGGTCAGTCCCCCGGTCTTCTGCACGTGCACGAACAGCACCCGGGAGGCATCCGACACGATCACCCCCGCGAACCTACACCGAGGCCTCCAGCAACCGGCTCGGGCGGAACCCGTCCCACTTGTGGGTCACTCGGGACGGATCAAGCAGGTAGTCCAGGTCTACCTGCCAGGTGTGGCCGGTCGGGTTTCGCCGGAGCAGGTAGCCCAGGCCGTGGGCGCGATACACGACCCCACCCGCGGCGGCCACGGCCGCCAGCAGCTGCGCGTCGACGAACTTGGAGACCGACCGGTAGCCACCCACCTCCCGCAGCAGGGCCCGCTCGATCATCAGCGTCCCGCCCGCCACGAAGCGGGCGTAGACCTCGCTGGTGTGCCCGCGCGACACGGTCAGGTCCGGCTCGGTCAGGTAGTGGAACTCCGCCGGCATCCCGACCACCTGCGCGCCGCTGTAGGCGTGCGCCCGGACCAGGTCGGCGATCGCATCCGGGCTGTACCAGTCGTCGTCGTCCATCTTCAAGATCAGCTCACCCGACGCCGCCAGGGTGGCGCTGTTCAGCACCTCGCCGAACACGGTGTCCCCGGGTGCCGGCGCCAGCACCAGACGTACGCCGCTGCCCAGTCGCTCCTGCGCCCACGACCTGTCCACCTCGAAACCGTGGGGGGCCAGCACCAGCTCCACATCGAGTCCGCGCTGGCGGGCTACCTGGGACAGTGCGAACTCCAGCATGTCCGGGCGCCTGGTCGCCAGGACCACGCTGACCGAGGGCTCGCCAGCTATCCGGACATCGACGGTTGACGCCGTACGTCGTCGCCACGCCCGCGTGGAGAAGGTGTCCAGCGCGGCGCGGCGCAGCACGATGCTGTGCTCCTCGCGTGCCAGCACATCGTCTTCGGTGATCGGGGCGGTCAACGCCGCGACAACCCGGGGCCCGAGCAGGTCGCTCGCCCACGCGGGTGGGGGCAGCGAGGTCAGCAGCACCCCGGACATCGCCAGACCCGCCACGCTGCGTGCCAGCACCGGGTCGATGTCCACCGGCCAGGGCACCGAGACGCGGGCGGCGCCGCGCAGGTCGCGTACGGAGTCCAGCGACAGCCGCGCTCGCGGCGGCAGCCCCCGCGCCCCGGTGCTTGCGGCACCGACGAACCCGACCGGGTTGAAGCAGCGTTCGTCGAGTGGACCCAGCGCGTCGGGACCGACTAGAGCACCGAGCACGACCGGAGCTCGACCCAGCACGGGCTGCACAGCTGCGGAAGTCGCCGGATCCAAGTGCTGATCCTGTTGCTGGCCCAGGATCACGTCGGCGGGGACCTCGGAGTCCAACGGCTGGGCGGTGGCCGCGATCCAGAGCCCGCCGTTGCCGGTGGTGTCGTTGACGACGCCCTGCCGAGCCAGCTCCACCAGCACCGCCTTGACCGGGGCCGCGGCGCCGAAGCGCAGCACGCTGAGCCAGCTGCGCTCGGCCAACCGGCGCGAACGAGCCGCCACCAGCCGCGGCCAGTCCGACGCCGGTGCCGGGGTCAGCCCCGGGCCGGTCGCGAACCACACCGCGATCCGCCGCGACCGGCCCAGCTCGGGGCAATTCTGGGAGGTCATCAACTCCCGCAACGCGATCCGGTCGGCCACCAGCAGGGTGACCGCGTCCCAGCGCTCCGCCTCGGGCGGGAGCTGCCCGGGGATCTTGATCACGGTTCCAGAGCCCTGCGGGACCAGATCGCCCATCCCCCGGTCGGCCAGTCCCGATGCGACGACCACCAGGGAACCAGGACCCGCGTCGGCGAGGTAGGTGGCCAGCGCGTCAGTCATCGGTTCGGTTCAGGCGCGCACCCAGTCGGCGCAGCCGGTGCACCGCCCGACGCAGCGCGGGAGGTTGCGCTGAGGCGGCCTGCCGCCGGTGCGGTCCTGACCTGACGACTGATCTGGCCTCCGCTCGTCGGGGACCCGACCCCTGCTCACCGCCTTCGGTGGTCGGCAGCGCGGCGGGGTCCTGGGCCGGTCCGCTGCGCCCCGGCAGGCGGGAGAGCACCGCGGTGCGGGCGGCGACGAAGCCCATCTCGGGTCCGTCGACCCACCAGCTGCCGAACAGCTCGTCGACCACGTCGTCGAGCCCGTCCGGTCCGACCCCAGCAGGGGCCACCCGGCGAGCTCGGGCGTAGGCCGAGGTCCGTTCCAGCCGTGCGATCGCACCGTCCGGCATCAGCGCCGAGCGCAATCCGTGGTGGGTCCACTCGAGCTCGCGGATCATCCGGTTCAGCGTCTGGCGGCCCGGCGCCCAGTGCGCCGACGACAGCACCAGCCGCAGCATCGCCGGACTCCGGCCCGTTGGCAGCTCCTCGACCAGCCGCACCCGCGGCTCCGCGGCGTACGACGCGTGCACCAGCCGGGCGTCCAGCTGCGGGTCATCGAGGACCGAGACCCGCTCGTCGCCCAGCCTCGACCAGGGACCGACAAGGGTGACGATCAGATCGGGCACCGAGGAAGCGAGCACCGCGTCGACGGTGGCCACAACATCGCAGTGCCCGGCGCCGGCGGTGTCGAGCGCCACCTCGAGGTAGGGCACGGCGTACTGACGGCCGTTGACCATCCGCTTGGCTCGGCCGTCGGGGATCAGGTCGGCCAGGAAGGGCAGGTTGTAGTCGTTGACCTGGTCCTGGCGACGCATCACGTGGGTCGGACCCAGGTGCCAGCTGCAGGCCTCGCGGTCGGGCACGAAGATCGCGCCGCACTCCCCCAGGCGGTAGCCGAGCTCGGAGTCCTCGCCGAGTCGCAGCGCGGTGTTCATGCCGCCGGCGTCGAGATAGAGGTCGCGCCGCAACGAGGCGGAGGCGCCGACGTGAGCGCGGTGCGCGCGCGGGCCCGCGGTGGTCAGGTCGTCGGTGCGGACGTACAGCTCCTCGACCCAGTCGTGGCCCACCCGCTCGCCCGGGAAGTAGTTTCCGATCCGGCCGGCCACGACCTCGTCGCGCACCTGCTCCGCGCTCAGCTCGCGCAGGGGGGTGGGGTCGACGAACCACTTGTGCCCCAGCACCACCGCATAGTCGAGCAGGTCGTGCCAGCGCAGCTGCGCCTCGAGGTGATCGCGCTCGACGAGCATGTCGCTGTCGAGCCAGTGGATCACTTCACCGTCGGCGGCCATCGCCCCGGTGTGGCAGGCCGCCGCCCGGCCCCAGCCATCCTTGGTGCGCAGCAACCGGGTGTTCGCCGGGCGAAGCTCGGGCAGCTGGGTCATCGGCTCCGGGGAGTCGTCGACCACCAGCACCTCGAGCAGCTGGGCGGGGTAGCTCTGCGCGGACAGCCCGGCCAGCACCAGACCCAAGGTGGCCTCGGCGCGGTAGGTCGGGATCACCACGCTGACCGAGCGGGCCGGGGTCCAGCCTCCCAGCGCCGGCACGTCGAGGGTGCTCCAGTCGTTGTGCCGCACCCGCGCCTGTGTCTGGGCCTGGGTGGGATCGGGGCGGGGTGTCGCCGCAGAACCGATATGGAGGCCACCGGACGTCAGGCGGCTAGACATGGGAGCCCCTGCCCGGACGCTCGGCATCGGTGAATTCCATCAGCTCGCTGGGCCTAAAGCCGCGCCACTGGCCCGCGACGCTGCGCCGCGACAGGAAGTAGCCCAGGTCGGGGGCCCAGGTGTGCCCGGTCGCCCCCCGACGCAACACGTAGCCCAGCCCCTGGGTGCGGTAGATCGATCCACCGGCCACCTCGACCGCGGCCAGGAGCTGGGCGTCCACGAAGCGGGTCACCGACCGGAAGCCGCCCAGCGCCCGGAGGTAGTCGGTGCCGATCAGCATCGTGCCACCGGCCACGCCCTTCGCGGTCCGCTCGGCGGCGGACCGGCGGCGTACAGTCAGGTCGAGTTGATGGAGGTAGACGAACTCCGCGGCCATCCCGACGAGGTCGGCACCAGAGGTACGCCGCGCCCAAAGCAGGTCGGCGACCACGTCCGGGCCGTACCAGTCGTCGTCGTCCATCTTCAGCACCACGTCTCCCGACGCTGCCTGAGTTGCCTCGTGCAGCACGTCGCCGAACCGGGTCTGGGCGGGTGAGTGGCAGATCACCGTCGGCCGATCACCGAGGTACTCCCGGAGCTGCTCGGGCGCCACATCGAACCCGTGCGGGGCCACCACGACCTCGACGTCCACGCTCTGCTTGGCGATCTGCGTCAGCGCGAACGGCACCTGCTCGGGCCGTCGGGTCGCGAGCAGGATGCTGACCGACGGCAGGCCGGCCACCCGGACCCCGGACGCGGCGGCCAGCCGGGCCCGGCGGGCCAACGTGGAGTGCTCGGCGGCGGCGGCACGCCGCAACCGCACGCTGTGCTCCTCGCGAAACAGTCGGTCGGCCCACCTGTCCTCACCCTGCGGCGCACCGGCGACCAGGCCGGTGAGCTGCGGTCCCAGACCGGCGGGAAGTGCGGCGTCGCTGAGTAGCGGCACGCCGGCCATTGCGAGTGCCGCCACGTCGTAGGCCGTAGCCCCCGACCCGACCCGGACCGCCGCGGCGTTGCGAAGCCCGGCGACCAGGGTCTCGGTCACGCGGCGACCCGAGCCCCCCCCTTGTCCGGACGGGAACGCGGCCACCCCATCATCGACGTCCCGGTTGAAGCCGCGGGCACTGAACACGCCTTCGTCGACAGTGACGTCGGCGTCGGCGACCACGACCGGAGCGCGCCCAAGAATCGTGTCGGTGATCGCCTCGGTGGTCGGGCCTGCCGGTGTCGGCGAGCCCAGCAGCACGTCCGCAGGCACCTTCTCGTCGGTGTCCAATCCGGTGCCGGTCACCAGCCCCCCGTGCCCGGTGACGCCGGCCGACCCCGCCGCTCGCGCCATCGCCGCCACCACCTCGTGCACCAGGACTCCCGACTCGAACCGCATCCGACTGACAGCGGCGCCGTCGTTGGTCAGATGCGTGTCGAACTCGATTGGTTCGGCCCATTCCGGACGAGCTGGGGTGAGCACCGGGGTGGTGGCGCTCTGCAGCACGGTGACCACGGCTCGCGACCTGCCGACGTGCGGAGCGTTGGCGCCGGCCCGGCGCAGTGCGGACCGATCGGCGACAGCGATGATGACGCAGCCCCACCGGCGCTGATCCAAGGTAGCCAGAACACCGTCATCGAGTCGATGGACGACGACGTCGGGTGCCTGGGGCGTCTTCGCATCGACCACCGCAAGGTCGTCGACCAACAGCAGCGTGGGCCGGGGCGCCTGGTCGAGCAACCGTCCCAGCGTCACCCGAACCCCCTCGCCTCGAACCGCTCCCGGTCGGGCCGCCATGCTACGACATCACGCTGACCAGGCACTCGTGCCAACACCCAGGGCGCTGAGCAGGCACTCTTGCCAACACCACAGGCACTGAGCAGGCACTCGCGATCGACCTGGTGCGAGGATCCTCGCTTCGCGGAGCTCGGTCCGCAGCGGCCGATGGTCAGCGTACGACCGGGCTGGGTTCCGCTCGGCGAGAGCTCGTACGACGCTGGTTCGTGCGGCCGAGCATGCCTGCCCCGCGCAGGTTCATCGACTCGTCGCCAGGGCATACCTCCCCACCCACGACGTGGCCGATGCCTTCACGCAGCGGTTCGCGCAGCCGCTGGGGTACTCCATCGCAACCACGGAAACCGTCGTCGAACTCAACCTCGCCGCTATCGAATTGCCGGTCGTCGACTGCCCACCGGGGTACGCCGTCGCGACGTTCGTCGGCGGCGTACCCGCCCGCCTCCGGGGAGCAGGTCGGCGCGTGCTCAAGGGCTTGGTCGACGCCGAGGCACCACACGGCGATCTCGAGTGGTCGGAGACCCGATGTCGCCAGAGGAGTACGCCGATGAGCTAGCCCTGTGTGCCGCTCGAGGGCGCACCGCAATCGAGTCTGTGGCTCT
>JBBPYJ010000053.1:0-12380 GCA_038200025.1 Propionibacteriales bacterium | reverse complement strand
AGCCGATGGTGCCCACGTCGGCGTACGACGGCGTCGGGTAGTTGAAGATCGAGGAGTACTTCTGCTTGCCCTCGATGAGCTTCTCGGTGAGCTCGGTGCGCGAGACGCCGAGGGTCTCGCAGGCGGAGTAGAGGTAGAGCCCGTGGCCGGCCTCGTCTTGGACCTTGGCCAACAGGATGGCCTTGCGACGCAGGGACGGCGCCCTGGAGATCCAGTTGCCCTCGGGCTGCATGCCGATGATCTCGGAGTGTGCGTGCTGGGCCACCTGACGCACCAGGGTGGCGCGATATTTCTCCGGCATCCAGTCGCGCGGTTCGATCCGGTCGCGATCGGCGATGGTCGCCTCGAACGCGCTGAGCTGCGCCGTCTCGTCGGGAACAACCTGGCTTGAAGTCGTCATTCGGGCCTCCAGACGGAACCGGCGCACCGCCGGCGCTATTTACAGACCGATCGGTCAGTAACTACTGTGACACGAGTCCGGACGCGGCGCAACGAAAGGTCTCGAACTCGTGAGTGAACTCCTCCAGAGCTACACCGCCGGCGGCTGGTTCCGTGCGAGCGACACCGGGTCTCCCCTACTGGATGCCTCGACCGCGCAGGAGGTGGCGCGCATCTCCTCGACGGGCATCGACCTCGCCGCGATGGTCGATCACGCCCGCGGCGTCGGAGGGCCAGCGGTCCGCGCGCTGACCTTCCACGAGCGTGCCGGGCTGCTCAAGGAGCTGGCGCTCGCGCTGGGCGAGCACAAGGACGAGTTCTACGCCTCGTCGGCCCGGACCGGTGCCACCGCTCGCGACTCGATGGTCGACATCGACGGCGGCATCGGCACCCTGTTCGCCTACTCCTCCAAGGCCAAGCGGGGGCTGCCCAACGACACGGTGGTCCTCGACGGCGCGCTCGAACCGTTGAGTCGCAACGGCACCTTCGTCGGTCAGCACGTCTACACTTCCCGACCCGGGGTCGCGGTGCAGATCAACGCCTTCAACTTCCCGGTCTGGGGGATGCTGGAGAAGCTGGCGCCGGCCTTCCTGGCCGGACTGCCGAGCATCGTGAAGCCGGCCAGCCAGACGGCGTACGTCACCGAGCTCGTCGTGCATCGGATCATCGAGTCGCAGATCCTGCCCGAGGGTTCGCTGCAGTTGCTCTGCGGTAGCCCCGAGGGACTTCTGGACCAGCTCGGCATCCAGGACTCGGTGGCCTTCACCGGGTCGGCCACGACCGGAGATCATCTACGCCAGCATCCTTCCGTTTTGCACGGCGGGGTTCGGCTCGGCGTCGAGGCCGACTCACTGAACTGCTCGATCCTCGGTCCGGACGTGTCCGCCGACGATCCCGAGCTCGACCTGTTCGTCAAGGGCGTCGTCACCGAGATGACGGTCAAGGCAGGCCAGAAGTGCACCGCGATCCGCCGGGTGATCGTGCCCGAGGCGATGGCCGCGACCGTGATCACCGCCATCACCGACCGGCTCGCCAAGATCACCGTCGGCCATCCGACCAGTGACGGCGTCCGGATGGGTCCGCTGGCGAGCCTGGGGCAACGCGAGGAGGTGCGCAAGGCCGTGCAGGCGCTGCGCAGCTCGGCTGAGATCGTGTACGGCGACCCCGACCGCGTCGAGGTCGTCGCCAACGATGTCCCTCACAGTGACCGAGCCGACGCCGAGCGGGGTGCCTTCATGGGACCGGTCCTGCTGCGCGCCCACCCCGGCGCCAGCGAGCCGCACGACATCGAGGCGTTCGGCCCGGTCGCCACGGTGCTCACCAACACCGACCTCGACGAGGCGATCGCCCTCGCCGCCCGCGGACGGGGCAGCCTCGTCGGCTCGCTGGTGACCCACGACGCCGCCGTCGCGCGTGCGGTCATCCTCGGGCTGGCGCCCTGGCACGGCCGCCTGCTGGTGCTCAACCGCGACGACGCCGCGGAGTCGACCGGCCACGGCTCCCCGCTGCCGGTGCTGGTGCACGGCGGGCCGGGACGGGCCGGTGGCGGCGAGGAGCTCGGCGGCATCCGCGGAGTACTGCACCACATGCAGCGCACGGCGATCCAGGGCTCCCCGGACATGATCACCGCGATCACCGGCACCTGGACGACCGGCTCGCAGCGCACCGAGACCCCGACGCACCCGTTCCGCAAGTCGCTGGCGGAACTGGTGATCGGCGACTCGATCGTCTCCGTGTCACGGAAGGTCAGCCGCGCGGACATCGACCACTTCGCCGAGTTCACCGGCGACACCTTCTACGCCCACACCGACGAGGTCGCGGCTGCGAAGAACGAGCTGTTCGGCGGCATCGTCGCGCACGGCTACCTGGTCGTCTCGCTGGCCGCCGGGCTGTTCGTCGACCCGGCTCCGGGGCCGGTGCTGGCCAACTTCGGTGTCGACAAGCTGCGCTTCCTGACCCCGGTCAAGGCCGACGACACCATCCAGGTGACGCTGACCGCCAAGCAGATCACCCCCCGGTCCAGCGCCGACTACGGCGAGGTCCGCTGGGAGGCCACGGTGACCAACCAGGACGACGAGGTCGCCGCGACGTACGACGTCCTCACGCTGGTCGCCAAGCAGTGGCCGCACGAACCCGAGGCCTGACCCTGCCGCTGACTCCCCCACCTCCAGTCCTGCCGCGGCCCCACCTCCAGTCCTGCCGCGCCCCGACCCGCTCCCGCCTCCCCGACCCGCTACCGCCTCCCCGAGCGCGCTACCGCCCCCGTGTACAGGGGCGGGAGCGCACCTGCGGGGGCGGTAGCCGGACGTGGGGGACGGTCCGAGCCCTTGCGACCGCCCGGTGAGCAGCGCAAGAACCCCCGACCGGCGGTGCGCGGTCAGGGGTTCTTTAGGTGGTGCTGTGGCAGGTGAAGGATTCGAACCTTCGAAGGCTGAAGCCGACGGATTTACAGTCCGAAGTCGCCAAAGTGGTAGCCCCGTAGTTTGACAGTGGTGGCCAAAGTTCCCCCGCTATTCCCCACGGTGGCAGACACGACGCGAGGTGCAAGGCGACGTGAGTCCCGATGAGTAGAGCTCGCAACGTCGGCGAGGATCGTAGCCGCCACCACGGGTCCGACGCACGTCTCAGCTGGCGTCGCGGTGCTTCCAGTCTTGTGGATTCGCCAGGTACTTGTCCGGCCCGCTTGCAGCTCGGGCGCCGGAGTTCAGCCAAGCGCTCAGCGCCGCTGGATTGCGGCGTTCGATCTCGTCGAGGTATGCCTGTCGCAGCGAGACAACTCGCTGACGCGAGGCGGTCGTGTGTGCCCTTTGCAGGGCGCGGAAGGTGACACGCCACATCCGGCAGAGCTCTTGGCGCTGAGGTCCTGGATCGCTGGCGGCTGCGCGAAGGTCGGTGCTGGTGACTCGACGACGGCCAAGGATGTGGTCTCCCAGACTTCGTCGTGTTGGCCGTCTTGTTGGATTGAGGTGTCCATGGCCGTCAGATCGCCGCGCAGGGACTGGCGCTTCAGCCATCTGAACGCCCATGGAGAGGTGGCGACCACGAGCAGCAACGTCGGGAGTGCGAGCGGGCCGACCATGGTGACGAGCACAGGGACCGCCACCATGCCGACGCCCCCGGCATGAGTGGCGGTCAGTTTTCTGAGCTGGCCCCGCGGCATCGGTTCCTTATCGTCTCGCGCGTAATAGCCCGCGGTGGCGGCCCCTGCCGCGACCGCCCCCATGGTGTACAACGCCACGACACTGGAGGGATCAAATCAGCACGCTCACACCCATGCATGCCAGGGCAAGTGCACCCCAGCCGAACAGCCACAGCGTTCGATATCGATCCATGGTCGGCTCCGGGTCCGGGTCTAGTGGGTTCGGTGGCGCTCAGCCGCCGAGCCCACCCAGGCCGCCTGGCAGGTTTTGCCGAGGAGATCCTGTGGGTTGATGCCGAGCTTGCCGAGCATCCCGGCGTCCTTTTCGGTGTCGACCCTTCTCCGGCAGCTCGGACTCGGCCTGGCTTGCCTTGTCCTGTTCGCCGCGAGACTTCAGCAGGTCGATGATCTGGCTTTTGTCGATCTCCATCTTCTTCTCCATTCATGATCGTTGAATTGGTGCCGTGACTAACTGCCGAGTCCGGTCTTGTCGACCTTGCGGTGGAAACGCATTCCGCCAAGTCCGCCGAGGATGGCACCTGCGAGGCTCGCGACGACGACCGTGATCGCCGCGATGATGCCTCCGGTGGTCAGGTCACCCTCGCTGGCACCCGGCGGGCTGCAGACCGATAGTGAGCCACACCCAAACGCGGGTGGGCAACCCAAAAGAGCGTCCCGCCGGGCACCTGGACCGAGTCTGGCCAGACGCCGGTGCTACGGGAAGTCTCTAGTAGCGCGATCGAATTGACCACAGAATTTTACACAGTCACGACGGTGGATCTGTCGTGGCGGCGGAGTATCAGCCCGTTGTGATGGACCGCGGGGGATGCGACCGCGGAGGGCACACAGCGTTCGGGACGGCCGCGGTAACGCGCCGTTGGTCATCGTGGTGCACAGTAGCCGATTCCCGGGTCATCGTGCCCGAAACTGTCGCTTGCGGTGCGGTTGCTGCTCGAGCAGAACGACCAGGACCGCTGCTTGGGCAAACTGATGCTGAAGTCGCGGCCTCGTCAGGGCCGTTGTTCGGCGACCAGATTCGGTGGCGCTAGGACAGGCGCCGGCTTGGGCCGGTCGAGCAGGAACCCTTGCACCATATGGCAGTGCATGAACTGGAGCGCGTGAAGCTGTTCGGACGTCTCGACGCCCTCGGCGATGACCTGGATTCCGAGGTCGGCGCTCAGCGTGATGAGGGAGGACACGACGGCGGCGTTTCGCCGGTTGCCGGGGAGGCCCGCGACGAACGTCCTGTCGATCTTTACCGCCTGGATCGGCAGCTGGGTGAGGTGAGTGAGCGAGGAGTACCCGGTGCCGAAGTCGTCGAGGAACAGCTGAACTCCGGTGCTGCGCAGCCGGGTCAGCGCGTCGTGGTGCGTGGCGTCCCCAGGCAGTAGCGCGGACTCGGTCAGCTCCAGCACAAGACTTCCTGGCGCGAGAGCCGCCTCTTGCTGGGCGGCGGCGACGGCCGCCGGCAGCCGGGGGTCGTCGAGCTGCCGAGGTGAGACGTTGACCGCGAGCAAGATCGGTTCCTCAGAGCGGGCCTGCTGCCGCTGCCAGCGGGCGGCTTGCTCGCACGCAGCGTGCAGCACCCATTCGCCCAGCGGCACGATCAGCCCAGTCTGCTCGGCGACGGGAATGAACTCATCGGGCGGCAGCAACCCATGGGACGGGTGCTGCCATCGCACAAGCGCCTCCAGCCCGACGGTGTGCAGATCACCGGTCCGACGGACCGGCTGGTAGTGCAAACGGAACTCGTTGCGCTCCAGGGCCTCGGCCAGGTCCACCTCCATCTGACGACGTCGGCGGGTGGCGCGCTGGAGGCGGTCGTCGAATACCTGGATCTGACCGTGGCCTTGGTCCTTGGCCCGGTAGAGCGCTGCGTCCGCCTCGTCGAGCAGGACCGCTGAGCTGCGCGGCCTGGCGGCCGGGCGCTGGCCGAAGGTGATCCCGAAGCTTGCGCTCACTGTCAACATGGAGCCGGGCACGTCGACGGGCTGGCTGCACGACGTTCGCATCCGTTCGGCGAGCCGAACGGCGGCTTCGTCGGTAATCAGGTCGCACAGCAACCCGAACTCGTCACCGCCCAGGCGCGCGATGGTGTCTTCGGGCCGGACAACGCTTCGCAGGCGATGGGCAACCATCCTCAGTAGCCGGTCCCCCGCGGCATGGCCGAAGCGGTCGTTGACCCACTTGAACTCGTCCAGGTCGATCAGCATCACGGCGACACCACTCGGGTGGTCGACATCCCCCTCTGCCAGCCGCCGTACCAGGGCATGGTCGAGCCGGTCGAGGAACAAGGTGCGGTTGGGCAGCCCGGTCAACGGGTCGTGCAGCGCCTGGTGGCTAAGCCGCTTCCGCTGCTCCGCCTGCTCCCAGGCGGTGGCCACGACGCTGGCAAGGGCGCTGGCCGCGGCCAGGTCGTCGCGGTTGAACCGGCGGCGGTGCCGGGAGTGAAGCGCGAGCACGCCCATCACCGCCTCCGCACCACGCACCGGGACCGCCAGCCCGCTCACGATGCCCCGGGTCAGCAGTGAGCTCGGCGGCGCGATGCGTGGGTCACACCGCAGATCCGAAGATACGAGGGGCTGACCAGTCTCGATTACCCGGAGCACGTACGAGCGGTCAGGAGACACCGACAGAATCGTCCCCGGAGCAAACGGCTGGGGACCCAGCTCCCTGGCAACTCGCAGCCGACCGTCGGGCAGCCGGCGCACTGCGGTGCCGTAGTCCGCCCCGATAATCTCGACCGCGACCCGGAGCGACTCTTCGAGCAGCTCGTCGGGTTGGCTGGCGGTCAACGCCCAGTGGCTGAGCTCGGCCACTGCCTCGGCCAGGACCACCCGTCGGCGCAGACGACCGGGAAGGCGCTGGGTGACCACCTGGACCGCGGCACTCGGCCAGCCCCTGAGCGGACCCTCCGCGGAACCCCGCTCAGCGCTGACTTCCCCGGGCCCTACAGGCGCTGACCTGAGGCGAGCGGTCGACCGATGCCGTTGCGGGGGCACGGACTCCTCGGACGACACTCAGCCTCCGGCGGGCCCGTGAGCAACGCAGTACTGGTCTCTGCTGCTGGTGGAAGTCAGCGGTGGGGCGAAACTGGTCGCGGCCACGATGGCCCGTGCTTCGGACACGGCGTGCTGCTCGATCGCCTCGGCGACCCGCGCACGGGCAGCCGGGTCTGGGGCCGTCACCAGCTGCTCGGCTTGCCGCCACGCAGACTCGCGCCACGCCACGAGCATCTGCATCAGCCCGGTGTACCCGACGCCGTACGGCGTCGGCATGAACTCCATGTCTGGGTCGAAGCGCGCGGCTTCCTCCGCGATGAGCGGCTGGACAACCTGGTTGAGCATGGCGTTGACCGTGTCGTGGTCGGGCTTGCGGCTACTGCCGTCGGGGGCCACCAGGCCGATCGAAGCAAGGACGAACGGTAGGTCCCGGTTGACGTGTGCGTTCATGCCCAGCAGCAGGTCGCCCGTCCCGGTGACCCGTCGGTCCGCTCCCGCGTCGAGCGCGACCCGCCAGGCCGGCGGCACGCGAGACACCCGACCACCGGCCCAGTCGTCGTACGCCGTGAAGTACATGGCGGCGAAGGCGGCGTCTTCGTGGTTGACGAAGGCCGGGTCACTGTAGAAACCCGCGGTCTGCGCCGTGCGGAGATACGTCTCCGTGGTCCGGAGATAGGCCAGTGCGAAGACCGCCGAGTGTGCACACTCGGCGGCGAGCGGGTTAAAACGCTTCTCCATCTCACGGATCGTCTTCTCGACGCAGCTGACCCGTCCCGCCGCACATTCGTCGGCGCTGGTCGGGTCGAACTGCCAGGAGATCGCCGGCAGCGCCGCACTCCACCCGATGAACGGCGGGTCGTCGGCCTGAGCAGGGGTCGCGGGCCAGCACATGGCAAGCAGCAGCGAGGGAAGAGCGGTGAGCAGACCCATGCGCCGACACCCTAGTGAAACTCGCATGCTGGGCTCCATCCCAGAGAAGCTGATCGAGCGAATGCGCCACTGACTAGCAGCGTCTCAGGTCCGTACCAGAACCTTCACGGACGCTAACACAGTCCAACGACGCTCGTTGCGGAATCGTCAGGTCCCCCGGCGATCCGTGGAGGCGAACCGTTTGCCCATTCGTCGTCACGGGGTGGTGGTGCCTACAGCCGTTCCTCGAACGTCTGCACCGCGGCGGTCACCTGGTCAGAGAAGCGGGGTGGACGTGCTGGCCACGGCTGCCGAAGCAGACGGAAACCCCGTGATCCCGCTCGTGGCTCTCCAGCGCGAACGGCTCGGACACGACCACCCCGGGGCCGCCCGATGGGTCCACCGCGGGCTCACCAGCCAGGACATGCTCGACACTGCCCTGGTGCTGAGCCTGCGGGACGCCGTCGACGCCGTGCTTGTCCTAGTGGACGCCCAGGTCGCCTCGTTGGCGACCCGACGGAGCGGCACCGAGCAAACCCCATGAACGGTCGCACCCTGACCCAGCACGCTGTCCGGGAAAGCCCCGCCGCGGGCCGACGTATAACTGCCTGCTCGACCCATATCGAACGGCCCTTGGTTGCTTGAGCCACGGACCAGAGTGCTGGTCGTTTCTGCCCTAGCCGCGCTGCGTCTTTCCTCATCCCGACGTTCTGTGGCAGCGTCGGTCGCCTTATGGGGTCAGGCGGTCTAGGTGAGCAACCGGCTGACGGGTACAGCGGGAGGTCGGGGAAAACTGTCCTGGTCTCGTGGTCGTCAACCGGTGGGAGTCCGTCCATCGCCAGAGAGGCGCGCGCCTGACGGGCGAGGTGGGGCCGGACGGTGGTGGCCAGGGTCGCCATCACCCGCAGCGCCAAGCGCGGGAGGCGGCGGGGCTTTCCCGGCCAGCCGTGTTGCTCTATCACCAAGGTTGCCAGCTGCTCCATAGTCAGCCGCTCCGGACCAGAGACTCCAGGACGCGGCCGCACAGCGACGGCTCCAACACGGCGTGCTCGACAGGGGCGGCGACCTCGTGCACGTCGACCCAGCCATGGGGTTCGTGCCGTCCCCGAAGACCATCGGCCGGTGCACTTGGGAGCGGTCTGCTCGAGCACGTCAAGGCAGGTCTGGGCGAAGGCGTCGGACCTCACCGCGGCCCAGCGGCATCGTGATGCACGCAGATGCTCCTCGGCGCCGTACTTCACGCGTGCGAGCTCCAACGGGTTGGTCGCCGACGCCCCAGCGATGGACAGCACTCCACGTCCGCATCTGCCTGCTCGACCGCTGCAATGACATTGCGGCTGCCCTGCTGGTCCACGGAGCGCGGGCTGGCCCCGCCAGGACCGGCGAAGCCATGCGTCGCGAGTACGACCACCTCGGCTCCGGGCACGAGTTCCTGGCATGCGGGTCGGGTCGCGTACGTCGCCAAGAGTCCGCTCCACCTATTCGTGGAGCGGGTTCACGGGTGGTACGAGGCCGCGGCTGACAACGCGCACGTGCCGACCCTGCGCGGCCAAGCGGTTCCCTCATCGAGCAGCGTCGCGTACACGGTGGTCGGCGGTATCGGCGAACCGCTCGGAGTGCAACACCCCCAACACCGCCGCACGCTCCGCCTCGGACAGGGCCCGCGGCTGTGCCTGCGGACGCCGCTGTGGCACGCGCTCGGCATCACGGGGTCTCGGCACCATTTGCGCCTCACAGGCGATCCAGGACCGGGAACCTGGACACCGAAACGCGTAGAGACGGCTCACCACATGATCACGATCCAGCACCTCACACCTGTTGCCCCGCGTGTTCGGCTGGAAGCTACGGATCCGTTGTGACGCAGCGCGCGCACCGGCGTCGGCGGGCAGCTCTGATTTCAAGCACTAGAGATCCGATACCTGGCGCGGCGCGGCCTGTGCGGTCGGTCCGCCCCGCCGATGCGGACTGAGTCGCCCAATGTCGGGACGTAGTTATCGCATGAGACGCTGCCAACCTCTACGTCGATGAAGGGCCATGAGGACTAGTTCAGAGCTTCTGCGACCTGTCGGAGGTCGCGGTCATATATCCGGTCGGCGTCAATCTGCTTGGCGAGATCGAGCAGTAGCGCTGGCCAGGCACCTCCCTTCGGAGCGACCGAGACCTCAACCCGCTCGACGACGGTGACCGGCCTCTCGACCTCCACCACCCGATCCACGACCTCGACGGCAACACGGCCCGACGCGGCCGCTCGCCGCTGCTCCCAAGCTCGGTGCCGGCAGACCGGTGAGCACCACTTCGGGAGCCTGCCGGTGTCGCGAACCTCGATGGCTGTCCCTAAGCTGGTCGCCACCCTGCGTCGTCACACCGAGCAGTACGGCGTCGGTGTCGGTGGACGCCTGTTCGTGACCCGCACCGGCAAGGCCGGGACGCCGCTCCCCGGCCTCTACAGCAACCCCCTTTCGATGGGAACCGCATACCGCGTATGGAAGCAGGCTCGGCGAGCAATACTGACCCCCGAGCAGTTCGCATCCCCGTTGGCTCGACGTCCCTACGACCTGCGCCACGCTTGTCTGTCGACATGGCTGAACGCCGGCGTCCCTGCAACGCAGGTGGCCGCCTGGGCTGGGCACAGCGTCATGGTGCTACTGAAGGTCTACGCCCAGTGTCTCGAGGGACAGGACGAGATGGCCATGCGACACATCGACGCCGTGCTCGCGCATCCGGAGGATCGGTCGACCTGACTCAGCCGGAGTCTCAGCGCGTGATAGTCCGATTCTTCTCACGCGACGGGAGTACCTAGGCGACACTTCCGGTCATGGGACTCGGACAGACACTGACGACGCGGCGGCGCGAACACGAGCTGGCGGGCGACGCCAGGGCGGGCTCGTGGGCTCGCGCTCGTGCCCGCACGGATCAGCGCACCTTCCTGCGCGAGCACTGGAAGCCGGTCGCTGGCTTCGCGGCGTTCGCCCTCGCCGTGGGCTTGGTCGTATGCGCCCTCACGCCCGCGCTGTTTCTCAAGGCCTGATCCTCGGGGTGGTGCTGGCAGCTGTGCCGGGCCTCATCTGGTCGTTGACGATGCAAGCCACGGGCACTGCGCCGGTGATGATGGGCGGCGAGCCCGAGCAATGGACTGCCCGGGAGCTGCGCAAGATGCGACGTCACGGCTGGCTTGTCGTCAACCACTTTTTGCTGCGACGAGACGACGTCGACCACGTGCTCATCGGGCCCGGAGGTGTCTACGCTGTTGAGACCAATTGGAGCGCGTCTTGGGACAGCGACTTCGCCCGGGCCCGAAAGCACGATGCGGTCAGGCAAGCCGCGTCTAGTGCTCGGTCGATGGGCCTCTGGGAGCCTCTGCGCAAGCACGGCCTCAAGGTGCACCCTGTGGTGGTTCTGTGGGGCGGGGGCCTCGGGAAGTGGGAAGGGACGGACCGGATCCGGGTGCTGAATGGTGTGCCGGTCCTGGTCGGACCCGCGGTCGGTGATTGGGCCGAATCGTTGGGCACCAGCGTCCTAAATCCCGCTGCTGTCAAGAACGCTTGGACGGCGATCGACACCCAGGCCCGCAGCCGAGATGCCTTCGACCGGTCGACACATCCAGTGCCCATGTCGGTGGCCGAGTACGTGGCGCGGTGCGGTGTTGGGGTGGCCAGCGCCTTCCTCGGCTTCCTGGGGGTCGCCCAGTTGCTCGAGTGGACTGATTCGACTGCGTCGGTGGTCGGCATCGGTGCAGGCACGCTCGTGCCGGCCGTCGTGCTTCTCCGGCTTCGACGCCTCAGAGCTGGATCCTGGGGCTGGATCGCCCGGAGTCGGCCTACCGATGGTGGCCCTCGTGATCGCCGAGGCATTGACGCTGGTGGCAGGTGCAGGATTCGAACCTGCGAAGGAATACTCCGACGGATTTACAGTCCGCTCCCATTGGCCGCTCGGGCAACCTGCCAGTGCTGACGCCGTGGCCGAGCCGCGGACGACTTGGTCAGGTGACAACGAGCAGCAAGGATAGCCGCAAACCCGCACCAGATCGCAACCGGAGGGACACCGTGGCCGACTCCTCGTTCGACATCGTCAGCAAGATCGACCGGCAGGAGGTCGACAACGCGCTCGGGCAGACTGCGCGCGAGATCGCGACCCGCTTCGACTTCAAGGGCACCGGTGCCACCATCGAGTGGCAGGGCGACGAGGCGATCGAGATCACCGCCAGCGCCGACGACCGGGCCACCGCCGTGCTGGACGTCTTCCAGACCAAGCTGATCAAGCGCGACCAGTCGCTGAAGATCCTGGATGCCTCCGAGCCGCGCGCATCGGGTCAGCAGTCCAAGATCGGGATCGCACTGAAGGAGGGGATCTCGTCCGAGGACGCCAAGAAGATCTCCAAGCTGATCCGCGACGAGGGCCCCAAGGGTGTCAAGGCCCAGATCCAGGGTGACGAGTTGCGGGTGTCGTCGAAGAAGCGCGACGACCTGCAGACGATCATCGCGCTGGTCAAGGGCCAGGATTACGAGTTCGCCGTCCAGTTCACCAACTACCGCTGAATCCGCGCGTTTGCGCTGGTCAACGGCTTGCGGTGTGCGGAAGTCCGCGCTCAGTCCGCAACGTGACCGACTTGCCGCATCAGATCCGCTGCTGCTGAGCGCGTGCGGTCTTCGGCGGTCGACCACAGGTGACTGTAGGTGTTGAGGGTGATGGTCGCGCTCGCGTGGCCGAGCGCCCGCTGGACGGTGACCACGTCGCAGCCGGCCGCAATCAGGCCGCTGGCGTAGAAGTGCCTGTTATGCGGAATTCCGCATAACCGACATTAGGCGGACGGCTGGGTTATGCGCCCTGTTGGGCTGTCTGGGCTGGTCAGGGCGCTACTGATGGGCGTTCTGTCCGCATAATCCTTTGGTGGT
>JBBPYJ010000052.1:0-8816 GCA_038200025.1 Propionibacteriales bacterium | reverse complement strand
TCGGCCTGATGCTGACCCCGATCAATCTGACGATCTTCTGGATCGGTCTGGCCGTGATCCTGGTGGCGATGCCGGTCTACGTCGTGATGACCAAGGCCGGTCTTGGCGAGCCCCAATAGCCCCGTGGCCACCAGCATTGTGGGCAGCGCTCCCGGCCGAGCCATCACCGGCCGGGCCACTGCGCGGCGGGTCGGCCCGCCGCTGCTGACCGCTGGTGGGATCGGCCTGGCGACACTGGCGCTGCACGCGCGAGACCCTCATCAGCAGGGCAGCTGGGGCCTGTGCCCGCTGAAGTTCCTGACCGGCTGGGACTGTCCGGGCTGCGGCGGTCTGCGGGCGGTCAACGACCTGACGAACTTCGATCTGGCGGGGGCGGCGTCGAGCAACCTGCTCTTCGTGCTCGCGATCCCGCTGCTGATCCTCGCCTGGGCCTGGTGGCTGCGGCGCAGCTGGCAGGGTGACCAACACGGTGACCCGTCGCCGCGTTCTCGCGGCCTGCGCAACACCTCGTTGGTGTGGGGTCAGCTCGCCCTGGGACTGATCGCGGTGTTCACTGTCGTGCGCAACCTGCCAATGGGAGCGTGGCTGGCCTCCTAAGAGGCCAGCCCGCCGATGCCGGGCACGCGACAGTCTGCGTCAGTTCGTGCTGAAGGTGCCGTCAAGAGTCAGGGCCCCAGTGGCGTAGAGGATCACGTAGAGCACCATCAGCGCCAGCGCGATGATGCCGAGGATGAACCCCGCCTTCGCCATCCCGGCGCCGCTCTGGCCGGTCTGGGCGACCTCTGCCTGCGCCGAACGGCCCAGGATGATCGCCACCACACCGACCGGGCCGCAACACAGCACCGACAAGATGCCGGTCACCAGCGCCCAGATGGCCTTGCTGTTGGTGCCTTGCGGCACGGGTGCGCCGTACGGCGATTCTCCGCCGTAGTTGGGCGGCGGCGGGGGTGCGTTGTAGCTCATTCTGCTCCTGATCGAGGTGATTGAAATGCGGACGATGCATACCGTCGTGCCCTGCTCACTATCGTGCCCAGAACGACGGAGATTACACATCCGGACCGGCCCGGATCGCACGTGGGCCTCAGCAGCCGACCCGGGGCGGATCGGGCGGTCAAGGAGAACCGGCGGGGGTGTTGCCCGTGAGACGATTGGATTGAACTGCCCAACCCAACTTCGGAGGCCCCGCGTTGTCTGTGCTCGACGAGATCATCGTCGGCGTTCGCGCCGACCTCGCCGACCGTGAGTCGCGGTGCAGCCTGGCCGACCTGAGGGCCGCTCTCGGTGACGTCGACCCGCCGCGTGACCCGATGGCCGACTTCGGCTCCGACCGGATCAGCGTCATCGCCGAGGTCAAGCGGCGCTCACCCAGCAAGGGCGACCTCGCCGACATTCCCGAGCCGGCCGTCCTCGCCGCTGCCTACTCGCGCGGGGGAGCCGCCGCGATCAGTGTGCTCACCGAACAGCGCCGGTTCGGTGGCAGCCTGGCCGATCTGGTCGCCGTCCGATCCGTCGTCGCCACCCCGATCCTGCGCAAGGACTTCATCGTCACTGAATACCAGCTGGTCGAGGCCCGGGTCGCCGGAGCCGACCTGGCGCTGCTGATCGTGGCTGCGCTGGACGACGAGCAACTCCGGGGCCTGCACGACCATGCGCGTGAGCTGGGGTTGACCGTCCTGGTGGAGATCCACGACGAGGCCGAGGCTGAGCGTGCCGTGCGGATCGGAGCCGAGCTGATCGGTGTGAACGCCCGCAACCTGAAGACCCTGACGGTCGATGACCAGGTGTTCGGCAGACTGGCAGGACAACTACGTCACGAGGCGGTGCTGGTGGCCGAGTCCGGGATTGCCGGTCCCGACGATGTGCAGCGCGTTGCCGCGCTGGGGGCTCAGGTCGTGCTGGTGGGCGAGGCGCTGGTCAGGCACGACGATCCGGAGGCCGCGGTCCAGGCCATGTGCGCGGTGCCGACACGCCTCTGACCGACTCCCTTGGACTGGAACTCAGCAGGAACCGAGATCGAACGACGAAATGCCCGATCACAGAGAAGAGGAACTCCGGTGACACTCGACACCGACCGGTGGGGAGCCGACGAACGCGGGTTCTTCGGCGACTTCGGTGGCCGCTTCATGCCCGAGGCGCTGATTGCCGCGCTGGACGAGCTGCACGACGCCTGGCGCGAGGCGATGGCCGATGCGGAGTTCACCGGTGCGTTCGATGACATCCTGCGCGACTACGCCGGGGTGCCGAGCCTGCTGTACGACGCGACCCGGTTGACCGAGGTGATCGGGGGTGCCCGGCTGCTGCTCAAGCGCGAGGACCTCAACCACACCGGCGCCCACAAGATCCGCAACGTGCTCGGTCAGGCGCTGCTGACCAAGCGGATGGGCAAGACCCGGGTGATCGCGGAGACCGGCGCGGGTCAGCACGGGGTGGCCAGCGCCACCGCGGCGGCCTACTTCGGACTCGACTGCACCGTCTACATGGGCTCGGTCGACGTCAAGCGACAGGCCCTGAACGTGGCTCGCATGCAGTTGCTCGGCGCCACCGTGATCCCGGTCGACTCCGGCAGCGCGACCCTGAAGGACGCCATCAACGAGGCGCTGCGCGACTGGGTTGCCAGCGTCGACCACACGGCGTACCTCTTCGGCACGGCCGCGGGACCGCACCCCTTCCCGAGCATGGTCCGCGACTTCACCCGCGGCATCGGCGACGAGGCCCGCGAGCAGTGTCTCGAGCTGACCGGGCGGCTGCCCGACGCGCTGGCGGCCTGTGTGGGCGGCGGCTCCAACGCGATCGGTCTGTTCACCGCGTTCCTCGAC
The DNA here is from genome assembly GCA_038200025.1 of Propionibacteriales bacterium. Taxonomy (GTDB): domain Bacteria; phylum Actinomycetota; class Actinomycetes; order Propionibacteriales; family Nocardioidaceae; genus Nocardioides. Next base: position 6,000 of record JBBPYJ010000052.1, on the reverse strand, counting down.
GACGAGGACGTGGCGATTTACGGCTTCGAGCCCGGCGGCGACGGTGTCGAGACCGGTCGGCACGCGGCCACCATCCACGCCGGCGAGAGCGGGGTCCTGCACGGTGCGCGCACCTTCGTGCTGCAGGACGAGGACGGGCAGACGATCGAGTCGCACTCGATCTCGGCGGGCCTGGACTACCCGGGCGTGGGTCCTCAGCATGCGCACCTGGCCAAGTCGGGACGTGCGGACTACCTGCCGATCACCGACGCCCAGGCGATGGACGCGCTGGCGCTGCTGGCCCGGACCGAGGGCATCATCGCCGCCATCGAGTCCGCCCACGCCCTCGCCGGCGCCTTCGACGTGGCCCGCCAGCTCGGCCCGGAGGCCACGGTGCTGATCAACCTCAGCGGCCGCGGTGACAAGGACATGGAGACCGTGGTCGAATGGTTCGGCCTGGCCGAGAAAGCGCGCCGGTGAGCACCGCTGCCGCCTTCGCCACCGCGCGCGAGCAGGGCCGGGCCGCGTTGGTGGGCTACCTACCCGCTGGCTTCCCGACGGTGGACGACGGCATGGACGCGATGCGCGCGATGGTCGACGCCGGCTGCGACGTGATCGAGGTCGGCCTGCCCTACAGCGACCCGGTGATGGACGGTCCTACGATCCAGGCGGCCGCCCAGCAGGCGATCGAGGGCGGGGTCCGGACCCGTGACGTGCTGCGCACGGTCGAGGCGGTGGCCGCCACCGGCGTGCCCACCGTGGTGATGACGTACTGGAACCCCGTCGAGCGCTACGGCGTACGCCGCTTCGCCGCCGACCTCGCCTCCGCCGGGGGTGCGGGCCTGATCACCCCCGACCTGACTCCGGACAGCGCCGAGGAGTGGCTGGCCGCCGCCGACGATCACGATCTCGACAAGATCTTCCTGGTTGCCCCGTCGTCTACCGAGGCCCGGATCGCGATGACGACCTCGCACTGTCGCGGGTTCGTCTACGCCACTGCGGTGATGGGGGTGACCGGGGCTCGTGCCGCGACCAGCGACTTGGCCGAGCCGCTCGTCGACCGCGCCCGAGCAGCGACGGATCTCCCGATCGCCGTCGGGCTGGGGGTCGGGACGGGGGCGCAAGCCGCCGGCGTGGCGTCGTACGCCGATGGCGTGATCGTCGGCTCCGCGTTCGTGCGCACCCTGCTCGACCATCCCGGCGACCGCACTGCGGGGCTGACCGCACTGTCGCGATTGACCGCCGAGCTCGCCGAGGGCGTGCGCGGTGCCTAGAGCTTTCCGTCTGGGGGTTCTCGTCGTGCTGGCCCTCTTGATGGGCGCCTGCACCCAGGTCGACGCCGGTCCGGGATCCAACGCGATCATCGTGGGTGGCGACGACGACGGCTATCACGGCTCGGCGCTGGGCGATCAGGCGTACGTCGTGCCGGACCTGCCGCTGACCGCTGACGACGGGAAGGCATTCTCGCTCGCCAGGTCCACCGACACGCCACTGACCCTGGTGTTCTTCGGCTACACCCACTGTCCCGACATCTGCCAGATCCAGATGGCCACCCTGGCCTCGGCCCTGAATCGGCTGGACGATGAGCAGCGTGCCCAGGTCGGTGTGGCCTTCGTGACCACCGATCCGGCCCGCGACACCGGTGCGGTGCTGCGCGACTACCTCGATCAGTTCGACCCCGGGTTCATGGGATTGACCGGTGAACTGGACACGATCAAGGCGATCGGGAAGAAGCTGGGGGTCTACGTGAGCCGTGGCGTGAAGTTGCCCGGTGGCGGCTACGAGGTCGATCACAGCACCCCGATCGTGGCGGTGAACGATCACGGCCGGGCGCCATTGGTGTGGACCCAGAGCACCTCGTCGGCCCAGATCTCCGAGGACATCGTGCGGCTGCTCGACGACCCGCAGGCGGTCGGCGACCAGGCAGCGGGCACCTCATGATGAGTCTGGCAGCCACGATCGTCCCCGCCATCGTTTCCGGTGCCATCCCCAGCCCCGCGGAGGGGGTCTGGCACCTCGGTCCGATCCCGATCCGGGCCTACGCACTGTGCATCGTGTCCGGGATCCTGGTCGCGGTCTGGATGGCCGATCGCCGCTGGCGCGCGCGCGGCGGGGCCGAGCAGGAGATCTCCGACCTGGCGATCTGGGCCGTCCCCTTCGGCTTGGTGGGCGGGCGGCTCTACCACGTCGCCACCGACTGGCAGCTCTACTTCGGTGAGGGCCGCAGTCCGGTCGCCGCGCTCTACGTCTGGCGCGGTGGGCTCGGGATCTGGGGAGCGATCGCGATGGGGGCCCTCGGTGTGGTCGTCGGCGCCCGCCTCAAGGGCATCAAAGTGTTGCCGGTGATGGACGCCATGGCGCCCGGAGTGCTGGTCGCCCAGGCCCTTGGTCGCCTGGGCAACTGGTTCAACCAGGAGCTCTTCGGGCGACCCACCGATCTACCGTGGGCGCTGGAGATCGATCCGGTCCACCGCCCGGCCGGCTACCTCGACGCCTCGACCTTCCACCCGACCTTCCTCTACGAGTTGTTGTGGTGCCTGGGCGCCGCAGCGCTGCTGATCTGGGCCGATCGCCGCTGGCGCCTGGGGCACGGTCGGGTGGTCGCGCTCTACGTGGTCCTCTACACCGCCGGACGGTCCTGGATCGAGATGCTGCGCATCGACGACGTGCAGCTCAACGATGTGCTGGGGTTGCGCTGGAACGTCTGGCTCTCGATCATCCTGTTCGCAGTCGGGCTGGCCTACCTGGTGATGTCGGCGCGACTGCGGCCGGGTCGCGAGGACTCGGTCTACTTTCGCGAGCCCGCGCCGGTGGAAGCGAGCTGACTGCTTCCACCGGTGAGATCCACGTCTCAACCGGTGGCCCAACCGGTGGCCCGATCTCATGGCTGGGTCGGTGGTAGGTTGGCGCTTCGCGAGGGCCAACGTCGTCCCCTGCCAAGCCAGACCCTGCTCGCCCAAGACGACGGGAGAATGCCCGTGCATGCATTCCCAGCCCCCCAGGGCCTCTACGACCCTCGCCATGAGCACGATGCCTGCGGCGTCGCCTTCGTCGCCACGCTGTCCGGCGAGGCGAGCCATCGCATCGTCGCCCAGGGACTGACTGCGCTGCGCAACCTCGATCACCGAGGCGCGGCTGGTGCGGAGACCAACTCCGGTGACGGTGCGGGCATCTTGATCCAGGTCCCCGACGGCTTCTTGCGCGAGGTCACCGCCGAGGCCGGCTTTGAGCTGCCCCCGGCCCAGACCTACGCCGTCGGCACCGGCTTCCTGCCCGGCGATGACGAGCAGGTGGCCAAGACTCGACAGCGGATCGAGGAGCTGGCCGTCGAAGAGGGGCTCAGCGTCCTGGGGTGGCGCGAGGTGCCAGTCGAGGCCGCGTCCCTCGGTGCTACGGCCCGCTCGGTGATGCCGTCCTTCTGGCAGCTGTTCGTGGCCGGCGACGGCCAGCGACTGTCCGGGATGGCCTTGGAGCGTCGAGCCTTCTGCCTGCGCAAGCGGGCCGAGAAAGAGACCGCGGCGTACTTCGCCTCGCTCTCCTCGCGCACCCTGGTCTACAAGGGGATGATGACCACCGGGCAGCTGGACCAGGTGTTTCCCGACCTGAGGGACCCCCGGATGGCCTCAGCGATGGCGATCGTGCACTCGCGCTTCTCCACCAACACCTTCCCCAGCTGGCCGCTGGCCCACCCGTTCCGGTTCATCGCCCACAACGGCGAGATCAACACCGTGATGGGCAACCGCAACTGGATGCGGGCCCGCGAGGCGCTGCTGGCCTCCGACGTCATCCCCGGCGACCTGGAGCGGCTGTTCCCGATCTGCACCCCGGGCGCCTCGGACTCCGCCTCCTTCGACGAGGTGCTGGAGCTGCTGCACCTGGGCGGGCGCTCGCTGCCGCACTCGGTGCTGATGATGATCCCCGAGGCGTGGGAGAACCACGCCGAGATGGACCCGGCCCTGCGGGCCTTCTACGAGTTCCACTCCGCGATGATGGAGCCCTGGGACGGACCGGCCTGCGTGGTCTTCACCGACGGATCGCAGATCGGCGCGGTGCTGGACCGCAACGGGTTGCGCCCCTCGCGCTACTGGGTCACCGACGACGGACTGGTCGTGCTGGCCTCCGAGGTCGGGGTCCTCGACATCGACCCGGCGACGATCGTGCGCAAGGGTCGGTTGCAGCCGGGCCGGATGTTCCTGGTCGACACCGACGAGCACCGGATCATCGAGGACGAGGAGATCAAGACCGAGCTCGCCGCCGAGGATCCGTACGACGAGTGGTTGCACGCCGGCCTGATCCACCTGGGCGACATCCCCGAGCGCGAGCACATCGTGCACACCCACTCCTCGGTCACGCGGCGTCAGCAGATCTTCGGCTACACCGAGGAGGAGCTGCGGGTGCTGCTGACCCCGATGGCCAACGCGGCTCTCGAACCGCTGGGCTCGATGGGCACCGACACCCCGATCGCGGCGCTGTCGACCAAGCCGCGGCTGCTCTTCGACTACTTCGTCCAACTGTTCGCCCAGGTCACCAATCCGCCGCTGGACGCCATCCGCGAGGAGCTGGTCACCTCGCTGTCGGGCTCGATCGGTCCGGAGGCCAACCTGCTGGCCCCGTCGCCGTCGTCGTGTCGCCAGGTGGTGCTGCCGTTCCCGGTCTTCTCCAACGACGACCTGGCCAAGATCCGGCACATCAACCGCGACGGCGACATGCCCGGCTTCGTCACCCACATCGCCCGCGGCCTCTACGAGGTCGAGGGCGGGGGCGTGGCGATGGCGGCGCGGATCGACGAGATCTGCGCCGAGGTGTCGACCGCGATCGCCGCCGGGGCCCGGATCATCGTGCTGTCGGACCGGCACTCGACCGCCGAGCTGGCCCCGATCCCGTCGCTGCTACTGACCGGTGCGCTGCACCACCACCTGGTCCGGGAGAAGTCGCGCACTGAGGTCGGGATGCTCGTGGAGGCCGGTGACGTGCGCGAAGTGCACCACATCGCCACCCTGATCGGCTACGGCGCGGCCGCGGTCAACCCCTACCTGGCGATGGAATCGGTCGAGGACCTGGCCCGCGACGGGTTCTACGTCAAGGTCGAGCCAGAGGTAGCGGTGGCCAACGTGATCAAGGCGCTCGGCAAGGGGGTGCTGAAGGTGATGTCGAAGATGGGCGTCTCCACGGTCGCCTCCTACACCGGTGCGCAGATCTTCGAGGTCGTGGGGCTGTCTCAGGCGGTGGTCGACCGCTACTTCTCCGGCACCACCTCCAAGCTGGGTGGCATCGGACTGGACACCATCGCCGACGAGGTGGCGCTGCGGCACGCCACGGCGTACCCCCGCGGTGGCATCGCCCCGGCCCACCGCGAGCTCGAGACCGGTGGGGAGTATCAGTGGCGCCGCGACGGCGAGCCGCACCTGTTCGACCCCGAGACGGTCTTTCGGCTCCAGCACTCGACCCGGACCGGCCGCTACGACGTGTTCAAGCAGTACACCTCCCGTGTAGACGAGCAGTCGGAGCGGCTGATGACGCTGCGCGGGCTGTTCAAGTTCCGTGACGCCGGCCAGACCGGTCGGGCGGCGATCTCTATCGATGAGGTGGAACCGGTGAGCGAGATCGTCAAACGGTTCTCGACCGGGGCGATGTCCTACGGCTCGATCAGCATGGAGGCTCACGAGACGCTGGCGATCGCCATGAACCAGCTGGGCGGGAAGTCGAACACCGGCGAGGGCGGCGAGGACTCCGAGCGACTGCACGACCCGGCGCGGCGATCCTCGATCAAACAGGTCGCCTCAGGTCGGTTCGGGGTGACGTCTGAATACCTCACCAACGCCGACGACATCCAGATCAAGATGGCCCAAGGCGCCAAGCCCGGCGAGGGCGGGCAGCTGCCCGGCAACAAGGTCTACCCCTGGGTGGCCAAGACCCGGCACTCCACACCCGGCGTCGGGCTGATCTCGCCACCGCCGCACCACGACATCTACTCCATCGAGGATCTGGCCCAACTGATCCACGATTTGAAGAACGCCAACC
>JBBPYJ010000051.1:0-8808 GCA_038200025.1 Propionibacteriales bacterium | reverse complement strand
TCACCCGTCGGGGTCGGCTCGCGGGTGGGAGTCGCCTCACCCGTCGGGGTCGGCTCGCGGGTGGGAGTCGCCTCAACCGTCGGGGTCGGCTCGAGGGTGGGAACCGGCTCGACCGTCGGGGTCTGCACCGGAGTCGGAGTCGGCGTCGCGCTGGCGGTCGGGGCCGGCGTCGTGGGAGTCGGCTCAGGCGTAGCCGTCGGCTCCGGGGTCGCCGTTGGAGCAAAAGTCGGGACCGGGGTCGGCACCGGCGCTGGCTTCTGGCGCTTCTCCTCGTGCTTGCGCTCGGCGGCGGCACGACGCTCGAGGTCGGCCTGGCGGCTGGCCGCCAGCTGGACCGAGACACCCTGCAGGTCGGCGAGCTCGGCGACCAACCGGTTCCGCTCGGCCGCGATCGCGTCGACCCCGGCGGTCACGCTGGCCTCGCTGTCGCGGGCCGCGTCTCTCGTCGAACGGGTCTTCAACATCAGGCCCTCGGCAGCCTCGCGAGTCTCATCGGCGCTGGTCGCGGTGACGTCGGCCACGATCTTGGCGGCCTGGAACTCATCCCACTGTTGATCGAGGGCTTCCTCGGCGTTGCCGAGGGTGGTGGTCTGATCGACGACCGTGCCGATCCCATCCGACTCCACCATGGCGGACAACGCACTGAGCTCCGGTGACATCCGGTAGGACGACGACAGTGTGGCCTCGTAGGCGAGCCGCTGGCGCTCGACCCGCTTGGCGGCCTTGCTCTGCGCGGCGTCAGCCGTGCGGGCGGCGCGACGAGCCTCGCCGAACTGCCAGCGGGCCTCGTTGTAGTCCTCGGTCGCCTCGGCCGCAGCGATGGTCACCGCGTCCAGTCGCTGGCTCGCCAACATCAGGTCGGTACGGACCCCGTCCACACTGCGTGCCTGCGAAGCCGCCACGGCCGCAGCCTGGGCCACCCGCTGAGCACTCGGCAGCGTCTCGTCAGGAGCTGCCGAGGCCGGCGCGATGGCCCCGACACTGGCCACCAGCCCGGCGCTCAGCGCGGCCGCGACCCATCGGGTCGACATCGGGAGAGGACTGCGAAACCTGCAAGACGGCATAACCACGAAGCAAACTCCTGGATCGGTGACAGGGCGCGTACAAGGCCCCGGACGACCAGAGATCCCGTGGGCAACTTGCGTCACGCTAGTGCGCAAGAGACACAACTGGAACACTAAAGTAAAGTTTTTGCGAATCAGTCGGCGTGTCGCCTTGACTAATCACAAAAGTGTAATTCGCGACTCGCCCGACAAAATTCGGTATGCCGTTCAGCGAGTCCGCCACCGATCGCGGAAGGTCAATCGCGCGTGATCGGCACCAGCGAAGAGTCAGTCGTCGGGTGCGAGGCGAGCCCGTGTCTGTCGAAGCGTTGACCGGACGCGATCCCGCCGACGTAGAAGGCGACCAGGGCGATCACGATCCCGGCGATGTCGTCGGCGACGTAGTGCCAGCCGAAGTACAGCGTGGCCACAATGGTGATCGCGAAGTTCACCCACAGCACCCAGTGCACGATCCGCGACCGCAGCGTGTACTGGGCCAGCAGCGCCACCAGGAGCGTGATCGCGCAGTGCAGCGAGGCGAAGCCCGCGACCGACTGGACGGCGTCCTCGACGGAGCCGAAAAGCACTTTCGATCTTCCGTAGTACAACGAATCCATCAGACTCGTCGTCCCGGTCTCCGACAGGTCCTCGTACAGCCACGGGTAGCGGAATCCAGGGCCCAGGGTCGGCAGCGCGTAGTAGGAGAGCGTGCCCAACGCCCAGGCGATGCACTGCGAGGTGGCGAACCAGTAGCCGAACGAGATGTTGCGCGACCAGATAAGCCACGCGGTCAGCGCCAACGGCACCAGCGGAAGGAACCACAGGTAGATGAACGACAACCCGTGCGCGACCAACCCCTCACCCAGTAGACCGTGCAGGACGACGGCGGGCTCGTGGCCGAAGAACAGCGCCCGGTCGATCAGGTGCAGCTCGCGGTCGTACTTGCGCTCGATGACGAACGGCAGGAACGACTTCAGGTTCCGATAGCTGACGTAGGTGATGTAGAAGCAGGTCACCCCGAGCACCACCAGGGTCAGCCGCTCGCGGGTCCAGTGCTCGGCGATCCGGCGCCTTACGACCGTCTTGATGCCACCGGGACCCCCTCGGACCGAGGCGATCACTCGCGGCAGCATGTCGAGTAGGAAGGCGCCGATCAACAGCATGGGGAGCCGCACGATGGCCGGACCGAGGAAACCGTCGGGGTCGGCCAGCCGCTTATCGAGGGTGAGCGCGGCGATCACCGCGAGCCCGCCCATGGTCGCGGCCACGCCGATCAGCAACGCATAGGCCCGACGGTACATAGGCGCAGTCTAGAGAGATGGACCCAGAGCCCCGGAATTCGCAGAATCCGCCAGGACCGCCAGCCGGGTGCCGTCCACCCGCAGCCCGACCCGATCACCTAGACCCACGTGGGCGTCCAGTGGGGCGACCGCATCCAGCTCTCCGACCCCCTCGACGTTCACCTTCAGCCGCAGCTGCTCCGGTGTGGTCCGTAGTTCCGCCACGAGTCCCTGCAGCGACGGTCCGAGGGTCTCTGCCTGCAGCGCCGAGCGGCGTACGGCGACCGCGGACGCCGGCGGCAGCCCGGCCGCTTCAAGCACCCGGTGCGCCGCCGGCCCCTCGAGGACCTGCGCGTAGCCCAGGAACAGCGCGGTCTCGACGTCGATAGGGCTGCGCCAGACCTCGTCGATCAAGCCCTGCTGCACGATCCGACCCGCTCGCATCACCGCGATCTCGTCGGCCACCGTGAACGCCTCCTCGTGGTCGTGGGTGACCATCAGGGCGGTGGTCCCGGCCTCGCGCAGGATGCTGGCCAGGTCGGCAGCCAGGCGCCCGCGCAGCGCGGTGTCCAGGGCCGAGAGCGGCTCGTCCAGCAACAGCAGCCGCGGCTCGACCGCCAACGACCGCGCCAGCGCTACCCGCTGCCGTTCACCGCCCGACAGACTCCCCGGCAGGCGTTCAGCGAAGCCGGAAAGACCCACCAGGTCGAGCAGCTCGCGCACCCGCCCCTCGCGTCGGGCCGCCGGCACTCGGCGCAACCGCAGCGGGTAGGCGATGTTGCGCCCCACGCTGAGATGGGCGAACAGTTGACCGTCCTGGAACATCAGCGCGAAGCCCCGGCGATGGGTCGGCGTGCGCGCCAGATCCTGGCCGTCCCAGGTGATCGATCCGGTGCTGACCGGCTCTAAACCGGCGATCGCGCGCAGCAGCGTGGACTTGCCGCACCCCGAGGGACCCAGCACCGCCAGCACCCGGCCGTCGGCAAGGCTCAGTGAGACATCGGCAACGACGACCACGCCGTCGTACTCCACGCCCACATCGGTCAAGGACAACACCATCAGAACGCTCCCACACTGGTGACCCGCAGCTGCTCGACGGCCAGGATGACCACGGCGGTCGTCGTGGCCAGAACGACCGACGCGGCCAACGCCATCTGGTAGTTCAGGGCGCCGGGGTGGCCCAGCAGCCGGAAGATCACGATCGGCAGCGTCGGCCGGTCCTCGCGGGCCAGGAACGAGGTGGCCCCGAACTCCCCCAGCGAGACCGCGAAGGCGAAGCCGGCCGCCGCCAGCAGCGGAGTCCGGACGACTGGCAGGTCGACGGTCAGCAGGGCGCGCAGCGGGCCGGCCCCCAGCGAGGCGGCCGCCTGCCGCTGCCGATCGTCGATCGAGGCGAGCACCGGCGCCAGGGTGCGCACCACCAGCGGCAGCGCCACCAACGCCTGGGCGATCGGGACCAGCAACGGGCTGTCGCGCAGATCCAGAGGCGGACTGTCCAAGGTGATCAGGAAGCCGAAGCCCAAGGTGACCGCCGAGACTCCCAGCGGCAGCATGAAGATCGAGTCCAGTCCGGATCGGAGCCGCTGCTCGGCCCGGGTGCGGGACCGGCGGGTGACCACCAGCGCCACCAGAACCCCCAACAGCAGCGACATCCAGGTCGCGTCGAAGGCGATCCGCAGCGAGTTCATCAACGCGTCGGTGACCGAGATGTTGAGCACCCCGGTGCCATCGGTGTCGCGACCGGCGGTGGCCAACGCTCGGTAGTTCGCCAGCCCCCAGCCACCCTCGATCCGCAGCGAACCCGTCACCAGGGTGAGCAGCGGGACGAGCACAAAAGTCAGGAGCAACCCGGTCACCACCAGAACACCCGCATCGGAGCGTCGCGGCCGTCGGGCCCTGGCGACGACGCGTTGCTGGGTCGGGTCGGGGGTGGACCGCGCCCGCTGCGCCAGCGCCAGCAGCAGCACGATCACGATCAGCTGGAGCACCGACAGTGCCGCCGCCGCTTGCAGGTCCAGCAGGTTGGTGGTGAGCAGGTAGATCTCGGTCTCCACCGTGCTGTAGCGCAGCCCGCCCAGGGTCAACACGACCCCGAAGGCGGTGGCACAGAACAAGAAGACCACCGTGGTCGCCGACACCAGCGCGGGCTTCAGCGCCGGGAAGGTGACGGTGCGCAGCACCTGCAGCGGTGTCGCTCCCAACGCTGCTGCCGCCTCTCCGGGGCGTGGGTCCAACCCCTCCCAGGCGGCGCCCACGGCGCGGACCACCACGGCGGCGTTGAAGAACGTCAGCCCGCCGATGATCGCGATCGCTGAGCCGTCCAGCCCCAACCAGCCCAGCGGACCGGCGTCGCCGAGGAGCTGGCGGAAGGCGACCCCGACCACCACCGTGGGCAGCGCGAAGGGCACCAGCAGCACGGCTCGGACCAGCCGCCGTCCGGGCAGATCGAGGCGGTGCAGGGCGTACGCCGCGGGCAGTCCCAGCAGCAGCGACATCGCCGTGCCGGCCGCCGCCGACCACAACGTGAACCACAGCACCCCGCGCACCCGGGAGCGGCCGAGCACCTCGAGGACGCCACCGGGATCGAAGCTGCCGTCGATCACGAAGCCGCGCGAGATCATCCCGCTGACCGGCAGCACGAAGAACACCCCGAGGACCAGCAGTGGTCCCGCCGCCAGCAGCGCCAGCCGGGTCAGTCGGGATCTACCGGCGCGTCCCAGGAGCCCAGCGCTCAGCGCGAGGTCACGTCCGACCACGTCGTCAGCCAGTCCTTGCGGTTCGCGGCGATCTCGTCAGGATCGACCTCATAGGACTCCTGGGGGCGGACCGCGAACTCCGCCCAGTCCTCGGGCAGCTCGACACTGCCGACGACCGGGAAGACGTACATCGCCTCGGGGAGCGCCGCCTGTACCTCGTCCGACAGCAGCCAGTCGATCACTTCCCGCCCACCGGCGGGGTTGTCGGCCCCGGCCAGCACCCCGGCGTACTCCACCTGGCGAAAGCAGGTGTCCAGTAGCGCCTGGGTCGTCGAATCCTTGCCGTTCTCGGTCAGCGTGAAGGCCGGCGAGGAGTCGTAGGAGACCACGATCGGTCGGTCCCCGTCGCCGCCACCCTGGGTGAAGTCGACGTAGTAGGCGTCGCTCCAACCGCTGGTCAGCTTGGCGCCGTTGTCCATCAGCTCGCCCCAGTAGTCGGGCCAGTCGTCGCCGTACTCGGCGATGGTGCTCAGCAGGAACGCCATCCCCGGCGAGCTGGTGGCCGCGCCGGGGATCACGAAGAGGTCGCGGTACGCCGGGTCGGTCAGGTCGGCGAGCGTCTCCGGCGGCGCCAGGTCCCGCTCCTCGAACCAGCCGGTGTCGATGTTGACGCAGACGTTGCCGGTGTCGATCGGGACCAGCTGGTCACCATCGTCCGGGGCAGCGAACACCCCGGCGTCGACCGCCCGCGAGGCGAAGGTGTTGTCGACCCCGAAGGCGACATCACCAGTGGGGTTGCTAGCGGTCAGCACGAGCTTGTTGGTCAACGTGCCCGCGTCACCCGCCCCCCGGACCACCAGGTCCAGACCCGACTCGGCCTCGAAGCTCTTCATCAGCTTCTTGGGCAACGTGAAGGAGTCGTGGGTGACCAGCACGACCCGGTCCGGAGTCGAGCCGTCTGGTGCGGTCGCTTCCTCGGTCTCGCCCCCGACGAGCGAACAGGCCGTGGTCGTCGCTAGGACGACGGTGGCGGTGAGGGCAGCGGCGTACTGCTTGCCGCAACTTCTTGAGGTACGTGAACTACTGAGTTGTCTGGGCACGATGACTCCCTTCGCCGGTACTAACCGGAGCAGGTTCTAGGGTCAGCGGCTGGTCCGCACTCTCAGCCCGTGTGCCCGGGCTCCCCTGTCTGTGCTGCCGACCCTACCCGTAGCCCAATTCGTGCAGACGGCGGTCGTCGATCCCGAAGTGGTGGGCGATCTCGTGCACGACGGTGATCCGCACCTCGCGGACCAGGTGTGCCTCGTCCTCGCACATCGCCAGCAGCGGACCACGGAATAGCAGGATCCTGTCGGGCAGCTGGGCGGCGTAGTTGGCCTCGCGCTCGGTGAGTGCGACACCGTCGTACAACCCCAGGAGATTCGGGTCATCGGCCGGCGCACGGTCCTCGACCATCACCACCACGTTGCCCACGAGCGCGGCCAGCTCGTCGGGGATCTCGTCGAGGGCGCGGTCGACCAGCGCCTCGAACTCCTCGCGACCCAACTCCATAGGCCCATTGTGGGACCAGCCTGAAATGTGCCGGGCGGAAATAAGATCTGGGCCCGGCCCTCCCAAGGATGCTGGAGGGACCTGGCCCGGATCCTGCTGGCGAACGTGGTGCGACGCTTCTCGAACCCGCCGAAGTCCATGAAAGCCGTGGAATTGCGCGTGGGGTGGCGGTCGTTCGCCGGCGCCCGAGACCGGGGCGAGGTGGCCGCGACTCGGTCTGACGGCCAGGTGGTGCGTGAGATCGGGACGGCTCAAACCCTCCTGACCCCGCCCAGGTCGACGAACTGGTCGCCAGGCATCAGGTCGGCGAGGGCGTCGTTGCACTGGCCAAGGCGTACGGCGTCCACCGAGCCACCGTCACCGACCATCTGAATCGTCGCGGTGCGCGCCGCCGGCTCGGCCTGGATGAGGCTGAGGTCGAGCGCGCCGACCGCCTCTACCAGCGTGGCATGACCCTCGATGAGATCGCGGTCCAACTCGGCACCAGCCAGAGGACCGTCGGCAGGGCCGTCGCGAGACTCGGAGTGGCCCGGCGTCCGGCCGGGCCGCGCCCGAGGGCATCCAAGGAGTGAGATGGATCGAAGGATCTCGTCACCGGATGTTGCGGCAACCGGTCCTCGGCTGCGAGAAGCTGTTCTGAGTGGCTCTACGACCACCAGCAAGGCCACGTCCGCTTCGAGCGCGGCCAGCTCGTCCTCGGCAAGCACCGCTGCGGCGGCGGCGCTGGGCGCGAGACCGATCACGCGGCACAGGCCGGTGCGAAGGTGCTGCTCGAATCGCCAGCCGAGAGTCTGTCGGGCCGTCTCGGCGTACAGGTTCGAGCGGCGCCAGGTCGCGCGCTTCTCACCCACGACCGCGACCACCGTGCGACCGAGTTCTTCGATGACGTCGAGGGGGACGTCGAGGGGGACGTCGTCGGCACGCAGCATTGGTCGGGCTGGGTTCGTGGTCACTTCACGTGCCCACGAGACTGCGTCGCCGTCGAGCACCTCTGCTGTGCGGCGCCGCCATGTTGTCGTGAGGTCGGCGAGCGAGTGGATGTGCTTCTCGGGGCGGCTGGAGAGTGTGGCCTGCTGGCGGAGCTTCATGATTGTGGATCTACGTGGACGCCGGCCGTGGTTGGCGACGTACTCCTCGATGAGTCGGTCGGTCACTTCGTTGATGTCGCGTGAGCGGCCGGAGAACCCCTCGACCAGTGACTGCGGGACTCCCGTGATCTCCCAGGCGGGGTTGCGGTCGCGACCGCGGGGGCGTCGTTGCCAGTCGACGCCGAGGGCGCGGGTGAGGTGGTCGCTGAAGACGGCTTCATGGAGCTCGGAGATGGCGACGACCCAGGCATGCAGCGGGTTGCCGTCGATGGTGCGCCACGCCCCGTCGCGGGTGGTCTTGACGCGATTGCTGATCACGATGTGGGTGTGCAGGTGTGGGTCGTTTGCTCGGGAGTCGCAGTGGTCGAACGCCGTGGCGATCACCCCAGTGGTGTCGAACTACGCGACGCCGCCCTTGGGTCCCTTGGCGCCGGCGCGGGTGGCGAGCACTTCGCGTTCCACGAAGTCGAGCGCTTCGGCGACGGCTGCGTGGTGGGCGTCGGCGATGATCGCCTGCGTCCCGGCGTCGGAGACGCCCCACAGCACGCTCGCTGACTTCGGGATCGAGAACGTGAGGTCGTAGCCAGCGACCGCGTGGCCGCGCTTGCCTTCCTCGGGCTTCTTGAAGACCCGGTATCTGCGGCCGAGATGCTCGCCGGTGACGGGGTGCTTGCCTTCGCCGATCAGACGTCGGAGTTGGTCTTCCGCGACCTCGTCTCCGGTGTTGATGTGGCTCTCCAGGCTGGGGAGCCCTGAGCCCATCCACCGGCCGGGTGGCGTTCCTTCTTCGGTGTAGTAGCGGGTCAGCGGCGTCGACAGGGATCGGTCCCCGTCGCCCGCGGCTACCGTGCGCAGGAAGTACTCGTAGCCGCTGCCGGCGCTCATCTTGTTGATCGTGACGGTCATCGCGGCCACCTCCTTGTGGGAAGTAGGTGCGACGGCCTATCCGGGTGCGCCCGGGGTGGTGCCCGTCCGCGATTGCAAGAGGCGTGACGGCATTGAGAGGGCAGGGGAAACCTGGCGCCCGGGGTCGTCAGGAGCGGTCGAGGAGGGCTGCCATCAGGTCCGCGGTTTTCGTGGCGTTGGCGCGTCGGAGTGCGGCGATGGTCGATTCGTCGGTGGCTCCGGGAAGACGTGAGACCGCGATCCG
>JBBPYJ010000050.1:0-3063 GCA_038200025.1 Propionibacteriales bacterium | reverse complement strand
GGATGTACGCCGCCCACGCGGCGCCGGCGATCAGCGCGAAGAGCACCCCGGGCAGGTTGATCGCGGTCCGCTCCAACCCGAGCAACGCAACCCCGACACCGGCCACCCCGACCCAGACCAAGTCCCGGAACCGGCGCGAGCCGAGCACCGCCAGGGTCAGCGGGCCAATGAACTCGATGGTGACCGCAAGCCCCAGCGGGATGCGGGCGATGGACTGGTAGATCGCCCAGTTCATCGAGCCCAGGGCGACTCCGAAACTGGCTGCGACCAGCCAGTCGGCTCGACTGCGTCCGCGCAACCGCGGCCGGGCGATGGCCACCAGCACCACCGCACTGGTGGTCAACCGCAGCCACACCATCGCGGTCGGATCGATGACGTCGAAGAGGTGCTTGGCGATCCCGGCGCCGAACTGCACCGAGAAGATGCCGCCGAGCACCAGCCAGACCGGTGACAGGGCAGGACGCGGCACGGGACCAAACTACTGGTCGGCAGCCTCGGTCAGTCGGCCGAGCGTCTTGCGCGCTACGTCGCGTTCGCCGTCGAAGTAGTCCAGCCCCCAGTCGGCCACCAGCGAGGGGTAGTAGAACGGCTGACCGGGCGCGTCCGCACCGACCAGGGAGGCCCGGACCTCGGCCAGGTCCGCACGGTTCGCCGCCAGCTCGGCGACGTACTCCTCCAGCATCGTCTGCAACTGGCTCACCTCGGTGACGTGGCCCATCAGCAAGCGCAGCGCGACCGGGTGCTTGAGCACCGGGAATCCCGCCGGCGTGGTGTCCATCCATTCGCGCAGGGCCTGCTGGCCGGCGTCGGTGATCCGGTAGCGCGTGGTCCGGCCCTCGACGGTGGTGGCGACCAGCTCGAGGCGCAGCAGCCGGGCAACTTCGGTGTAGACCTGGCTCATCGCCGGCGCGGTCCAGTAGAAGCGCAGCGTCATGTCGGCGCGTTGCTTGAGCTCGTAGCCGGTCAGCTCGTCGCCGAAGGTCAACAGCCCGAGCAGCGCGTACGACGTCGCCGGCAGCCGGGGACTGTCATCGGGTTCGGCTACGGCAGGGTCTTGACGCATGATCTGACAAGACTACTATTCCTGTTAGGAATACAACGGAAGGACTCGCATGAGTACTGTTCTGATGGTCGGCACCCGCAAGGGTCTGTGGATCGGCACCAGCGACGAGGTGCGAGCCGATTGGTCGTGGAGTGGACCGCACTTTGCGATGGAGGAGGTCTACTCCTGCCTCGTGGACACCAGCGGGGAGCAACCACGCCTGCTGGTCGGTGCGTCATCGAGTTGGTTCGGGCCGCAGGTCTGGCGCTCCGATGATTGGGGCCAGAGCTGGCAGGAGACACCGAACGGCGCAGTGCGGTTCCCCGAGGACACCGACGCGACGGTGGCCCGCGTCTGGCAGCTGGCGCCCGGCATCGACGACGGCGTGATCTACGCGGGCACCGAACCGGGAGCGATCTTCCGGTCCACCGACCGCGGCGAGACCTTCGAGCTCGAGCGCGCCCTCTGGGACCACCCGCACCGCGAGGAGTGGAACTGCGGGTACGGCGGCCAAGCCTTCCACACGATCCTGCCGCACCCCACCGACTCACAATCGGTGCTGGCGGCCATCTCGACTGGCGGGGTCTACCGCACCAGCGATGGTGGCGCGTCGTGGTCGCCTGCCAACCAGGGGGTCAAGACAGAGTTCATGCCCGGCGATCTGCACTACCCCGAGTTCGGGCAGTGCGTCCACAAGGTGGCCAGGCACCCCGAACGACCCGACCGGCTGTTCCTGCAGAACCACGGCGGGGTCTACCGGTCCGATGACGGCGGCGACTCCTGGCAGGACATCGTGCCGGGGCTGCCGGCCGAGTTCGGCTTCTCGATGGTGGTGCATCCCCACGAGCCGGACACGATCTACACCTTCCCGATCGCCGAGGCCACCGCACGCTGGCCGATCGACGGCAAGGCCCGGGTCTGGCGCTCGAAAGACGCCGGTGAGACCTGGGCGGAGCTCGGGTCGGGCGAGCTGCCCGACGACTACTACGTGGCCGTGATGCGCGATGCCATGTGTGCCGACACCCATGCGCAGGCTGGGATCTACTTCGGCGGCCGCAACGGGGCGGTCTGGGGTTCGGCTGACGCCGGTGAGTCCTGGCGGGAGATCACCCGCGACCTGCCCGACGTACTCGTGCTGCGGGCCGCAGTCGTGTGAAGCGGGCCGCAGTCGTTGAGGGCGGGGGAGGGCCTCCTCCACGGTGGCCTGGGCAGTCACCGCAGCGCCAGGGCCGCCCTGGACTCGACGTAGCCAATCCCAGCGCAGAGCAGGTGATCTGCCTCGAGCCAGAGTCGCTGGGCGTCGCCGCGGCATAGCTCGTCGTCGACCAGAAGCTTGATGAGCATCGAGGGGTCGAAGTACGCGATCACCCGCGTTGTGCTGTGACGTCGTCGTCCAGCGATCCCCCGCCGACGAGGGTGACTCGCGCGGTGGGCAGTCGCCGGTGAGCAGCCTGTGGAGGTTGCACGATTCCAGCCGCGACGAGATCGGCCATTCGATCGACCTCGGCGCCCACCGGGATCAACCTCGCGACCGCCAACCGTGTTCGGTCATCACGACCTTCTTCTCCGGGTCATTGTATGTCGGGGTGAGGCGCGCAGGACTGGGCCGCGGGCAGAAGTAGTCTCCTCTCATGCCCGACTACGACCTCAAGCCCCGCTCCCGCGACGTCACCGACGGACTCGAGCGGGCCGCCGCCCGCGGGATGCTCCGCGCGGTCGGGATGGGCGACGAGGACTGGTCGAAGCCGCAGATCGGGGTCGCCTCGTCCTGGAACGAGATCACGCCATGCAACTTGTCGCTGGACCGGCTGGCCAAGGCGGTCAAGAACGGCGTGCACGCGGCCGGCGGCTACCCCCTGGAATTCGGCACCATCTCGGTCAGCGACGGCATCTCGATGGGTCACGAGGGGATGCACTTCTCTCTGGTCAGCCGCGAGGTGATCGCCGACTCCGTGGAGACCGTGATGATGGCCGAGCGCCTCGATGGCTCGGTGCTGCTGGCCGGCTGCGACAAGTCGCTG
>JBBPYJ010000049.1:0-9308 GCA_038200025.1 Propionibacteriales bacterium | reverse complement strand
TGCCCTGGTAGACGTCCGGCACCCCCGGGATCGTCAACGCCAACAGCTTGGCCGAGAGGGCCTGGGTCCAGCCAGGGTCGACGACCTCGGCGAGCACGGCGTCGAGCCGCGCGCGGACGGCGGCGTTGTCGAAGCAGCCGTCCACGACCGCGTGGACCGCAGCCTCGTAGTCGACGTCCGGGTCGATCCAGGTGGTCCGGTCGCCGGCTTCGCGCATTGCCTTCTCGGCGTACGCATGCAGCCGCTCCCGCAGGTCCGCAGGCACCTGCGAAGCCGGCCAGGCGCCGACGATGGCTTGCCACAGCAGGTTGCCGAAGCCGGGGTCGGGCACCGGCACCAAGCCCAGCAGGTCATCCACAGCGCTGCGCCACACGTCGGGCATCTCGGCGAGTACGCCGATCCGGGCCCGGACGTCCTCGGAGCGCTTGGTGTCGTGGGTGGAGGTAGTGGTCATCGCGTCCGGCCAGGTCTGCTGGCGTGTCGTCATCGCGTTGTGGAACGCCTCGACGGACAAGGAGAACTCAGCCGGATCCGCGCCTACTTCGTTGAGCGAGGTCAGCCGGGACCACTGGTAGAACGACTGGTCCTCGACGCCCTTGGCCATCACCATCCCGCTGGTCTGCTGGAAGCGCAGGGCCGGGGCAGCGGTGGGGTCCGACAACACCGGGGCCAGCAGGTCCAAGGTGCCCCCGAGATCGGGGCGGTGCTTCCGGGCGGCGGCCAGGGCCTCGTCCAGGTGCTCGCGGCCCTGCGGCAGGTAGGAGCGGTAGACCCCGAAGCAGGCCAACAGCTCGGCGACCGCATCCTCGGTGTCGGCGGGCGCGTCGGCCAGCAGAACCCGGAGCTCGCGGCCGATCCGCAGCACCTCCGAGCGCAGGATCGTGTCGGCGACCCGGCGTTTGTTGTCGCGCACCATGGCGTGCCAGTCGGCGGGCCCGCTGATGGCACCGCTACGCAGCCGGTCGTCCAGGGCGGTCAGCGGCTCCTCACCGGCGGGGTCGGTCAGCACCCGATCGATCTGGGCCAGTACGTCGTAGCCGGTGGTCCCCGCCGTCGCCCACCCGGTAGGCAGAGCTTCACCGGACTCCAGGATCTTCTCGACCAGCACGTAGGCGTTGCTGGTGACTGCGGCCAGGTCGTCGAGGTAGCCGACCGGATCGCGCAGCCCGTCCGGGTGATCCACCCGCAGCCCGTCGACGAGCCCGTCGGTGAACCACTGCTCGATCACCGAGTGCGACTTGGTGAACCACTCGGGGTCCTCGACGCGGATCGCGGCCAGCGAGTTGACCGCGAAGAACCGGCGGTAGTTCAGCCCGGAATCGGCCAGCCGCCAGTTGATCAGCTCGTAGTGCTGACGAGCGTGCACGGTGTTCGCATCGACCCCGCTGACCCCGCCGTCCGAACCTTCGGCAGCCCCGCCATCCACGTAGTCGTCGGCAGAGCCGAGCGCCAGCGGATAGGCGTTGTCGTAGTAGTGCAGCTGGCCGGCCTCGACCCGCAGTCTCGCAATCGGCCCCCCAAGAATCTTCTGGTCGTCGTCGCCGATCACCGGGATCCGCAGCTTGCCGCCGCCGGCGGCCCAGTCGATGTCGAAGGCATCGGCGTACGGCGAGGACTGACCGGAGGTGAGCACGCTCCACCACCACGAGTTCCCCGCCGGGTGCGCCACCCCGACGTGGTTGGGGACGATGTCGACCAGCACCCCCATCCCGAGCCGCCGAGCCTCGGCCGAGACGGCGCCCAGTCCGGCCTCGCCGCCGCGACCCGGATCGATCCGGGAGTGGTCGGCGACGTCGTACCCGTGCTCGCTGTCGGCCTCGGCCGCCAGGATCGGCGACAGGTAGACCCAGTCCGTCCCGAGATCGTGCAGATAGGACAGCGTCCGCGCGGCCGCGAACAGGTCGAAATCCTCGGTGATCTGCAGTCGGTAGGTGCTGACGGGCGTGCTGACGGGCCCGCTGACTGGCCCGCCGGTTGGGGGGTGGCCGTTCAAATGAAATCAGTCCTCGGTGGTCGTCTTCGTCGCCTGGGTCGTCTGGGTCGTCTGGGTCGTTTGGGGCTGGGTCGACTTCGGCTGGGTACCCTTGGGGTGCTGGCCGGTCCGCGGGCGCTGGCTGGAGGCGGGGGTGTCGGCCAGTGCAGCCACCGAGGCGGCGACCGATGCCGCCACCGTGTGGTCGATCTCGGCGATCGGCTTGTGGTGCTCGCGCAGAACCACCGCGCTGCGCGCGTAGACCTCGAGCTTGGTGTTGGCCCGGTGGGTCGCGGTGTCGGTGGAGGTGCCCGCGGTGTCGATCAGCACGTCCCAGGAGCCGGCGTACTCCTTGGGCGGCAACACCACGTCGACATTCTCGTCGGCAGCGTTGAAGTAGAGCAGGAAGTGGTCGTCCTCGATCGTCTCGCCGAACGCGTTGGTGCCCTCGATGCCGTGGCCGTTGAGGTACATCCCGAGCAGTCTCGCGCCGCTGCCGTTCCAGTCGTCGGCACCCATCGGTTGACCGTCGACGTGCAGCCAGACGATGTCGTTGAGTCGCTTCTTGTCCCCGGTCAGCACCGTGGTGCCGGTGAAGAAGCGCTTGCGGCGGAAGGTGGGGTGCGCGGCCCGCAACCGGGAGATGGCGGCGGTGAACTCGACCAGCGGTCGGTCGACGGTGTCCCAGTGCACCCAGCTGAGCTCGGAGTCCTGGGCATAGGTGTTGTTGTTGCCATTCTGGGAGCGTCCGAGCTCGTCGCCGTGCAGCAGCATCGGCACCCCCTGGCTGAGCAGCAGGGTGACCAGGAAGTTGCGCTGCTCGCGCGATCGCAGCTCGAGCACCTTGGGGTCATCGGTCGGGCCCTCGACGCCGTGGTTCCACGAGCGGTTGTGGCTCTCGCCGTCGTTGCCGTCCTCGCCGTTGGCGTCGTTGTGCTTGCTGTTGTAGGAGACCAGGTCGCGCAGTGTGAAGCCGTCGTGGGCAGTGACGAAGTTGATGCTGGCCACCGGGCGGCGTCCGGAGTGCTCGTAGAAGTCTGAGGACCCCGACAACCGGTTGGCGAACTCGCCGAGCGACGGCTCGCCGCGCCAGAAGTCGCGCACGGTGTCGCGGTAGTCGCCGTTCCATTCGGTCCACTGCGGCGGGAAGTTGCCCACCTGGTAGCCGCCGGGTCCGACGTCCCAGGGCTCGGCGATCAGCTTGACCTGGCTGACGACGGGGTCCTGCTGCACGAGCTCGAAGAAGGTGGCCAACCGGTCGACGTCGTAGAACTCGCGCGCCAGCGCCGCCGCCAGGTCGAAGCGGAAGCCGTCCACGTGCATCTCGGTCACCCAGTAGCGCAGCGAGTCCATGATCAGCTGGAGCGAGTGCGGATGCCGCACGTTCAGGGAGTTCCCGGTCCCGGTGTAGTCCCGGTAGTAGCGGAAGTCGTCCTCCATCAACCGGTAGTAGGCGCCGTTGTCGATGCCCTTGAAGCTCAGGGTCGGACCGAGGTGGTTGCCCTCCGCGGTGTGGTTGTAGACCACGTCGAGGATGACCTCGATGCCGGCGGCGTGCATGGCCTTGACCATCGCCTTGAACTCCTGGACCTGGTGCCCGCGCTGGGCCGGGTCGGTCGAGTCCATCGCGTAGTCCGAATGCGGGGCCAGAAAGGACAGCGTGTTGTAGCCCCAGTAGTTGCGCAGGCCGCGCTCGAGCAGGGTGTTGTCCTGGACGAACTCGTGGACCGGCATCAGCTCGATCGCGGTCACCCCGAGCTGGGTGAGGTGGGCGGTCACCGACGGGTGCGCGAGCCCGGCGTACGTCCCGCGCTGCTCTTCGGGCACGTCGGGATGCAGCTCGGTGAGCCCCTTGACGTGCGCCTCGTAGATGAAGGTCTCGTTGTAGGGGATGTGCAGCTGCCGGTCGCCCTCCCAGTCGAAGAACGGGTTGATCACGACGCCGAGCACCATGTGCGCCGCGGAGTCCTCGTCGTTGCGCGAGTCGGGGTCGCCGAACTCGTAGCCGAACAGTGCCGGCGACCAGTCGATGGTGCCCCAGGTGGCCTTCGCGTAGGGGTCCAGCAGCAGCTTGTTGGGGTTGCAGCGCATCCCCTGCCCGGGGGCGTAGTCGCCGTGCACCCGGTAGCCGTAGCGCTGGCCGGGCTGGACCTGCGGCAGGTAGCAGTGCCACACGTAGCCGTCGACCTCAGTCAGCTCGACGCGGGTCTCGGTCAGCTCACTGCGCTCGCCATTGCCTTCGAACAGGCACAACTCGACCCGGTCCGCGGCCTCGCTGAAGAGAGCGAAGTTGGTGCCGCTTCCATCGAAGGTCGCGCCGAGCGGGTATGCCGCTCCGGGCCAGATCTGCATGGGTGCTCCTTGCTTTGGATCGTTCAAACCAACGGCGAGTCAATCTACCGGGCGGTAGCATCGGTGCATGCATCGCGCGCCCTATGACGAAGACCACGAAGCCTTCCGCGCCTCGGTCGCTGCGTTCCTCGATCGCGAGGTCCGTCCCGACCTCGAGCAGCATATCGAGGCCAAGGCGATACCCCGCGACTTCTGGCTCGGCGCCGGCAGCCAGGGCTTCCTGGGCCTTGAGGTGCCCGAGCAGTACGGCGGGATGGAGGCCGGCGACTACCGGTTCAACGCCGTGCTCAGCGAGGAGCTTGCGAAGGTCAATATGGCGCTGCCCTCGTGCGTGGGCATCCACGCCGACGTGGTCGCGCCCTACCTGGTGAACCTGACCGACGACGAGCAGAAGCAGCGCTGGTTGCCGGGGTTCTGCGCCGGTGAGTTGCTGACCGCGATCGCGATGACCGAGCCGTCGGGCGGATCCGACCTGGCCGCGTTGAAGACCACCGCGGTCCGCGACGGCGACGACTGGGTGATCAACGGCTCGAAGACGTTCATCACCAATGGCTATTCCGCCGACCTGATCGTGACCGCGGTGCGGACGACCCCGGAGAAGAAGGCCCGCGGCATCACCCTGTTCGGCATCGAGACCGACCGTGCGGGCTTCTCCCGCGGTCGCAAGCTGGACAAGGTCGGCCAGGACGAGTCGGACACCGCCGAGCTGAACTTCACCGACGTACGCGTGCCGCACGCCAATGTGATCGGCGAGGTCGACGAGGGCTTCATCCACATGATGACCTTCCTGCCGCAGGAGCGACTCGGCTCGGCGATCACCAACCTGGCCCACGCGGCCCAGATCCTGCGCGAGACGATCGACTACACCAAGGAGCGCAAGGCCTTCGGGCAGTCGATCGGCGCCTTTCAACACAACAAGTTCCTGATCGCCGACCTGGTCACCCGCGTCGAGGTGACGCAGGCCTACGTCGACCAGTGCGTGCTGGCTCATACGAGGGCTGAGCTGACCGCGATCGATGCCGCCAAGGCCAAGTGGTGGACCGCGCAGGTCCAGAGCGAGGTGCTCGACCACTGCGTGCAGCTGTACGGCGGCTACGGCTTCATGAACGAGTATCGGGTGGCCCGCGCCTGGCGCGACGCCCGGGTGACCAAGATCTGGGCCGGCTCGAACGAGATCATGAAGGAGCTGATCGGGCGCGACCTAGGCCTGTGACCTCATGGTGGCGGGCTCCTGGTCGGTGCCGCCGAGGAAGCTGCGACGAGGCAGGCCGAGGCCCGCCGTGTCGGATCCACTTCAAAGCGCGTCAGCGATCGGCCGCCGGGTCGCGAGCTCCGGAGTCGGTGACCGGATCGACCAGGATCAGCTCGTCGACCCGCTCGGACAGGAACTTAGTGGCGTCGGCCGACAGGGTGGTGTCACTGATGACGGTCGAGGCGTCGCCGAGATCTGCCATCGAGCTCAACCCGACCACTCCCCACTTGGTGGCATCGGCGAGCACCAGCAGACGTCGTCCGCTGGCGACCATCGCCCGGTTGGTCTCGGCCTCGAGCAGGTTGGGGGTGCTGAAGCCGGCGCGGGCATCCATGCCGTGCACGCCCATGAACACCGCGTCGAGGTGCAGCGAGCGCAGGGAGGCGATCGCCATCGGTCCGACCAGCGCGTCCGAGGGGGTGCGCAAACCGCCGGTCAGCAGGACCGATAGCGAAGAGTTGCCTTGGCGGTGCAGCACATCGGCGACCCACAAGGAGTTGGTGACCACCGTCAGGTCGGGGATCGAGACCAGATGCCGGGCCAGGGCATAGGTCGTTGTTCCGGCGGAGATCGCGACGGCCGATCCGGGTGTGATGAGCTTCGCCGCGCGGATGGCGATGGCCTCCTTCTGCGCCGTCTGGCGTGCCGACTTGGCCTCGAAGCCGGGTTCGGCGGTGCTCGGCTCGGTACGGACGACGGCACCGCCGTGCACCTTCTCGAGCATCCCGTGGCCCTGCAATGCTTCGAGGTCCCGGCGGATCGTCATGTCGGAGACGCCGAGCATCGAGACCAGGTCGCTGACTCGCACGATCCCATCGCGCTCGAGGTGCGCCATGATCTGCGTGTGTCGCTGTGCGGCCAGCATCAGGCTCGCCTGACCACGGCGACGCCGCCGGCAGGCACGGAGACTGATCCTATGACCTCCTCGCCGGCGAGGAGGTCATAGCCGGTGACGGCGACGCTGGCCTCTTGGTCGCTGTGGTTGATGCAGAAGACCCACGAGACGCCGTCCCCAACGCGCTGGACCACCTCGACTCCGGGCACGGTCGGCGCGACCGCAGAGATCCCGGCCTCGTCCAGGAGTCGACCGACGAGGGCGTCGAGACCGGCCTGGTCCTGGCGGCAGGCGACATACCAGGCTGAGCCCTCACCATGGGCCTTGCGGGTCACCGCTGGGAGACCGGCGGCCGGTCCGTCGAGGTACGTCGTCACCTCCTCGGCTCCGTTGACGTGGAGGTGCTCGGTCCAGACGTCGGCGCGGGTGCCGTCGCTGAGCTCGACGGTTTCGCCCCTGCGCAGCGGCAGGAACTCCTCGACCCAGATCCCGAGCAGGTCGCGGAAGGCGCCGGGGTAGCCACCGAGCCGAATGTGGTCGTTCTCGTCGACGATGCCGCTGAAGTAGGTGATCAGCACGGTTGCCCCAGCCGCGGTCGCCTCCGCCAGCCGGGCGGACGTCTGGTCAGTGACGCAGTAAAGCGTAGGCACCAGCACGAGGTCGTAGCCGGCGAGATCGTCGTCAGGGGAGACGAAGTCGGCTCCGACCCCACGATCCAGCAGGGCGCCGTGCAGGGCGTGGGCACGGTCGAGGTAGACCACGTCGATGCTTGGGTGCGCATCCAGCTCGCAGGCCCACCAGGACTGCCAGTCGAAGACGATCGCCACCCTGTTGTCGGCACCGCTGCCGACGACCTCGCGGACGGCATCCAGAGCGGCTCCGAGCTCGACGACCTCGCGCCACACCCGGGTGTTGGTCCCGGCGTGTGGGACTAGGGCTGCGTGGAACTTCTCGGCCCCCGCTCGCGAGGCCCGCCACTGGAAGAACAGCACCGCATCCGCGCCACGAGCCACGTGCTGCAGGCTGGCGCGGAGCAGCTAGCCGGGACGCTTGGCGATGTTGCGCGGCTGCCAGTTCACGGCGCTGGTGGAGGTCTCCATCAGGATCCAGGGGCGGCCGCCAGCCAGCCCGCGGACCAGATCGGAGCTGAAGGCCAGCTCCCGATAGGCCTGCGGGTCGTGGGCCATCGGGTAGTGGTCGTTGGAGATGACATCGACCTCGCGCGCCCAGGCCCAGTAGTCGCCGCCGCGGAAGTTCTCCATCACCATGAAGTTGGTGGTCACCGAGATGCCGGGGGACACCTCGTGGAGGATGTCGCGCTCAGCGATGAAGTTCCTCAAGAGCTCGTCGGAGGAGAACCGCCGGAAGTCCAGCTGCTGGGTCGGATTGCGATGTGCCGGCGCCGCTCGCGGCGGCAGGATCTGCTCGAAACTGGTGTAGCGCTGGGACCAGAACGCAGTTCCCCAAGCCTCGTTGAGACCGTCCAGGTCGCCGTACCGAGTTCGCAGCCAGGTGCGGAAGGCGGCCGCGCTGACGTCGCAGTAGCACAGCGCGTTGTGGCAACCCAGCTCGTTGCTGACGTGCCACAGCTTCAGCGCTGGGTGGTCGCGGTACCGCTCGGCCAAGGCGCGGCAGAGCCGGAGCGCGTGCTCGCGATAGACAGGCGAGCTGGGGCAGAAGGCTTGTCGGCTCCCTGGCCACAAGGTGGAGCCGTCCTCGGTGACCGGCAGCATCTCGGGGTGCGCGGTGGTCAGCCAGGGTGGCGGTGAGGCGGTGGCGGTGGCCAGGTCGATCCCGATGCCCGCGGCGCTCATCCGGGCGAAGACGTCGTCGAGCCAACCGAAGTCGAACTCGCCGGGGGCGGTCTCGAGGTGTGCCCAGGAGAAGACCCCGATCGTCACCAGGTCGACGCCGGCGCGAACCATCAGTTCGGTGTCTTCATCGAGGACGTGGGCAGGCCATTGCTCGGGGTTGTAGTCGCCGCCGAAGGAGAGCGAAGTCACACTGGTCACCCGGCCATCCTGTCGCCGACCCGTGTTGTAGTCAACTGTGCTCTTGGTGAAATATGTGCAAGTCTGACCAGAATGTTGTGCAAATGATGCCGTTGAGACCTTGACAGGGGACCCGCTCGCGTTCGAGTATGCCTTTACATGTTCGTTTTTGTTCGAGCCCTTTGGAGACAATGATGACCGGTTCCCGTCCCTCTTCACCCCTCATGGTGCCGCCGCCAGTGCGTGGCACGGCTTCCTCGCGACGCAACTTCCTGCGTGGGTCGGTAGCCACTGGCGCACTGCTGGGCTCCTCCTCGTTCCTCGCCGCCTGCGGTGGTAGCGACGGTGGTGGCGAAACCGGTAGCGTCTCAGATCCGGTCAAATTCGGGATGAACGAGGCCAGTGGCGCAGGTCCGGCCTACGTGCGGCTCTCCAACATGGCCAAGGCCTACGCCGAAAAGGCTGGTGTGGAGGTCGATCGCAACGAGGTGGACCACAACACGTTCCAGGACAACATCAGCACCTACCTGCAGGGCAACCCCGACGACGTGTTCACCTGGTTCGCCGGCTTCCGGATGAACCAGTTCGCCGAGCAGGGCCTGATCAAGGACGTCAGCTCCGTGTGGCCCGTCGACGGTCTGGACGACAGTTTCAAGGCCGCCTCCACCGCCAGCGACGGCAAGCAGTACTTCGTGCCGAAGGACTACTACCCCTGGGCGGTGTTCTACAAGAAGTCGGTGTTCAAGAAGCGCGGCTACGACGTCCCGACCAACCTGGACGAACTCACCTCGCTGGCCAAGAAGATGCAGCGCGACGACGTCGTTCCCTTCGCCTTCGCCGACAAGGACGGCTGGCCGGCGATGGGCACCTTCGACATCCTCAACATGCGGATCAACGGCTTCGACT
>JBBPYJ010000048.1:0-14759 GCA_038200025.1 Propionibacteriales bacterium | reverse complement strand
CGCAGGTCCTGCCCGGGGCGGGCAGGGATCGGTTCGCGGGCGTGGGCCAGGAGTTGGTAGGGCTTCTCGTCCATGCACACCACCGGCCGCATCGGGTCATAGATCCGGGCGTAGACCGACAGCACGTCTTCCATCCGGGCCGCGAACTCCGCGTTGGCCTTCGGTGGGATCGTCCAGCACGCCTTCAGATGAGGACGCAGTTTCGTTTTTTTAAGACCCGTCCGATGGTGGAGTGGTCCAGATCAGGGATGTCATCGACCAGCAGCACGTGCTTAACCAGCAACCGTAGCGACCACCGGGAGTAGCCCTTGGGCGGCTGGGAGCAGGCCAGCTTGATCAGCCGGGCCTCGACCTCCCCGGTTACCGGCGAGGGAACTGGCGGCAGCGGGCGCTGCTTGCGTGCAATGGTGGCCCGAGCGTCCCCACCGGTATCGGCGAACCGCTTCGCGACCAACCGCAATGTCTCACGCGAGACCCCGAGCCGGGTCGCGATCACCTGCTCGGGATCAACCACTCCGACCGCGGTATCCAACGCGAGCAACACCCGCGCCCGCATGATCTGCGAAGCCGGATGCACACCAGTGGTAGTGATTTGGACCAACTTCTGACGATCAGCATCGGTCAACCTAACCGGCCGCTTCTTCTGCGAGGGCATAACGAACGTCCTTGTCTGACAGAAGGGGAAGATCTGCCACCCAGACTCTCCCAACCAGACACACCTAAACTAGGGAGCGACACGCTACTAGGTAGTACTGCTCCTCCACCGCCAGCGACCAGAAGTGCTGGAGGGGTGAGGGAGGTTCGCCTTGGGCGAAGTAGTCGGTGCCGACCCTGGCAAACCGCACGTTGGCCAGGAACGCCGAGGACCACACCGCGTCCTCGGCGACCTCCAGTGCGCGGACACGAGGCAACATCAGTATCGAGGTCACGACCGTGACGACCGTGACCAGCACGGCGACCGGCAGGATCCGCCGGGCCCGACGGGCGTAGAAGCCGACGAGCGAGACGCTGCCCGTCCGGGCTGCCTCCCGCACGAGCAGGGAGGTGATCAGGTAGCCGGAGATGACGAAGAACACGTCGACTCCGACGAAGCCGCCGGCCAGCGTGCCGAAGCCGGCATGCGCCAGGATGACGAGTCCCACCGCCAGGGCGCGCAACCCTTGCACGTCGGGTCGGAAGTACGCGCCGGGTGCCAACGAAATATCCCCCTCGCTGCTATCCGTCGCCGACCGTGCCGCGGTCAGGCGACGGTCGTGCGGTCAGCTCGCGAACGTCGCACAGCAATCGCGCCACGAGCTGGACGGCGACCTCGGCAACCTCGGCATCGGTCACCGAGGACGGGGTACGGCGCGGCTCCAGGTCTCGGGGCACCAGCAGGTCCTCGACGTTGCCGCGCACGTCGAAGCCTCTGCGGCTCAAGAACGCCACCGCCCGCTCCCCGCGGTCTCGACATTCAGCGATCCGGTCCGGGCCGGGCCAGAACCGATCACCGCCGCGCGGAGCCAAGCGCTCGTCGGCCAGGAAGGTCCGGATCCACACACCCTTGTCGAAGGCCCGGTCGAACCCCTCGAGCTTCTCGTTGATCCGACGCAGCGTCTCGGCCTCCACGACGCCCATCGACTCGTTGGAGAACGAGCCGGACAGGTCGTACTCGGCCGACGGCAATGCGAGCAGGCCCGCGAACTGGTGCCAGATCAACTCTCGCGGTCCCTGCCGATTCAGGGCCAGGACGTGCACGTTCTGAGGTGGCAGAGTTGCGGCCCACCGACGCAAGACCAGGCGCAGGTCGAGGGTTCGCCAGTTCCAGATCGCCCCCGGGTCCTTGGAGCCGTGCCGGGCGTAGTCGGCCATCGGTGTCGTGCGCTTGTTCTTCAGACTCTCCTGCCAGCTCGCGGTGAACAGGCCCAACGGCTCCCTGGCCGTGACGACCAGGTGCACCTCGGCGGGCGCCAGGTCTGCGATCGCACGTCGGGCCTGGTCCGCGCTGGCCGCCGCGAAGAACTCGTGGCTGATGAGTCCCGTGCCATGCCACCCGCGAAGCTCCTCGAGCAGACGCTGCCACGAGGTGCGGTGGGGCCGCGGAGCCTTGGCCAGATATGGATCCTCGCGCACCACCCGAGAGGCCCACAGATGGTCACGCCGCTCGTGGCCGGGCAGCAGCACGCCGTCGTTGCGCATCTGGTCCCGAGCACCCCATGCCACGGTCTGGAGGTAGCTGGTCGCGGTCTTGGGCAGGCCCACGTGCAGGTAGACCTTCGACGCCATTCCGAACTACCTGTTCGCGGTGGGGGGCGGGACGAGAGCGACCTTCACAGGCTGCGCCGGAACGCCTCGATGGCGGCGTCGATACGGTCGGTGTCCCGCGAGGCGAACGGGACGAGCAGCTCCTGCGTCAGGTCGGTCAGCTCAGCGAGTCGGAGATGGTGGCGTCGCATCTCCACCAGGTCGGCCTCCAGGTCACTGACCCGCTGCTCCAGCTCGCGCGCCCGCTCCCGTGCGCGCCCGTTCAGATTCCACATATTCCTCATCCTTGCGCATCCGGCGTCGATGTCCACTCGGCCACGACCCGGCCGACACTGTAATCACGACGAAAGTTCGGGTTGCCGGAGAGCTCCTCAGCCTCCAGCACGGTCGCTCCATGGGCTCGGAGCAGATCGGTCAACGCGTCGAGAGGGACCGGTGAGAGCTTGGTTGGCGCAGTCCCCTGGCCAGTCCACACGTCGAGATACAACCTGCCCCCCTGGCGCAAGGCCATCGAGGCGAGTCGGATCAGGGACTCGCGACCGAAGTCGTTGGTCGCATCGGCGACGTGCCGGGCCAGAACCGCGCGTGGGCCCGCCTGATGGGCCAGGGCCGCTCCTTCGACCAGTGTGCCCCGCCGATCGCCGAGGTTCAGATATCTGGCCTCCAGGGGAAGTGCGCGCTCCTGGGCAGCACCGGCCACGGCCTGCATACCGGCCGGCGCAAAGTCGTAGGCCGTCACGCGAACCCCGCGACGAACCAGCCAGAAGGCGTCGCCCCCCCGACCCGCGCCTACATCCACGACGGTGCCGCCCGCGCCAATGTCGCGCCAGATCCGGCGAGCCAGGCCCGAGGGGCGTCGGGCGGGCATCGTCTTCCGCAGTCCCGAGTAGGTGCGCTGCCAGGCCGCCTGGTGGGCCGATGTTCCACGGAACCAGCCGTCGAGCTGCCGCTTGGTGCGTGGTGAGGCGTGGAACTTGAACGCGGGATCGGGCACCCGCCACGAGGGGCCGTACATGCTCGCGAGCAGGCGCTCTGGCAGGGCCGGGACCGGGAAGGACCTGCCCTCGAGCGTGGACATGGTCCGGGGGTAGATCCATGCGGGGTCGAAGTCGGCCGCGACCTCCCCCATCAAGTAGAGCCGCCGTTCATTCATGAAGCCCGCGAAGACGTCCAGTCCCCGGAGCACACCGTCACCTTCCTCCACGTCGATGCGGAAGGCAGCGCCTGAGTAGCGGAAGGTCGCGAAGCCGCGCCGAACCACGGCACGCTGCAACCGGAAGGACTCAGCGACCACATCGACCGGAGCGCTGGCAGCGCTGACGTAGGCGAGGTCGGCGTCCGAGTCGTGGCCGAGGAATCTGCCCTCCCGAACGGCACCGAGCAAGGTGCCGTAGGCGATGAAGGGCTTGACGCCCAGGTCGTTGAGCAGGCTCAGCACCGTGTCGATCGCGTCCAGAAGCGGGACGACGTCGTCGTCGGTCCGCGATTCGAAGGTGGCTGTCAGACGCCCGGACTTGTCCAATCCGGCCAGTGCGCCCGAACGGCCCACGATGCGGATCCGGTCGCCACCGGTGCCCAGCTGCACTTCCTGGTCCAACAGCACGCGGCCGCTGACGTGCTCGCGCACGCACAACCGGGTGTGCCCGTTGAGCGCGCCTACCAACGGAGCAGGCCACGCGACCAGGCGTCGGGGTAACCGATCATGGCCGGTGTCGCGGCGCGACCAGAACGACCACACTCGGCGCCCGTCGAAGAGGACGTCGAGGGGCCGGTCGGCCACGGCGACGAGGCGGATTCCGGCGTTGTCTACCGACGTCACCGAGACGAGGCCCGCAGGCCACCTCACCGTGACGGCTTCGAGAAACTCGGGGACCAATTAGTCCATGTCGACATTGGCATACGGGTCCACGTTGACCAGCGACGGGCGCGCCAGCGTGGGCCGGAAGGACACGCTGGACGGCTGGTTGGCGAACCAGTAGCTGATGTACTTCTGGTATTTCAGGGTCGTCTTGCGGTTGCGGAAGATCGCGATGTTCTCGTCACTGAAACTAGCCAGGCCCGACATATTCGACGAGCCGTTCACCGACACGAAAGCCGTCCGGTCGCCACCGACGACACCGTTGATCGAAAGCGCTTTCAGGTGGAAGTAGCGGTCGAACTCGCCGTCGCCGTCGAAGTCCTGGACGAGGTGGCGCAGGGGCACGGGGCCCCGGCCCACATTGGCCCTCAGGTAGCGGCTGATCTGGTAGCTGAGCACGGTGTAGGCGATCTGGACGTCGCAACCCTGGTTCCAGAGCCGACGAAGGATCACGGCGGCCCGCATCCCGCGCTCGTTGCGCATCACGTCAGGCGCGACGCGGATCACGGTGCGTCCACGATCGTTGCCGGCGTCAACCGCCCCCCGGCACTTCACGGACCTCAGCAGCCCCTCGACCTGGTCACCGCCGGCGTTCTGGTAGCCCTCACCCAGGTAGGGGCTGAACATCAGGCTTACCTTCTTCGAGTCCAACTGAACGTAGGGATCGGGCACCTCGTTGTCTCGCCACATCTGGTCGAAGACATCGACCGCACCGTCGTAGAACTTGCGGTTGCCGACGAAGGTGTAGATGTCGTTCCACTGGTTGGTGGCCGCAGCCGCGGTGAGGTTGGCCGACCCCTCCATGAGGACTCGCTTGGCCTTCCCGGTCTTGGAGAACAAGAAGAACTTCGCGTGCGACGAACCTGCCTCACCCCTGCCCCGACACGAACCCATACAGGTCTTGGCCTTGCTCTGCCACATTTTCGCGCGGCTCTTGTTTCCTGCGCGAAGCCCGCCCACGAGACGGCGGTAACTGGGGTTGGGCACGTCGACGAGGTTGGTGTTGTCGATCAGCACCCGCACCCGGACGCCGCGCTGCTGAGCCCTCAGCAGCGCGTTCGTCGCGCTCCTGGACATGATGTTCCACGACATGATTCGGATGGTGGCGTGCTTGGGGGTGTTGTTGACGGCCGTCAGGATCTGGTCGTGGATGCGCCACGTGGCCTTCGGACCGCCGAGCGGGTTGTTGAAGGTCACGCCACGACGAGGCGAGTATCCCTTGCTTGCCTTGACGGCCTGGGACGTCCAGGTCTCGGCGCTGGATACCTTCGCCGGTGGCGTGGGACCGAGGTCACTCAGGTCGTCCGCGACTGCCGGTGCGATCGGCAGTGCCAGCAGGGCTGACAGCAGGACCGCGATAGTGGCGGCAGCGCGATGGACAAACACGTGACTAACTCCTCCAGGGACGACCGGTGCGGCGCCGCCACCATACGTGGCAGGGCCCGCGAATCTCACATTCAGCCGCGACAGCTGCGCAGGCTGTCGCGATACACCGGGTTGCGGAGCAGCTTTTCCGGCGTCTCATGGATCTTGCCGCCGAGCACGCTCCAGTAGTGGTCTGCGTACCGGATGATCCGCTGCCCCGAGGAACAGGCCAAACCGTCGGGATCCACCGTCTCCCCGTCGGCGACACAACCTTCGTAGGCCCTCGGCAGCAGCGCCCCGTCGACCCACACGTTCGTGCAGTCGGGTCCCTTCGGCGCCGTGGACGTGGTGGGACTCGACTCAGCAGCCGTCGGGGACGGCGCCTCAGACTCAGACGGCGACGGGGACGGGGACGGGGACGGGGACCGCGTAGGAGTAGCCGAGGGATCTTGGGCGCTGGAGTCGCTGCCTGGATCCGAGGCCGTCTGCGCCCCGCCGTCGTCGCCGCAGCCGGCGAGGGTGGCGATGGTGAGAGCGGCGGCGGCGAGCACGGCACCGGGACGCCGCAACGGGGCGAGTCGATTCCTCATGGCCCCATCGTACGACGCCGGCGCCGCAGGCCGCGGCGCCTCCGGGGTGGTTCCGGCGACGAAGTCGCTTGTCGGTCGGCGGGCCGACCGCTGGCCGAGGAGTTCGTTGCCGCACTGAGGACCAGCTCAGCCAGTGCCTCGGCGGCAACCTCGAGCCGCTGGTCGATCCCTACGTCGTCGGGGTGCGGCTCGCCCCGGGGAGGTGTCGACGGCAACAGCTCATCCAGATTCCCGTGGACGCGATAGCCGGCCCCGGCGATGTCCTCTCCCCACCGGCTGGCCACCTCGGTGAACAGCTCGACCAGTGCTTGCGGGGTCCGCGGAGCGGTACCGCCGTGGCGAGCGAGCACCCGCTCGGCCAGCACCTGCTTGACCACCCGCGAGTACGCCGGCTGCACGATGGCACCGTCCAGCTCGGCGGTGACCGCCCGCAGGACCGCGACCTGGACCCGCCCCAACGACGCGTTGGTCTGGCTGGTAGAGACGTGCCCGGCGTCGATGATCGATGGATCGATCCCGACCGCCGCACAGAACCTGCGCCAGAGCTCGTCCGTCGGTGCGCCGGCGGGCGGGCAGACCACCAGCTGGGTTCGGTCGGCGCCGACGACCCCTGCCCAGCGTCCGAGCGCCGCCGCGTAGTCCTGGGCGTGCCAGAAATGCGGTCTCTTTTTCGCGACTGTCCCCGGGCCGGTGTCGGCCCGGAACTGGTCGCGCTCGAACTCGGCGAAAGACGCCGTGCTGCCGAGCTTGACCTCCTCCTGCCAGTGCGCTGTCGCCTGTCGGCCAAGATCCCGGGCGGTCACGATCACCTCGACCCGCAGTCCGGCGAGGGGCTCCAGGGCCGCCGAGATCTCCTCTCGCGTCGCGCCACCGAGGATCTCGTGACTGATGACGGTCACTCCGTCGTGCTCGCGAGCCTGCTGGCACAGCGCCAGCCACGAGCCCTCGATCAGCTTCGGGTCGAGACCGAACTTGGCCTGGCTGCCCCGGACCTCGACGGCGGCATGGAACATCCCGCCGGGCCGCAGGAAGGGATAGCGCACCCCGTGGGTGGCCAACTGCTCGCG
Source organism: Propionibacteriales bacterium (assembly GCA_038200025.1). Taxonomy (GTDB): domain Bacteria; phylum Actinomycetota; class Actinomycetes; order Propionibacteriales; family Nocardioidaceae; genus Nocardioides. Next base: position 7,635 of record JBBPYJ010000048.1, on the reverse strand, counting down.
GTGGTCGGCCAGCAGCGCCTGCAAGTAGGTCGTTCCGGTCTTCGCCAGACCCACGTGCAGGACGACGCGCTGAGCCTGGACAGTGGTCACCGCTCCATCGTGTCACCCACCCGCACCGTGCTGCTGACGGTAGCGTGTGCCGACGTGAGCACTGCCCCGCAGCGGATCTATGCCGCCCGCCTCGTCGGGCTGCCGATCTTCGACCCCCAAGGCGACCAGGTCGCCAAGGTCCGCGATCTGGTGGTGTCTTTGACCTCGGGGCGACCCAACTCGCACCAACCCCGCGTCCTGGGGCTGGTCGCGGAGGTCTTCGGCCGCCGGCGGATCTTCGTACCGATGACCCGGGTCACCAATATCGACAGCGGGTCGGTCTACACCACCGGGGTGCTGAATGTGCGCCGCTTCGAAGCCCGGGCCACCGAGACCCTGGTGATCGGGCAGATGTTCGACCGCGAGGTCACGGTGCTGTCCACGGGGGTGCGGGGCACCGTCTACGACGTCGGCATGGAGCGGGCCCGCAACCGCGACTGGGTGTTGAGCCGGGTGGCGATCCAAGAGCCCGCCAAGGCGCTGCGCCGACGCGGTCAGACCCACGTAGCGGAGTGGGACGAGGTTGACGGGCTGAGCAAGCACGAGCAGACCCAGGGCACTACCCACCTGCTGGCCGCTCTGAACCAGATGAAGCCGGCTGACGCTGCCAACGTCATCCACGACCTGACTTCGGAGCGTCGCACCCAGGTCGTCGCCGCCCTGGACGACGAGCGGCTGGCCGACGTACTCGAGGAGCTGCCGGAGGAGGACCAGGTCGAGATCCTCGAGCATCTGGACTCCGAGCGGGCCGCCGACGTGCTCGAGGAGATGTCCCCCGACGACGCCGCGGACCTGATCGCCGACCTGCCGCCGGCCACCGCCGCCATTCTCTTGGAGCTCATGCAGCCCGAGGAGCGCGAGGATGTCCGCCGGCTGTTGGAGTACGGCGAGGAGACCGCCGGCGGCATGATGTCACCCGAGCCGGTCATCCTGCCGCCCGACGCCACCGTGGCCGAGGCGCTCGCGCACGTGCGCCGCGAGGAGCTGCCCAACTCGCTCGCGGCCCAGGTCTACGTGTGCCGTCCGCCTCTGGAGACCCCGACCGGCAAGCTGCTGGGGCTGGCCCACATCCAGCGGTTGCTGCGCGAGCCGCCGTCGTCGCTGGTGGCCGGCATCCTGGACACCGAGACCACCTACATCAAGGCCGATGCCTCGCTGCAGGACGTGGCGGTGCACGTGGCGTTCTACAACCTGGCCGCCGCTCCGGTGGTCGACGACGAGGGCCGGCTGCTCGGCGCGGTGACCGCCGATGACCTGTTGGACCACCTGCTGCCCGACGGCTGGCGGGACCGCAAGACGACCCGATGAGGACCGATGGCTGCTGACCGACTCGACACCCCGAAGCAGTCCCGGCGCTCCCTGCTGAGTCGCCCGAGCTATGACTCCGACACGTTCGGCGTCTTCGCCGAGCAGTTCGCCCGGTTCATGGGCACCGCCGCCTTCTTGGTCTACATGACCCTCTTCGTGGTCATCTGGGTCGGCTACAACTGGCTGGCTCCGGCCGGTGGGCGCTGGGACAGCTATCCGTTCATCTTCTTGACCCTGATGCTGAGCCTGCAGGCGTCGTACGCCGCCCCGCTGATCCTGCTGGCCCAGAACCGCCAGGAGATGCGCGACAAGGTGATCGCCGAGCAGGACCGCCAGGCCAACACCCGCGCGCACGCCGACATGGAGTTCCTGGCTCGTGAGGTGGCCTCGCTGCGGATGTCGGTGGGCGAGATGGCGACCCGCGACTTCCTGCGCTCCGAGCTGCGTTCGCTGCTGGCCGAGCTGAACGATCGCGACTCCGACGACGAGGGTCCCGGGAGCGTCCCGATCAATCGCTGAAGTAGGTCTGGGTTAGGTCCGGGCCCTAGGCTGGTGTCATGGCAACACCCACCGTCGAAGAGGCCCACCCGAAGATCTGGGCGGCCCTGGCAACCGTCGAGGATCCCGAGATCCACCGTCCGATCACCGAGCTAGGCATGGTCGATTCGGTCGAGGTCTCCGACGCAGGTGTTGCCAGCGTGCGCGTCCTGCTGACGGTCGCCGGCTGCCCCCTGAAGGACAAGATCACCAAAGACGTCACGGCCGCCGTCGGCGTGGTCGACGGCATCACCGGCGTGGACCTGACGCTGGGCGTGATGACCGAGGATCAGCGCGGCAGTCTGCAGGAGCACCTGCGCGGCGGGAAGCCAGCCAAGCAGATCCCCTTCGCCCAGCCCGGCTCGCTGACCCGGGTGATCGCGGTCGCCAGCGGCAAGGGCGGCGTCGGCAAGTCCTCGGTCACCGTCAACCTCGCCCAGGCCATGGCCGCCACCGGCCTGAAGGTCGGGATCGTCGACGCTGATATCTACGGCCACTCGGTCCCCGCGATGATGGGGGTGGCCGACTCCCGCCCGACCCAGGTCGAGGAGATGATCATGCCGGTCCCGACCGCGTCGGGGGTGTCGGTGATCTCGATCGGTCAGCTCAAGCCGCGTCGCGACCAGGTCGTGGCCTGGCGCGGTCCGATGCTGGACCGGGCTCTGGTGCAGATGCTGGCCGACGTCTTCTGGGGCGACCTGGACGTGCTGCTGCTCGACCTCCCGCCGGGCACCGGCGATGTCGCGATCTCCCTGGGCCAGCACCTGCCCTCGGCCGAGGTGCTGGTGGTGACCACTCCCCAGGATGCGGCGTCCGAGGTCGCCGAGCGCGCCGGAACGATGGCCTCGATGATGCACCAGCGGGTGATCGGGGTGATCGAGAACATGAGCTATCTCGCCTGCCCGCACTGCGGGCCCGAGCACCGGATCGAGATCTTCGGCACGGGCGGGGGCGAGACCGTGGCCAAGACCTTGTCGGCGCGATTCGGCTACGACGTGCCGGTGCTGGGACACATTCCCTTGGAGTCGGCGCTGCGCGAGGGGGCCGACGTCGGCAAGCCCGTGGTCGAGTCCGACCCGACGGCACCGGCCGCGCTGGAGTTGACCAAGATCGCGACTGGTCTGGTCGGGCGGGGACGCGGTTTGGCCGGTATGCAGCTAGGACTCACGCCAACCAGTAAGTTCTGATCCATGTTCGGTGTGGGTCTGAGTGAGATTGCGGTCATCTTGTTGATCGCCGTGCTCGTCTTCGGACCCGATCGGCTGCCCGACCTAGCTAAACAGGCGGGAAGTTTCGCCCGACAGGCCAAGAAGATGGCGACCAACGCCCGCGACGAGCTGCGCGACGAGCTCGGGCCCGAATACGCCGACCTCGAACTGCGCGACCTGGACCCCCGGACGATCGTGCGCAAGCACATCGTGGAGGCGATGAACGCCGACGAGGACGAGGACGACGAGGAGGTCCCGGAGTCGCGGCGTGAACTCGTCCCGGGCGAGCTGCCGCCGTACGACGCCGAGGCGACCTAGGAGTCCCTGCTCGCCACGGCGGCGATCGCTGCCTGGGCGATGACGAACCGCCCCTCGGGTCCGGTCGGTCGCGGATTCTTGGGCTGCTGGCCCCCATGGACTTCCGGGACGGCCTGCACCCGGCGTACCTCGATCAGGTCCGCCCCTACCCGATGCACGACCACCTCGTGGCTGGTGCCGTCGCGCAGGCACACCAGACAGCCCGCTCCGCTCTCGGCGATCCTGCGCAACGCCGAACCCAGGCCGAGACCGGCCACCGGCGACCAGGCGACTTCGGGGACCGAACGAGCCGACAGACCGCGCGCCACTGTGATCGCGGAGATCACCACGACCCAGTCCCGACCTGGGCCCTCCAGTGCGCACCACGCGCTGGTCACCCGGGTCAGTCGACCGACCACGAGGCCAGTCCCTGCGACGTCGAGAGAGATTGCGGTGTCGGTCGAGGCCATCAGCCGGCTGCCTAGCGTGACGGTGGCATATTCGGCTCGACTGCGGTCGGCGAGCTCGGGCATCCGCTCGAGGTCGTGCAGCACCTCGGCGCGGTGCTCGAGTTCGTCGAACACCGCGAAGAGATCGTCGTTCCAGCCCACCGGCCCAGTGTGGACTCCCGATCTCACCTCGAGCGATTCTGTGGACAACTGATTGACTATGGAGTCTATCTCCCTTTTGATAGAGTAAACGTAGGCAAACAGGGGGTTCGGGATGCTTGACGGCAAGCGACAGGGTTCGGCGGTGCGCTGCCTGGCCCTGGTCACCGTTGCGGCAATGACCCTGGTCAGCGCCTGGTGGTGGCTGTGGCCCGATTTGAGCACTCGGCCCGGGGCGGGGTCGCTCGAGCAGACCCTTGCCCAGCTCGGCGCCCTGGTCGCTGCGCTGTGCGTGACGTGGGGATGGGCGGTGACCACGGCGACAGCGCTGAGCACCACCTTCGCTCGCGCCGCCAACTGCAGACCCGATGGCCCGGCGCGGGTGTGGGGTTGTCCGGCGACCATGCGGCGAGTGATCCTGACGATCTGCGGAGTCAGCCTCGTCACCGGCCCGCTCGTCGGGCTGGGGGCGACCGCCCAGGCCACCGACCCCGGCTCCGGTCCGTCGGTAGTCCAGGGATTGCCCCTGCCGGACCGACCCACATCACCGAACGTTCGCACTCACCTGACCCGCCCCGCCCACGCGACCGGCCCAGCTCACGCGACCGGTCCGAGCCGACCCGGTCCGAGCCGACCCGGGCCGAGCCGACCCGGGCCGGGCCACGTCGTCGTCCAGCCGGGCGACTCCCTCTGGGCAATCGCTGCGGTCCGCCTCCCCCGCGACTGCGCCGACGTCACCATCGATCGGGAGTGGCGACGGATCTATGACTTCAACCGCGCCGTCATCGGGGCGGACCCCGACCTGATCCGGCCGGGCCAGACACTGGCGTTCCCGACGCAGGAGACCAACAGATGAAAGCGATAGCTCGTCGACGCCTATCCCCGTCAGTGCCGATGTCCAGCATCCAGGGCACTTTGGCACTCGACCTGCACAGACGACTAGAGCCACCCGGCTGCGCGGTGGTCGACATCGAGGATCCCGTGCGTCGACGGTTCGAGCAGTGGGCCGGGCGCTACGCCCAGGCGGCGGTCGAGATCGTGTGTGGCGACCGACCGGCTCCCCAGCTGCTGCGCTGGACCTCACCGGAGGTCTACGCCGACCTCGTGCGTCGAACCGTTCTGGTCGCTCGAGCAGCCGGTTGCGCGCCCGGCCAGGGACGGCCGCAGGGTGCCATCCGGCCCCAGGTCGTCAGCGTCCGGGCCAGCTTCGTGGATCGAGCGACCTGTGAGGTCAGCATCCGGGTCCGCTACGGAGCGAGGTTCCGCGCCGTGGCCGCCCGCTTCGAGACCGTGGAGGGCCGACTCCAGTGCACTGCCCTGGAGTTTGCCTGATCAACTCACGCGAGCGGTGAGCCCGGTCGGACCGCCGGGCTGACCGTGGCAGCGCTTGAACTTCTTGCCCGAACCGCAAGGGCACAAGGCGTTGCGGCCGGTGCCGGTGAACTCGTCGTCGTCTGTGGGTGCGCTGCGCTGGATCTCCGGCTCACCGTCCTCGCTGGGCGCTGAGTAGGACAAGTTGGTGGGCTGCTGGGGCCGGTCCAACCCTTTGGCACGAATATGCGGAGCGCCCTCATGAGCCTCCTCAGGCGCACGTGCGTCATCATCGGCTGCCCCCGAAGGCACCGGCTGGCGCATCGGCTCGAACTCCTCCTCGCCCTCGCCCTCGAAGGTGACGCCGTCCTCGTCCTCTTCGTCATCCTCGTCGACCTCGACCTCGAGGTTGAACAAGAAGCCGACGGACTCCTCCTTGATGACATCCATCATCGAGGCGAACATGTCGAAGCCCTCGCGCTGATACTCGATGAGTGGGTCGCGCTGGGAGTAGGCCCGCAGGTAGATGCCCTCACGCAGGTAGTCCATCTCGTAGAGGTGCTCGCGCCACTTGCGGTCCAGGACCGACAGCACCACGCGGCGCTCGAGCTCGCGCATCACCTCGTCGCCGATCTCACCCTCACGCTGGGCGTAGGCCGCCTGGGCGTCCTTGGTGATGTCCTCGATCAGCATCTCGCGGCTCATGTTGGCGCGGCCACCGGCCTCGTCCTCGAGTTTCCTGGGGTCCAGGGTGATTGGATACAGCTGTTTCAAGGCGACCCAGAGCGCGTCCAGGTCCCAGCTCTCGGCGAACTCCGCGGTGGCGCCCGTGACGTAGCCACTGACCACGTCATCGATGAAGGTGCGGATCTGGTCCTCGAGGTCCGCACCCTCGAGGACCTTGCGGCGCTCGCCGTAGATGACCTCGCGCTGCCGGTTCATCACGTCGTCGTACTTCAAGACGTTCTTGCGGGACTCGGCGTTCTGCGACTCCACCTGTCCCTGCGCGCTGGCGATCGAGGACGTGACCGTCTTGTTCTCGATCGGCACATCATCGGGCACCTTGAACTTGGTCATCACCCACTCGACCGCGCCTGGCTTGAAGAGCCGCATGAGGTCGTCTTCCAGCGACAGGTAGAACCGGGACTCTCCCGGGTCACCCTGACGGCCGGAGCGACCGCGCAGCTGGTTGTCGATCCGGCGGGACTCGTGGCGCTCGGTGCCCACCACGTAGAGGCCGCCGGCGGCCTTGACCTCGTCGTGCTCGGCGGCGACCTGCGCCTTGATCTTCTCCACCATCGTGGGCCAGGCGGCGTCGTACTCCTCGGTGTTCTCGACCGGGTCCAGACCGTCCTTGCGCAGCTCCATGTCGGCCAGGAAGTCAACCGACCCACCGAGCATGATGTCGGTGCCTCGACCAGCCATGTTGGTCGCGACCGTCACCGCTCCGCGGTGACCGGCCAGGGCCACCACCTTGGCCTCGCCGGCGTGCTGCTTGGCGTTCAACACGGTGTGCGGGATGCCGCGCTTGGTCAGCAGCTTGCCCAGCAGCTCGGACTTCTCCACCGAGACGGTGCCGACCAGCACCGGCTGGCCCGTCTCGTTGCGCTCGGCGATGTCCTCGACCACCGCGTTGAACTTGGCTTCCTCGGTGCGGTAGACCAGATCGGCCTTGTCCTGGCGCACCATCTGCTTGTTGGTCGGGATCGGCACCACGCCGAGCTTGTAGGTCTTGTCGAACTCGCTGGCCTCGGTCATCGCCGTACCGGTCATCCCCGACAGCGTGTCGTAGAGCCGGAAGTAGTTCTGCAGCGTCACGGTGGCCAGGGTCTGATACTCCTCGCGGACCTCGACATTCTCCTTGGCCTCGATCGCCTGGTGCAGGCCGTCGTTGTAGCGACGCCCGGCCAGCATCCGGCCGGTGTGCTCGTCGACGATCAGCACCTCGCCGGACATCACGACATATTCCTTGTCGTTGCGGAACAGTTCCTTGGCCTTGATCGAGTTGTGCATGAAGGAGATCAGTGGAGTGTTGACCGAGTCGTAGAGATTGTCGATGCCCAGGTAGTCCTCGACCTTGGTGATGCCGGGCTCGAGGACGGAGATGGTGCGCTTCTTCTCGTCGACCTCGTAGTCGACGTCCAGGCTCATGGTGCGCGCGATCTTGGCGAACTCGGCGTACCACCGCACCTCGTCCTGGGTCGGACCACTGATGATCAACGGCGTCCGCGCCTCATCGATCAGGATCGAGTCGACCTCGTCGACGACCGCGAAGT
>JBBPYJ010000047.1:0-10077 GCA_038200025.1 Propionibacteriales bacterium | reverse complement strand
GACATCTGTTGGCTGGCGATAGATCCGCCCACGTGCGTAGTCCCTAGCAAACGGCACCACTTCGAGGCGGAGATCGGTGCCAATCGCTAGGGACTACCCGTGACGGTGCGGACAAGCAGGGACTCGTGGGCACGCTCCGAACAGAAGCCGCCTAGCAGCCCACACGGGACACAAAAACGCCGAGCGGCACCGAAGCCCTGGGCTTCAGTACCGCGCGGCGGTGTCTGGGTGGTGCGATTCCCCTCGTCGGACAATCAGATGCCGGGAGGCCGCAGGAACTTCTCGGCCAGCGCTCCGATGTAGTCGAAGCTCAGCGCGACGATCGCCACTAGCGCACTGCCGACGATCAGCACGGGATCCTGGTTGAGCTTCAGGCCGACGCTGATGGTGATGCCGAGCCCGCCGCCACCGATCAGGAACGCGAGGGTCGCCACCCCGATGTTGATGATCATGGCGGTGCGCACGCCGGCGATGATGATCGGGACCGACAGGGGCAGCTCGATGCGGGTCAACGCGTCCATCTTGGTCATCCCCATGCCGCGACCAGCCTCGATGATGTTCTTGTCCACGCCCTGGAGGCCGACCATCGTGTTGCGGAGCACCGGAAGCAGAGCGAACAGCGCCAGCGCGAAGATCACGGTGACCTTGCCCTGCCCGTTGATGATCAGGGCGAGGACCAGCAGGCCGTACGCCGGGATGGCCTGTCCGGCGTTCGCCACCGTCAGCACCGGCGGACCCACCCGCCGCATCGACGGTCGGGTGAGCAGAACCCCCAGCGGCACGGCGACCAGGACCACCAGGACCGTGGAGTAGGCCGCGATCTCCAGCTGTTGGATGAGTTGGGGTAGGAGCTTGTCGGACCAGGCCAGCGACGACCGCTGCTGGCGCGACGCGTTGGCGAGGTCGAGACTCTGGTAGTAGAAGAACAGGACGGCGATCAGCAACAGGATGCCGATCGGTGCGATCAGCAGCCCGAGGTTCCTGGCGAGCGCGCCTTTACCCTTGGGACCTACGGTGGCCGGCGCCTTAGGTGTGGGAGGAACCGCAGCAACGGCGGCACTAGCATCGGTCACTGCATGGCCTCCATTTCCTCGTAGTGGAGGCGAGCTTCGTACTGCGCACGACGAATAGCCTTCGCGAGGTCCGACATCTGGACGACACCCTGGTAGCTACCCTGCTCGTCGACGACCACGGTCATGCCCGACTCGCTGGTGACCATCTGCTCGAGGGCGTGGAAGAGCGTGTCGTCGGTTTTCAGCTTGCCAGTGACTTCGTGGCCCTCCCCCGCGCCGGCGGCCGAGTCTCGCAGATGGTCTGTGTGCACCCAGCGGACCGGACGCTTCTCCTCGTCGAGCGCGACGGCCCACTCGAGATTGCTCTCGTTCAGGCTGGCCGCCGCCGACTCGGGTGATCCACCCGGGGCGATGCTGGGGTAGTTGGTCAACGTGAGCGAGTCGACCTTGAGGAAGTTCAGGCCCTTGATGGTCGAGCCGGTGCCGATGAAGTCGTCGACGAAGTCGTCGACCGGGTAGGCCAGGATGCGCTCGGGGGTGTCGACCTGGCGGATGGTGCTGCGCTCGCCGAGGATCGCGATCCGGTCGCCCATCTTGATGGCCTCGTCGATGTCGTGGGTGACGAAGACGATGGTCTTGCGCAGCTCGCTCTGCAGACGCAGGAACTCGTTCTGCAGGCGGTCGCGGGTGATCGGGTCGATCGCGCCGAACGGCTCGTCCATCAACATGATGTCGGGGTCGGCGCCGAGGGCTCGGGCTACGCCGACGCGCTGCGCTTGGCCACCCGAGAGCTCCTTGGGGAAGCGGTCGCGATACTGGTCGGGGTCCAGACCGACCGTGGTGAGCAGCGACTCGACCCGCTCGGTGATGCGATTCTTGTCCCACCCGATCATCTTCGGGACGGTGCCGATGTTCTGGGCGATGGTCTGGTGCGGGAACAGCCCGATCTGCTGGATCACGTAGCCGATGCGCCGACGCAGCTTGTCGGGGTTGACCTTGGTGACGTCCTCGCCGTCGAGGAGGATCCGCCCGCTGCTGGGCTCGATCATCCGGTTGATCAGACGCAACGTCGTGCTCTTGCCACAGCCCGACGGGCCGACGAGAACGAGGATCTCGCCCTCGTGGATGTCGAGGGTCAGCTCATCCACCGCAGCGATCTTGGTGCCCGGATAGGTCTTGCCCACCTTGTCGAGGTGGATCTTGGGCACGGCACCCGCCGTTCCGGAACCGCTCTGGCCCGCCTTGTCGAGTGAAACATTGGAGTCAGTACTCATGGGTCGTCCTCTTCGTGGTCGGGGTGGTCACACGCGCAGGCCGCGCGGGGTGGTCAGGCGCTGGAAGATGGCGAACGCAACGTCGAGAATCAGTCCGAGCAGGATGGTGAAGACCACACCCACCCAGATCGAGTTCGCGGCGTTCGGTAGACCGAGGCGGGTCAGACCGGCCTGGATGAAGGTGCCCAAGCCGTCACCGCCCACCAGGACAGCGATCGCCGCGATGCCGACGGTCAGCAGGCTGGAGACCCGCACGCCGGCCATGATGATTGGCCAGGCCAGCGGCAGACGAACCTTCGTCAGCTGCTGCATGGAGTTCAGGCCCATCCCCTTTGCGGACTCCACGACCGCCGGACTCACCGAGTCCAGACCGGTCACGGTGTTGCGCAGGATCGGCAGGATCGCGTACATGAACAGCGCCACCATGGCGGGCGGGTTGCCGATGCCGAAGATAGGGATGAACAATGCGAACAGGGCCAACGACGGGATGGTCAAGAAGACTCCCGTCACCGCGAGCGCGACGGCTCGGGCGATCGGCCGCTTCTGGACGGCGGCGCCCAGCAGCACGGAGAAGACCGTGGCGGCAGCGACGACGATGAGCACGATCCTGGCGTGCGCGAGGACAGATTCCATGATGTAACTGAAATTGTCTTGAACGTATGTGAACCAATTGCCTAGGGCTTCCACAGGGGCCTTTCGTGACATTGACAGCCCTGCCACCCTACGTGGAATGGCATTCGTTTGTGACCAGGCTCACGGGCGCACGCGCGAAATCGCGTCCGTGGGCGCGAGCAGCATGACGCACAACGCCCCGGTCGGCAAGCCTTTCGCTAATTATCCTGCTGCCCAGAGTTGCGCAACAGGAACCACAGCCCCGCGATCGGCAGCACCAACGGGATCAACAGGTAGCCCAGCCCGTAGGAAGACCAGACCGTCTGGTCGGGGAAGAGCTGAGGATCCAGCACGGTCAGCGTCCCGACGATCAACACCCCCACCAGCTCGAACGAGCAGGCTGCCAAGGCAACCCGGTGGGCTGCTTCGGTGGTACGACGCAACGCCAATGTCGCCACCAGGTAGACGACCGCGGCCAACAGCGACAGCGAGTAGGCCAACGGCGCCTCGCTGCCCTTGGTGAGCAGCTGCACCAGCGAACGAGCGCCCGCGGCTAGTGCGAACACGGCGTACACCGCCACCAGGATCTGGCGCCCCTGACTCGAGGTCCGTGGGCTCGACGGGGGTTGGCGCGAGGTGCCCCGTGTCATCCGGTGGCCGCCAACCGCCACAGCACTACCGCGATCGCCAGGGCCGCGACCGCCAACACCCACATCGACGGGGGCTCGGATTCGGGCTGAGGATCGGCCTGGCCCTTGATCTTGGGCTTGCGGGTCAGGATCGGGATGATCGCTACGGCCGCGACGGCGTACCCCACGTGCGTGAACGGCTCCGCCGGGCCACCGCCGGCGGCCCAGGCGAAGAGGTCGATCGCCACGATCACGAACAGGGCCGCTTCGGCCAGTTCGATCAGCAGCCGACCTAGCGCCTCCAGCGGTCGTCCGAGCGCGGCCAGCACGCAGATCGCCGTGATCACGACCATCACCCCAGCGGCCGACCACAGCAACACATCCACGGGGCGACCCTATCTCCGGCCTGGCAGCCGTCCCGTCCGGGTCGTTGCGAATTTGGCACGCCGACGAGCATCCTCACGCTGCCGTGGTGGACAACCCTGGGACCCCCAGCGCACCTCCCCTGCGCATCGGTGCGCTCAAGCGACCGCTGTGTCACGCAATCTCCAGCGACCCCTGACGGTTGATCCCACGGCGGGGGTCGCGGGTGTTTGGGCCCTGGTGGCCATCCCCCTCCCTAACTCAACGACCGCGTCTGTCGAGAAGGCTCTGACGAACCTCGTCCCACGACCGTCGGTCGCCGGGGTTTGCCCCCGACTCCGAGGATCGCGTCGGTCGCGAACTCGATCTGTCCATCAGTGGTGAGGTCGGCCACGAGCCGGTCGTACTCCGACTTCATGCGAGTCCGGACCTCAGGGCTCTGGGAGATCAGCGTTCTGCCGATCCCTGCGACGCCGGCCGCTGCGCCCCGCCACATCGCGTCCGGAGGTGCGCGGTAGATCCAGGTCAGCGTGCGCGTCCCTGCATCCGAAAGTCCGCCGCCGATCAAGAGGTCGGCCATCCCCTCGGGGGTGCGCCGGAAGTCGAGCTCGTCGGGTAGTCGCACGGACGACAGTGCAACGGCGTCGCTGGCTTGGGTCACCGCAGCCCAAAGCCGCGACTGGGTGTTCCTTCCTTCCGGACGGCCAAATGGTCGCGACGATCCGAGCCCCACGGCGGCGACCCGACAGAGCTCATCGACTCCCGCTCGTGGATTCGGCAGATGGTTGATGACGAAGTTGGCGACAACAGCATCGAAGGACGCAGCCGGGAAGGGCAGGCTCGGCAGCGCCGCTTCATGGGACTCAACGCCGGGACAGGCCTCAACGACGAGGCGGAGCATCTCGGGGTCGGGATCACGGCGGCCACCTCGTTTCCGGTCGTCTTGAGCAAAGAGGCCAGTGCGCCGGGTGCCCGCGCCGACGTCGAGCACCCGGCGTACCGCTGGGTCGTGCGCTCGGCTCTCCTCGACCACCTCTGGAAACGTCCCGGCGCACAGGCGCGCGAAGGTCTCGGCGTACACGGCGGCCATCCCCTGAACAGACCAACCGGACGACTCTGGCAACACACCCGGAAACTATCCAGCCTCGCGGGAGGTCATCACAACCCGACGCTACAGGTGCCGATCGTTATGGCGTCCTGGATGCAAAGGGCCAGATGTGAGGCCCTGATCGGGACTCGGCACCTGGCCAGCGAGCAACGAAGTTGGTGGAGCTGAGGGGACTCGAACCCCTGACCCTCTGCATGCCATGCAGATGCGCTACCAGCTGCGCCACAGCCCCAACTTTTGCGTTTCCCAGCGGTGCTGAGCAACCCGGGGAATCCTAGCCAACGCCCTCGCGGGATGCGAAATCGGCCACCCGGTTGTAGGCCCTCAACCGTCGACGGGTCGGTTCGGATGCCGATCCGTGATCGCTGACCTGCACCTCGGCCCAGCCACAGTTGTCCAGGCCGCGCAACGCACCGGCTGCCTCGGGCGGCAGGTCCAACATCGCCACCAGAGCAACCTTCAGCGCCCCTCCGTGAGACACCACGACGCAGGTCTCCCCCGGCGCGATGGAGGCCACCACCTCGTCCAGGGCCGTGGTCATCCGGAGGACCACGGCAGCCGAGGGCTCGCCGCCGGGCACCGCGTCGTAGATGCTGTGCTGCGCGGCGGCGTACGCCTGCGGGTAGGCCTCGGCGAACTCGTGAGTCGTCAGTCCGGTGCGCATCCCCATGTCGAACTCGCGCAACCGCGGGTCAGCCACGACCGGCAGCCCGGTTACCGCCGCGATCGCATCGGCGGTCTGCCATGCACGGCTCAAATCCGACGACCAGAGCGCGACCGGCGACAACTGCGCAAGCGCCGGCCCGACGGCGACCGCCTGAGCCAACCCCAACTCATCGAGGGGTACGTCGCTGTGCCCCTGCGCGCGGTTCTCGGCGTTCCACGCGGTCCGCCCGTGCCGTACCAGCACGAGTCGGCGCGGCAGCGAACCCTCAGTCACCAACGGGCGCGGCGGGTGCCTCGGGAGCCGCCGGTGCCCCCGGCGCCCCCGGTGAATGGCCACTCGACGTCACGTCGGCGGGCAGTTTGATCGTCGGGCAGTCGCGCCACAGGCGCTCGAGGGCGTAGAACTCGCGCTCCTCGTCGTGCTGCACGTGCACCACGATCTCGCCATAGTCCAGCAGCACCCAGCGCCCCTCGCGGTGTCCCTCGCGCCGGATCGGCTTGGCGTCGACCTCGCGCAGCTTGTCCTCGACCTCGTCGACGATCGCCTTGACCAGGCGGTCGTTGCCGGCCGAGGCGATCAGGAAGGCATCGGTGATCGCGAGTTGGTCGCTGACGTCGAAGGCGACGATATTGCCGGCCTGCTTGTCGCTGGCGGCGCGGGCGGCTACCTCGATCAGGGAGACGGCATGGTCGGTAGCGGTCAAGATGAGGCCCCTTCGTTGGTTTGGGTGGGATACAGGTGATGCTTGCCGATGTATTGCACCACGCCCTCGGGGACCAGATACCAGACCGGCTCGCCCCGCTGGGTGCGCTGGCGACAGGCGGTGGACGAGATGGCCAGCGCCGGAATCTCGATCATCGTCACCCGGTCGCCAGGGATCTTCGCCAGGGTCTGCGGGTCCATCGAGTAGCCCGGTCGCGTGCAGCCGACGAAGCGGGCCAGCTCGAAAAGTTCGTCGGCATGGCGCCAGGTGAAGATCTCCGCGAGCGCGTCGGCGCCGGTGATGAAGTAGAGCTCGGCGTCTCCGTAGACCCCGCGCAGGTCGCGCAGCGTGTCGATCGTGTACGTCGGCCCCTCGCGGTCGATGTCGACCCGCGACACCGTGAACCGGGGGTTGGCGGCGGTGGCGATCACGGTCATCAGGTATCGGTGCTCGGCGGTGGTCACCCCGCGATCCGACTTCTGCCACGGGTCGCCCGTCGGCACGAACACCACCTCATCGAGGTCGAACCACCCCTGCACCTCCGAGGCGGCCACCAGGTGGCCGTGGTGGATCGGGTCGAACGTCCCGCCCATCACGCCGACTCTGCGCACCGCTGGGCGCACCAGCGGGGGCACCGAGTCAGCTGCGGTCGCGGCCGCCACCGAAGGCCAACAGTCCTAGCAACAGCGAAAGCAGGATGGCCAACACCAACAGGCCCACGAAGACGGGAGGGATCGGGAGCTCGTTATGGCCCTCGGCTGCCAGGGTCAACAGGTGCGGCGACATAGCGCGAACCCTATCGCGTCAGCGGATGTGACCGTCACCGGTGACGACGTACTTGGTGGTGGTCATCTCCGGCAACCCCATCGGCCCGCGGGCGTGCAGCGTCTGGGTGCTGATCCCGATCTCGGCCCCGAAGCCGAACTCGGCACCGTCGGTGAACCGGGTTGAGGCGTTGACGAGCACCGCAGCGGAGTCCACAACGGCAGTGAATCGGCGGGCGGCAGCCAGGTCCTCGGTCACGATCGCGTCGGTGTGCTGGCTGGAGAAACGGCGGATGTGGTCGAGCGCGTCCTCCAGGCCGTCGACCACCCGAGCGGAGATGTCGAGCGAGAGGTATTCCTCCGCGTAGTCCTCATCGGTCACCGGCACGACACCGTCGTACGCCGCGAATGCCTCATCCCCGTGGATCGTCACCCCGGCGTCGGCCAACGCCGCAATGACCCGCGGCAGGAACTCGTCGGCGACCTCGGCGTGCACCAGCAGGGACTCGGCGGCGTTGCAGACCGAGGTGCGGTGGGTCTTGGCGTTGATCACGATCGCCAGCGCCTTGTCGAGGTCGGCGGCGGCTTCGTTGGAGACGTGGCAGTTGCCTATGCCGGTCTCGATCACCGACACCGACGACCCCTCCACGACACTGCGGATCAGCCCGGCCCCACCGCGCGGGATCAGCACGTCGACCAGCCCGCGCGCCCGCATCAGCACCTTCACGCTGTCGTGGTCCTCCCCCGGCACCAGCTGGATGACGTCCGGGTCGAGGCCCGCGCTCTGGACGCCCTCTCGAAGCGCGGCAACGATGGCGGCGTTGCTGGACCGGGCGCTGGAACTTCCCCGCAGCAGCACGGCGTTGCCGGACTTCAGGCAGATTCCCGCGGCGTCGACGGTGACATTGGGGCGGGCTTCGTAGATCATCGCGACCACCCCGAACGGGACCCGGAGCTGGCGCAGCTCCAGCCCGTTGGTCAGAGTGCTCCCGCGGACCACTTCACCGACCGGGTCCGGCAGTGCGGCGACCTCGCGCAGCCCGACGGCCATCGCCGTCAGTCGAGCGCTGTCGAGGCTGAGCCGGTCGATGATGTTGGCCGGGGTGCCGCTGGCCTCGGCGCGTTCGACGTCCTCGGCATTGGCGGCCAGGATCTCGGACTCATGGGACGCCAACGCCTGTGCCATCGCCTCGAGGGCCGCGTCCTTGGTGGCGCGGGTGGCCAACGCCAACGATCGGCTGGCCGTCCCGGCCCGCTCGGCAGCGATCAGGACGGGATCGGTCTGGCTGCTCATGGGCGCGATTCTAGGCCCCCCGGGCCGTGAGTAAATCCCCGGTGATTCTGACAGCAGCAGGATCAGCCTTTGCGGGCGTTGATCTTCGCGACGGCGGCCGGGAGCACCGTGTGCAGGTCGCCGACCACGCCGAAGTCGACCAGCTCGAAGATCGGGGCCTCGTCGTCCTTGTTGACCGCCACGATGGTCTTGGAGGTCTGCATCCCGGCCCGGTGCTGGATCGCGCCGGAGATGCCGTTGGCGACGTACAGCTGGGGCGAGACTGTCTTACCGGTCTGACCGACCTGGTAGGAGTGCGGCATCCAGCCGGAGTCCACCGCCGCGCGGGAGGCGCCGACGGCGGCGCCCAACGAGTCGGCGAAGGTCTCGATCACCGAGAAGTTCTCCTTCGAGCCGACCCCGCGCCCGCCGGAGACGACGATGGCCGCTTCGGTCAGGTCCGGTCGACCCGACGCCTTGCGCGGCTCCGTGGCCACGATCTGGGCACCCTTGGCGACCTCGGAGACGGTGGCCGCGAACTCCTCGACGGTCCCGGCGCCCTCAACCTGCTCGGGGGTCACGGCGTTGGGCTTGACGGTGATGATCGGGGTGCCCTGGGTGACCTGCGCGGTCACCTTGTAGTTGCCGGCGAACACCGACTGCGTGGTGACCGGTCCATCGTCGCCGGCGACCACGTCGACGGCGTCGGTGATCAGGCCGGAGTCCATCTTGATCGCCAGCCGGCCGGCGATCTCCTTGCCCTCGGCCGAGGACGGCACCAGGATCGCAGCCGGCGAGCACTGCGCGGCCAGCTGCTGGAGCGCCTCGGCCTTCGGTGCGACCAGGTAGCCCTTGAGCCCGGAATCGTCGATGGCATAGACCTTCGCGGCGCCGTACGCCGCCACCTTCGCGGCCACGTCGGCCGACTGCGCCGCAGCACCGATAAAGACCGCGGACGGCTCACCCAGTCGGGCCGCCAGCGTCAGCAGCTCGTACGTCGGCTTCTTGACGTCGCCGTCGGCGTGGTCGACGAGCACCAGAACTTCAGACATAGCTGCAATCTCCTCAGATGAATTTCTTGGCGGCCAGGAAGTCGGTCAGCGCGCCGGCGCCGGACCCGTCCCCGTCGTCGGACACGACCTCGCCGGCACTGCGCGGCGGGCGGGCGGTGGCGTCGTCGACCTTCGACCAGGCCACCGAGAGACCGACAACAGCCGGCTCCAACCCGATGTCGGCCAGCGACCAGGTCTCCAGCGGCTTCTTCTTCGCCGCCATGATGCCCTTGAAGGACGGGTAGCGGGCCTCGCCGGACTGGTCGGTCACCGACAGCACCAGTGGCATCTTCGCTCCGATCACCTCGGTCGCGGTGTCCCCGTCGCGCTTGATCCTGACCTGGTCGCCCTGGGTCTCCACGACGGAGGCGAAGGTCACCTGAGGCAGCCCGAGGCGCTCGGCGAGCATCGCCGGCACCACGCTCATCGACGCATCGGTCGATGCCATTCCACACACCACCAAGTCAACCCTGGACTCGGGGGCCTCGGCGACTAACTTTTCCACCGCCTTGGCCAGCACCAGGGAGGTGGCGGCCGCGTCCGAGCCGGCGATCGCATCGTCGACGACGTGGACGCCGGCGTGACAGCCCATCTGCAGGGACTTGCGGACGGCGTCGAG
>JBBPYJ010000046.1:0-9956 GCA_038200025.1 Propionibacteriales bacterium | reverse complement strand
GCGCGGGGCGCGGGCTGCGGGCGGGGGGCCCGGGGGACGGGACGGCCCGGGCCCCACGGCACCGGCGGGACTGGATCGCCCGGGGCCCACGGGACCCGGGGGACCGGATCGCCCGGCTTGACCGCGGCCACCAGCACCGAGGACCCGAACGGCAGGTCTACGCGCCTCAGCAGCCGGCTCTCTGCCCGGCAGAGCGAGCGCAGCAGCCGATCTACGGCGGGAGAGGGCTCAGGCAGGCGCGGCGCCCCGGGCTGGGGCCCTCGCAGCCGGCGTACGCCACGCTCCGCGGCGAAGAGCGGCAGCACCAGCCCGAACGCGTGGGTGGCCCGCTCGACCCGTAACGCGGCCGTCTCCAGCGCCGCGACCAGCCGTGGCCGGGTGTAACGGCGGTGGTGGCCGGCCCGGACGTCGTGGTCGGACCAGGCCCACTGGTAGGCCGGTACCGAGGCGAGCAGCCGGCCATCCGGCCGCAGCACCCGAGCCAGCTCGGCCACCGCGGTCCCCTCGGGTTCGCAGTGCTCGATCACGTCGAACGCCGCGACCACCTCGAATGTCTCGTCGGCGAACGGCAGCGCCAGCGCCGACGCGCACACGCCCCGCCCCGGCGTCAGCCCGCGGGGGTCGGTGTCGAGCGAGACCTTGCACCGTCCGGTCAGCCAGGCAGCGCTCGGGGCATCGGCGCTGCCGACGTCGAGCACCAGGTCCGGTTCGCCCAACCAGTCGCCCAGGCCCGAGCGCAGCAGGTCGTTTCGAGCGGCGTGCCACCAGTAGTCGGGACTCTCGATGGACGAGGAACCCGACGGGGGCGGGGCCGGCGAGGCGCTCACCGGCTGGTCAGGACGTCGACGAGGGCGTCGACGACGCGGTCGCAGTCGTCCCGGCTCAGCCGGTTGTGGAAGGGCAGGCGCAGCAGCCGGACGCTGACGTCGCTGGACACCGGGCAGGCGGTCTTGCGCGCGGCGAACCGGCGCCCTCCCTCGGAGTCGTGCAGCGGCACGTAATGGAAGGCGCTGGCCACGCCGCGGTTCCGCAGCGCGGCGATCACCTGGCCGCGACGACCCGCCTCGGGCAGCAGGACGTGGAAGAGGTGGTAGGCCGGGCCACACTCGGCCGGCACGCGCGGCAGGGTCAGGCCGAGCTCCTCGGCGTACGGCGTGAGCCGGTCGAGGTAGCGATCGAAGACCGCCCGCCGCGCGGCCTGGATCGTCTCCCGCTCCTCGAGCTGGGCCAGCAGGAACGCGGCCAGCGGGTCGGCCAGGCCGAACGAGGACCCGTTGCCGCGCCAGGAGTACTTGTCGACCTGGCCCTCCATGAACGAGTGCCGGTCGGTGCCCTTGTCGTAGTGGATCCAGGCCTGTTCGGAATCGTCGGCCCCGTGCACGATCAGGGCACCGCCCTCACCGCAGCTGAGGTTCTTGGTCTCGTGGAAGCTCAAGGTCGCGAACCGTCCCAGACTTCCCAGCGGGAGACCGCGCCAGCTGCCGAAGAGGCCGTGGGCGGCGTCCTCGACGATCGCGATGTCGGGCCGGTCGGTCAGCGCCGCCCGGATGCCGGCGACGTCGCACGCGATGCCGGCGTAGTGCACCAGGACGACCGCACTCACCCGTGGTCCGAGCTCGGGGTCGGCCAGCAGCTCGGCGACGTGAGCCGGGTCGGGGCCGAGCCGGATCGGCTCGATGTCGCAGAACAGCAACCGGGCGCCCTGCCGTGCGAAGGCCAGGGCCGAGGAGGTGAAGGTGAACGACGGCACGATCACCACGTCGTCCGGCCCCAGCTCGAGCAGCATCGCAGACATCTCCAGGGCCGCCGTGCACGAGGTGGTCAGCAGTACCTCCGCAGCGCCGGTCTGGGCTCGGAGCACGTCGCGCACCTTATGGGAGTAGCGGCCGTTGGCCGCGCTGGAACCCGACAGGGAGTCGCGCACGTAGTCGAACCCCGTCTCGACCGTGGTCGGCACGTTGAACGCGATCTGGTCGTCCACTGCTCCCTATCCCCTCGTATGCTCACCCGCGCCAGGGCAGCTGGCGACCGAGCAGCTTCGAGAGCTCGGCGTCGGAGTCCGCGAAGTAGTCGCGCAGGCGTTCGGTCAGGTCCGAGCCTAGCCAGGAGGCGGGCGTAGTTCCCGCGTGGGCGCTGGGGTTGATTCGCAGCCCGCCCGACGGCGGGGCGAAGGCCGGGTCGACGCCCAGCCAGGCGTAGGTGCTCGCGATGCCGGTAGGTCCGTTCCCTGCCTCACCGAGGTCCTCGAGCAGCTGCACCCGCAGCCGGTCGCCGTACACCGCCAGCCAGGGGCACAGCGCGTCGAGGTAGCGGCCCCGCTCGAGGTAGGCGTACGGCGATGTCGAGGTGCGCGAGGGGTCCCAGGGGAGCCGTCCGACCAGGTTGCGCTCGAGAGCCTGCGCCACCGGCCGCTCCTCCAGACCGTGCTCGGTGCTGAATGCCCAGTGCGACAGGGCCCGTTCGACGGGGTCCCGCAGCTGGACGATGACCAGCGGCTCGCCCAGCAGGTCGCGGGCCCGGCTGGCCGCCTCCGCGCTGTCGAGGTAGGACGTGCTCTTCTCGCCCAGGAGCTGGCCGGGCCGGGAGTGCCCGAACCACTTCGCGCGGTAGTAGTCGGCACCGAGGGCCACCTGCGCGGCGTCGAGCAGCACCTTGGGCTCCGGACGGGCCGGTTCGGCCATCGCGATCTCGGGGTGCTCGGCGAGCAGCGTGCGCAGGTACGTCGTGCCGCAGCGTTGCGCTCCGGCGACCAGGAAGTGCCGGGGAATCACCCGGGTTCCGTGCCGGGGTTGCTGAAGGGGTCGTCGAGGTCGTGGGGGCCATCGGGTGCTGCGCCGGGCCCCGTGACCCGTTGGGAGATGTGGTAGGCCGCGGGCTCGCTGACGGTGTTGAGCGTGCGCACGACGTACTCACCGAGCATGGACAGCATGGCGATGGTGAAGCCGTTGAACAGCGCCAGCAGCACCATGATGCTGGTCCAGCCCGGCACCCGGCTGTCGGTGACCAGCCGGGAGACCAGCAGGTAGGCACCGAGCAGGAAGCTCAGGCCGGCCAGCGCGAACCCGAGGAGCGCGAAGAGCCGCAACGGGAACGAGGAGTAGCTGAAGAGGATCGTCATCACCAGCCGCAGAATGCGCACCAGGCTGTAGTTGCTGGTACCGACCGGTCGGGGGTCGTGGCGCACCACCACGTTGCCGCGGTCCGAGGAGTACATCAGCGCCTGGCCGGTGAGGTAGGGGTGGGCGGTGCGGGAGGCGCAGATCCGGTCGACGACGTCACGGCGCAGGATGCGGAAGTTGGAGACCGTCAGGCCGGGCGGCTGGCCGAAGACCCGCCGGTTGATCAGCCCGATCAACCGACTGCCGAGCCGTCGGTAGCCCGCGGCCTGCTTGGCCTCGAACTCCCCGAAGACGACGTCGTGGCCGCGCATCGCCGCGTCGATCAACAGCAGCGTCTGGTCGGGTGGGTTCTGCAGATCGTCGTCCATGGTGATGACGAAGTCGCCGTGCGACTCGCGCAGGCCGACCATGTTGGCCTCGTGCTGGCCGTAGTTGCGCAGCAGGTCGAGCGCCACCACCCCGGGCGTCACCCGGGCCCGCTCGGCGATCACCGCCCAGCTGCCGTCCGGGCTGCTGTCGTTGACGAGCAGCAGCTCGAGGCGCAGACCGGCCTCGCGGAAGGTGGCTACGATCTGATCGACGGTGGTGCCGACCACCGCTTCGCTGTTGTAGACCGGCACCACGACGGAGTAGAGGAAGTCGTGGCGGTCCAGCAACGGCGCGGACGCCGGGTCACCGGTCATTCCGGGATCGTGCCACACGGCGACCGCCGAGGTCAGCCGCGGGCCGCGGCCTCCAACCGGTCGAGCGTCGCAGCGTCGACGGCGTCGCGGTCGACGTACCAGTACCAGCCCGGGCCGGTGCCGAATCGCTCGTACGCCTCCTTCAAGGGCGTCAGCCAGCGATAGCGGGCCCCGAAGCCGATCGCGACGATCGTCGGCCGGGCACGGACGATGTCCTCGGCGTAGCCGTGCAGGCCGCCGGGCCAGGAGTCGTCCACGTAGGTCTCCAGGCCCAGCCGGAACATCTGGTGCTGTGTGGGGTTGACGCGGTGCCCGAGAACCAGTGGCTGCGGCGCCTCGATCGAAACCATGGTGGCGTCGGGCAGCACCGCCAGCACTGCGGCCACCTCCGCGCGCTCGCGGGTCAGGTCCTGGGTGGAGTGGGTGAGGGCGAACCAGAGGCCGCCGGTGACCAGGACCAGGCAGGCCACAGTCACCAGGACCCGCCCGGCGCGCGGGCGCCTGCTCAGCAGCAGGGCGACGGGGCAGGCCAGCCCGAGAGCGGCGTACGGCACCAGCACGAGCGCATCACCCCAGCCGTTGTAGGTGCGGTAGGACCAGACCAGGCCGGCGATCTCGCCGGCGGCCGCCGCCACCAGGAAGACGTCCTGCTGCCGCTGCTCGTCGTCTCCGCGGCCGCGCAGCAACCGCAGCAGTCGGTGCACCGCCCACGCCGGCAGCAGGGCAAGTCCCGCGACGACCAGATAGGTCCACGCGCGCAACCCCAACAGCGTGCCCGCCCAGGCGGCGGCGGGGTCGGAGCTGAATCCGGGCTGGTAGGTGTCGGCGATGTGGATGCGGACGAAGCCGTCGAGGGCGTCGGGAAGCGCGTGCACGCCCGCGAAGTAGGCGACGAACAGTGCCGCGACCCCGATGCCGGCCAGCGCGCCCGTCACAACGGAGCGCACCCGCTGACCCCGGGCGAAGAGCGCAGCCACCAGGGCCGTGGTGGCGCCGGGAAACAGCACCGGCTGCCATGTGAGCGTGGCCAGCGCCAGGAGTGCGCCGGCCACCGCCCACCGGCGGTGTCGTACGGCCCACATCGTGCCGAGCAGCAGCAGCAGCATCGTGGTCTTCTCCCGCGGACCGGTGGTGGCGTAGAAGATCACCGCAGGGATGGTGGCGACGAAGGCGGCGGCCACCGCGCCGGTCAGCCGGGACGCGAGCGCGTCGCGTGCCACGGCGTACGTCGCCCACACGATCAGGGCGGTGAGCACCAGCATCACCACCCGCATGGTGATCAGGTCGTCGGTGCCGAGCCCACCGGCCAGCCAGGCGCCGAAGCCGGGCACCAGGTGGGCCAGCGGGCCGGAGCGGTTCATCACCCCGACGTAGGGCGGCACGCCGTCCGCGACCTGCTGGCCCGCGTAGGCGTAGAGGCCGAGGTCGCGGGTCAGCAGGTTGTCGAATCCGTGCAGCCAGAAGACACCTGCTGCCAGCACGCCTAGAACCGGACCGACCGGGTCGAGGGGGCCGAAGCGGTGGCCCGCGGTGGTGGTCACGCACTGACCCTAGTGGTGAGTCCGCGTCCCGGTTGATGGTCTGGACTGGGACGCGGACCGGCGACGTTGAGGTTGGACATCGGGCCCGGTGCCACGACACAGTGGCCGCATGCGCCTACACCTCGGAATCGTCGTGACCTCCCTCGCCCTGGCCAGTTCGTCGCTGGCCGGCGCCTCCTTCGCCGGCACCTCCTCGTCCACTGGTGTCGCCGCCGACACCGTCGCCGTGCAGCGAGGAGAAGCCGACGAGTTGGCCTGGAAGCGGGTGAATGTCAACACCAGTCAGAACTTCCGCGGACTGGACGCGGTGAGCGCCGGGATCGCCTGGGTCAGCGGCAGCGCCGGGGGCGTGTGGCGGACCACCGATGCCGGGAGGACCTGGCGCAACGTCACCCCGGCGTCGAACAAGAAGAAGCCGCTGGAGTTCCGCGACGTCGAGGCGATCGACGCCACCAACGCCCAGGTGCTCGCTATCGGCGCCGGTCGCAAGTCGCGCATCCTGCGCACCTCCGACGGCGGCGCGACCTGGACCAAGACCTTCGTCAACTCCGAGCAGGACGCGTTCTACGACTGCATGGCGATGTTCGACGACGGCATCCACGGCCTGGCGATGAGCGACCCGGTGAAGGGCAAGTTCCGCATCATCACCACCCACGACGGCGGCGACTCGTGGAGCGAGACGAAGCGCAAGGGCATGCCGAAGGCCAAGGCTGGTGAGTTCGGGTTCGCTGCCAGCGGCACCTGTGTCGCGGCGTACGGCGAGCAGCGCGCGGCCTTCGCGACCGGCGGCTCCGCCAGCCGGATCTTCCGCTCCGGCAACTTCGGCCGCACCTGGCGCGCACGCAAGACCACGATCCCCTCCAGCGAGGCCGGGGGCGTGTTCTCCATCGATTTCCGTGATGACCGCAAGGGTCTGGCGGTCGGCGGCGACTTCTTGGTGCCCGACGAGGGGAAGAAGATGTCGGCGCGCTCCAACAACGGCGGCTGGAAGTGGAAGAAGAACGGCGACCTGGGTGGCTACCGCTCCGCAGTCGCCTGGCTGGCCGACTCGGGTCGCACCGCGATCGCGGTCGGCCCCAGCGGCAGCGACGTGACCACTGACGCCGGCAAGACCTGGGAGGGCTTCGACGACGACGGCTTCGACGCGGTCCAGTGCATCGACGGCAGCTGCTGGGCGTCGGGCGCGAACGGGGTGGTGGCTCGGCTCGTCCGCCGCTGACCTCGGCGTTACCCAGACAGACCAGCAGTCAGGTCAGGGTGCCGACGGTCACGACGGCAGGGCGGCTGCCGCGAGGCCGGCCGCGCCCTACGGCGCTGACGAGCTCGCGAACTCGGTCAGCATCCCTGGGGTGGCGGCGTCGGCAAGGGCGACAGCCTGGGTCAGCGGCAGGTCGCGAACCTCCAGCTTCTCGGCACCGGCCGCCGTGGTTGCGATCAGGGTCGCCAGGCCAACCCGCCGCTGGAAGAAGTTCTGGTGCACGACCCAGCCGATCACGCCGTCGCACTCCAGCGCCGTACGGCAGCGCTGCCAGACCCCGGACCCGGCGACCAGATGGCTCTGCGTCAGAGCGTGTCCGAGGTTGGCGTACTGGGCCTCGGCACTGAGCACCGCAAATCCGATCAGCACCGCGGCGACCACGACCGGCAGCCACGGGGACCAGTTGAAGCCGATCGTCGAACCGATGGCGGCGGCGATCGCGACCAGCGCCATTCGTTGCATCCGCAGGTGGCACCTGCGTCGGGCTGCCTGGCCGTGCGCGAGGAGCGGCACCAGCAACGGCGGATCACTCTTCAGCACGCTCTGCCCGACGGAGGTTGCCACGGCGACCGGGCAGGGCGGCAGGATACTGGTGACACCGCCGGACCCCACCCCGGTGGCCAGGGTGGCGAGCTCGGCGCCTCCTACCCTGCGCAACAGCCATGGCTCGGTCAGCGCGACGCCTCGCACCCGAGCCTCCTCCAGGGTGGTCGACCGAGTCGTGAAGAGGCCGGCGGTGAGCCGGAGGTTGCCCGCCTCCCGGACCAGCAGAAGGTTCCACCACTGGACGGCGTACCCCGCGGTCGAGATGAACAACCATGCAACCAGCCCCGCGATCAGCAGGACCACGACGATCCACGGCAGGGCGACGTCGGAGACCCGCGCCCAGCCGTTGCGGACCGTGTTTTGGTCGAAGATCCCGAAGTCGTCGATGAACTGTGAGAACACCCCGACCGCGCCGGCCACCAGGGCCAGCTTCGTCAGGCTGAAGGGTGCGAAGCGGACCCAGGACCAGTCTATCCGGGCCAGCACCTGCTCCGGGGGCGCGGGCAGCCAGGCAGGGTCGTTGGGCGCTGGGGCGTCGATGCCGTCCGACAAGGGAGAAGTTCCCGGGACCTCCATGGGCGCGCCAGTTTCGTCAACCGGTTCGGCGCTCGCGGCACGTCGCCGCAGGAGTACGCCGCGCAGCGCCGCGGCCTGCGACTGGGAAAGGGAGTCCAGGGTGATCCGGGTGTCGTCGACGCCGGTGCCGATCTCGACCTTGGCCAACCCAAGCACCCGATGCAGGAGCGACGACTCCAGGTCGACGCTGCGGATCCGCTCCAACGGCGCGGTCAGCTGCTTCTTGCTCACCAAGCCTTTGTGCAGCTCGAACTTCGTCTCGGTGATCCGAAACCTGGTGGTCAGCCACGGCAGCGCACCGAGCAGGACCGGGACCACGATGAACAGGGGGAGGAACATCAGCGAGAAGATGCCGGTGCTGCCCAGCCCCAGGATGGCCACCACGGCCGGGACTGCGAACGCTCGCAGGACCTGGAGCGGACCGATCAGCAGCATCTTCTTGTCGAGCTTCTGCCAACCGTCCGGGTCGTTGGGGTCGCTCATGTGGCGTCGCCCTCGACCGCGGCAGTGCGCTCGGTCAGCTCGGCCACGAGACGCTGGGCCAGCTCGTGGTCCAGGCAGTCGATCGTGATCGGGCCGGCGGCGGACGCGGTGGTGACGGTGATCGAGCTGAGATTGAACAGTCGCATCAGCGGGCCCTGGTGGGAGTCCACGGTCTGCACCCGGTTGAGCGGCGCGATTCGCTGCTCACGCATCAACCAGCCCGAGCGGGTGAAGACGGCGGTGGGGGTCACTTCCCAGCGGTGGATGCGGTAGCGCAGCTTCGGCACGATCAACAGGTCGACGAGGACCCAGCCGAACAGCACGGCCGCGATTGCGAAGGCCCACCACGGGTGCGGGAAGAGGAACCAGCACACCAACGCGGCGATCACCAGGACGACCAACCCGACTAGAGCGCCCACCTGCCAGTAGGCGATCGCACGCGGGGAGACCTGGTGGGCGGGCTCGCGCAAGGCAGATTCGGTGGCTTCGGTGTCATTGCGGGCGCTCGTCACGATGAGGAGCCTAGACGCGACCACCCGTAATGTTGCCGCCCGTGGCACTGACTATCGGCATCGTCGGACTACCCAATGCGGGCAAGTCGACCCGGTTCAACGCGCTGACCAAGAACGACGTACTGGCGGCGAACTATCCGTTCGCCACCATCGAGCCCAACGTGGGCGTGGTCGGGGTTCCGGACGAGAGGCTGCCCAAGCTTGCAGAGATCTTCGGATCGGCGCGGATCCTGCCCGCGACCGTGGAGTTCGTCGACATTGCCGGCATCGTCCGCGGCGCGTCTGAGGGGGAGGGGCTGGGCAACAAGTTCCTGTCCCACATTCGGGAGTCCGCCGCGATCTGTCAGGTGACCCGGGTCTTCCGCGACGAGGACGTCACCCACGTGGATGGCGAGGTCAACCCCGCCTCCGACATCTCCACGATTTCAACCGAGTTGATCCTGGCCGACCTGCAGACCGTTGAGAAGGCGATCCCGCGACTGGAGAAGGAGTCGCGCGGCGATAAGTCCAGGACCGCGAACCTCGAGGCTGCGAAGCAAGCGCAGGGCCATCTCGAAGCCGGTACGCCGATCAGCTCGACCAACGTCGACCGTGACCTGGTCCGCGAGTTGAGCCTGCTCACGGCCAAACCCTTCATCTTCGTCTTCAACTGCGATGCCGACGAGCTGGCCGACGAGCCGCTGCTGCAGAAGATGCGCGACCTCGTCGCCCCGGCCGAGGCGATCTTCCTGGACGCAAAGTTCGAGGCCGAGCTGGTCGAGCTGGGTGACGAGGACGAGGCCCGCGAGATGCTCGCCGAGATGGGCGTCACCGAGCCCGGACTGGACGTCCTCGCTCGGGTCGGGTTCGAGACCCTCGGGCTGCAGACCTACCTGACCGCCGGCCCCAAGGAAACCCGGGCCTGGACGATCCGCCAGGGCGCCACCGCCCCCGAGGCCGCCGGGGTCATCCACACCGACTTTCAGAAGGGCTTCATCAAGGCCGAGGTCGTCTCGTTCGACGACCTCGTCGCGCTGGGCTCGATGCAGAAGGCCAAGGAAGCTGGCAAGGTGCGGATCGAGGGCAGGGACTACGTGATGAGCGACGGTGACGTGGTGGAGTTCCGCTTCAACGTGTGACCGAACGGGCGAGGCGCGACGGCACCACGATCGATGGGATTCCAGTGGTACCGTTTTTCCATGGAAGCCGTGATCGATTCCGGGGGCCGGGTGGTGCTCCCCAAGCACCTGCGTGATGCT
>JBBPYJ010000045.1:0-19767 GCA_038200025.1 Propionibacteriales bacterium | reverse complement strand
CTACGGGGGTCGCCAGAGGGGGGGGTTGGGCGCCCCCCCGGGGGGCCAGGGGGCGCCGCGGGGGGGTGTGGGGCCGCCCCCCAAACGGCGGGGCCCCGGGGGGCTCCACCGGGTGGGGGGGGGGGGGGGGGGGGGTGTAGCCCAGCGAGGTGGCCATCAACCTTCCCCTCGTCGCGATCGCTGTCGGATCCTCATGGTTTGGCTCCCTTCGGCTCTGGCTGCGTCGGCGGGACGTAGTCGCCGCGGGCCCACTTGCGCTCTATCTCGATCCCCGCCTGCGGCGTCGGATGGCCGTAGCGATGGTGGTGCGGCGGCAGCGGGGGGCCCGCGGGATCCCGTGCCCCGTCGCGGTCACCCTTGCGGGCCCGGTCCGCGCCTCGACGCGAGCCACCGCGGAGCTCCTGGGGTCCTTCGGCTCGCTCGAGCCTCGCCGCGATCTCCTTGTACGCCGGGGTGTGGGCGTCCGGATCGGTCACGTTGGAGGTCAACAGGTTGATCTCGGCCCCCTGCATCGGCACCCACAGCTCGCTGTCGGCGACCTCTTCGGACAGCAGCACCCGCACGGTGATCTCACCGCGACGGGAGACCAACCGCACCCAGTCACCGGTCGCCAGGTCCCCCTGCTCGTGCGCGGTGCGTCGATTCATCTCGACGTACGTGTCCGGCACGAGGCTGCTCAGCCCCCGCGATCGCAGGGTGAGGTTGCCCTCGTGGAAGTGCTCGAGGACCCGCCCGTTGTTGACGTGCAGCGGGTAGTCCTGGTCCGGTTGGTCGCTGGGCTCGCGGAAGCTCATTGGATGAAGTCGGGCCAGACCGTCGTCGAAGTGGAACCGCTCGGTGTAGAGCAGCGGGGTGTCCGTGCCGTCCTCGGCGACCGGCCACTGCAGGGAGTCGTAGCCTTTCAGGCGGTCGTAGCGGACGCCGGCGAACAGCGGCGTGAGGCTGGCGATCTCGTCCATGATCTGGCTGGGGTGGGTGTAGCCCCATTCGTAGCCCAGGTGATCGGCGATGTCCTGGAGGATCGCCCAGTCGGGCCGGGCCTCACCGGTGGGCGGCATCGCGGCGTACAGCCGCTGGATGCGTCGCTCGGTGTTTGTGAAGGTGCCGTCCTTCTCCAAGGAGGCGGCGGCGGGCAGCACGATGTCGGCGAACTCGCAGGTGCGGGAGAAGAACAGCTCCGAGACGATCACCAGGTCGAGATTGACCATCGCCTCCTGCACGTAGTGGACGTTGGCGTCGACCAGGGACAGCTCCTCGCCGATGATCACCAGGGCTCGCAGGGATCCGTCGTGGGCGGCGTCGACCATGCCGTGGTTGTCCAGGCCCGGTTCGAGAGGGAGCTCGCGTCCCCAGGCACGGGCGAACTTGGCCTGCATCTCCTCGTCCTCGACCGGTTGGTAGCCGGGGTAGAAGGAATTGATGGTGCCGAAGTCGCTGCAGCCCTGCACGTTGTTGTGACCGCGCAGCGGGTAGCCGCCGGTGCCCGGGCGGCCGTAGTTGCCCGTGACCAGCAGCAGGTTGGAGATCGCAGTGGAGGTGTCGGAGCCCATCGAGTGCTGGGTGACCCCCATCGCCCACAGGCCCACCACCGACCCCGCGTGCGCGACTCGATCGGCCAGGTCTCTGAGCTGGGCGGCGCCGATGCCGGTACGCCGCTCGGCGTACTCCAGGGTGAACGGCTCCAGCGACTCGACGTACTCGGCGAGACCCTTCACCCTGGCGTCCAGGAACCCCTGGTCGGCCCAGCCCTGCTCGATGATGTAGCGGGTGACCGCGCTGAGCCAGACCAGGTCGGTGCCCGGCTTCGGCCGCACGAACAGGTCGGCCCGGGCGGCCAGGTCGTGCTCGCGCAGGTCCGCGACGATCAACTGGTGTCCGGCGAGCTTCTGCGCTCGCCGGAGCCGCGCTGCGATCACGGGGTGGGAGGCCGAGGTGTTGGAGCCGACCACCAGCACCAGCTCGGCGCGTTCCATGTCGCTGATCGAGCCGGCGTCGCCGCCGTACCCCACCGTGCGCCACAGGCCCTCGGTGGCCGGCGCCTGGCAGTAGCGCGAGCAGTTGTCGGTGTTGTGGGTGCCGATCACCTGCCGCGCCAGCTTCTGGGTCAGGTAAGACTCCTCGTTGGTCGCCTTGGACGAGCCGATCACCCCTACGGCATCCGGGCCGCTCTCGGCGATGATCGCGCGCAGTCGGGTGGCGATGACGTCCAGCGCCTCGTCCCACGACGCCTCGCGGAAGCGGTCGCCGTCGCGGATCAACGGCCGGGTCAGTCGGTCCTCGGCGTTGATGAAGTCCCAGCCGAACTTGCCCTTGACGCAGGTCGAGATCGAGTTGGCCGGCCCCTCCTGCTGTGGCTGGATCCGAAGGATCTCCCGACCCCGGGTCTCGACGTCGAAGGAGCACCCGACTCCGCAGAACGTGCACACGGTCTTGTTCTTGCCCGTCACCGCCTGCCGGGCCAGCGCCTCGGCGTCCGAGAGGGCGTAGAGCGGTCCGTAGCCCGTGGTGGGCTCGACATCCTTGACCAGCTCGATGGCCCGCTCGCGAGTGTCCTGCGTCCAGTCGGTGAGCAGCCCCGCCCGTCCCAACATGGACTTCTCCATCAGTGCGTTGCAGGGGCAGACCGACACGCAGTGCCCGCACGACACGCAGGAGGACTCCCCGATCAGCGACCCGCCGTCCCACAGCACCCTCGGGTCCGCGGAGTCCCAGTCGATAGAGAGCGTCTCGGTGACCTGGACGTTCTGGCAGGCCTCCACGCAGCGGCCGCACAGGATGCACTGGTCCGGGTCGTAGCGGTAGAACGGATTGCTGTCGTCGACCTCGTAGGGCTTGGGCGCGAAGCCGATCCGCTCCTTGGTCAGGCCGGACGCCTCGACGCCCTGCTTGAGCGTGCAGTCGCCGTCGTTGTGGTCGCAGATCGTGCAGTAGAGGACGTGCTTGCGGACCAGCCGCTGGGCCGCCTCCTCACGCGCCGGAGCCGACTCGCCGGTGGTGCCGACCTGGAGACCGGCCGAGGTGGTCGTGGCACACGCCCGCACCACCTGACCGTCGACCTCGACCAGGCAGGTGTCACAGGACTCCAGCGGACCGAGAACCGGGTGGTAGCAGACCGCAGGGAACTCGGCGCCGCCGTCGCCGGTCAGGGCCTCGACCAACGGCCTGCCCTCGACGGCGTCGACCTCCCGGCCGTCCACCGTGACCGTGATCCAGCGCCCGGGCTTGGCCGCGGCGTCCTGCGAGAGCGGGGTGACGTCGGTCGACCGACGCGGGGCGTCCATGGGCTCATTATGTGAAGCAACCCGCTTCTACGCCCCACCCCTACGGATGGGCGATGGGCCCGGCTCCGATCAGGCAACTGGCTGAACCGCTCGACCGACTCGCGCGGGCCAGAGACGATGACGATGTCGCCGGGAGCGGCCACCGTCTCGGCGGTGGCGTAGGTGAACGCCTCGTTGCCGCGCTTGATGCCGACGACGGTGACGCCGTGGCTCGACCGAATTCCCGAGTCACCGAGTCGTACGTCGTGCAGCCGACGCGGAGCGAGGATCTTGACGATGGCGAAGCCAGGGTCGATCTCGATGCATTCCAACATCCGACCGTTCACCAGGTGCGCGACCCGTTTCCCCACGTCGTGCTCGGGCCGTCACACACACGGCGCTGGTCGAGGTGGAACAGGGCCTCCAACAGCTTCGCGTGGCCGGGCCCCGAGCGGGTGAAGGGCGGCGGCGTCCCGATCAGCACCGCATCGCCGAATCCGATCACCACCAACTGGGCGGGATGCCTGATGAACGGTCGGCGCGCAATCCTCCCGGCGGACCCGTCCCACGACCTCCCAAGGCGACGAAACGACCTAAGCGTACGCGCTCACCACCAACGGACTGTCGGGAGCGGCCGAGCCCAGCAGTGTGACCCTTGACACAGTTCAACTAAACCGCTTAAGTAAAGAAGTGCCCCGCCCCAACATCTCCGACGTCGCCCGGGCTGCAGGGGTGTCCACCGGGGCCGTCTCGTTTGCCTTGAACGATCGCCCGGGCGTCGGGCCGCAGACCCGCCAGCGCATCCTCGAGACCGCCGCGGAGCTCCGTTGGACCCCGAGTCCCCGGGCTCGCGCGCTGGCGGTTTCCAAGGCGCTCGCAGTAGGCCTGGTGGTCTCCAGGCCGCCGGACATCTTCCGCGCCGACGCCTTCTTTCCTACGTTCATCTCCGGTGTTGAGACTGTGCTGTCCGTCCACGGGCACGCATTGCTGTTGATGGTGGCCGAGCCCGACGACGAGCAGACCTACCGCACCCTGGCGGCCGAGGGCCGGGTGGACGGCGTCTTTGTGACCGACCTGAAGGTCGACGATCCGCGACCAGCACTTCTCGACGAGCTGGGGCTGCACAGCGTCGTCGTCGGACCGCCCCTGGGGTCCGGTGCGGTGCCCACGGTGGGCGTCGACGACACCCCTGGCATCCGGGCGTCGGTCGAGCACCTGGTCGAGTTGGGCCACACCTGCATAGGGCACGTCTCGGGACCGCAGTCGATGGTGCACAGCCGTTCGCGGCGTGCGGCGTGGTCCGGGGCCCTGGCCGCTGCGAGCCTACCCGAAGGACCCTGCGTCGAGGCAGACTTCTCGGCCCGCTCCGGCGCCGAGGCCACCGGCACCATGCTCGACCTTCCTGAGCGGCCCACCGCCATCGTCTACGCCAACGACCTGATGGCCACCGCCGGCATGGCGCTGGCCATCGCGCGCGGCATCTCCGTGCCCGAGCAGCTCTCGATCACCGGGTTCGACGACATCGAGATCTCCGCCCACCTCCAGCCGGCCCTGACATCGGTTCGCACCGACGTCGTCGCCTGGGGTCGCGCCGCCGCCACTCAGCTGCTCGCCCTGATACACGGCCAGCAGCCACCTGCCATCGACCTGCCGACGGCCCGCCTGATCGTGCGCGCCTCGTCGGGCCCGGCTCCAGCCACCCACTGACCACTGACCACGCAGTTCCGGGAACGCAGAACCTCAACAGGAGCACAGATGAAGTCGAAGATCGTGGCCGTGTCCGTCACTACCCTGGCCCTCGGCCTGACCGCAGCATGCGGCGGCGGCGGATCGGGCTCGGGCGACGCCGTGTCCGCTTCCGGGCCGATCGAAGTGTGGCTGTCCAACAACCCCGAGGAGATCGCTTGGGGCAACGCGATGGTCGACGAGTGGAACAAGGCGAACCCCGACCAGAAGGTCACCGCGCAGGAGATCCCGGCCGGCAAGACCTCCGAGGAGGTCATCGGCGCCGCCATCACCGCGGGCAACGCCCCCTGCCTGGTGTTCAACACCAGCCCTGCCGCGGTGCCGCAGTTCCAGAAGCAGGGCGGTCTGGTCGCACTCGACGACTTCTCCGGCGCCACCGACTACATCGAGGCACGGTCCGGCGACGCCGCTGCGCAGTACGCCTCACCGGACGGGAAGTACTACCAGATCCCGTGGAAGCAGAACCCGGTGATGATGTTTTACAACAAGGCCCTGTTCAAGAAGGCCGGGCTCAACGCCGACGATCCCGCGCTCAGCTCCTACGACGACTTCCTCGCGGCCAGCAAGAAGATCGTCGACAGCGGCGCCGCGGACTACGCGATCGCTCCCGCACCGACGAGTGAGTTCTTCCAGTCGTGGTTCGACTTCTACCCCCTGTACGCCGCCGCGTCCAGCGGTCAGCAGACGATCGAGGACGGCCAGGCCACGTTCGATGACGAGGCCGGCAAGCAGGTCTGGGACTTCTGGGCCCAGATGTACGCCAACGGCTACTCGCCCAAGGAGGCCTACAACGGGGACTCCTTCGCTGACGAGAAGTCCGCGATGGCCGTGGTCGGCCCCTGGGCCGTCGCGGTCTACGGCGACGAGGTCAAGTGGGGCGTTGCCCCGGTGCCGACCAAGGACGGCATGGACCTCAGTGAGACCTACACGTTCAGCGACGCCAAGAACATCGCTCTCTACTCGGCGTGCGACAACCAGAAGACCGCTTGGGACGTGTTGCAGTTCGCGACCAGTGAGGAGCAGGACGGCAAGCTGCTCGAGACGACCGGCCAGATGCCGATCCGTACCGACCTGGCCACGACGTACGCCGACTACTTCGACTCTCACCCGGATTACGTCACGTTCGCCGACCAGGCCGAGCGCACCGTCGGGGTTCCCAACGTGCCGAACTCGGTCGAGATCTGGCAGGAGATCCGGGACAACTACTCCTCCGCCGTGATCTTCAACAAGACCTCGGTCGAGGATGCGCTGTCGAAGGCGGCGGCCAAGGCCGACGAGCTGGCCAGCGAGTCATGAGCGCGGTGACCCAGAGGGTGCTCGGCAAGCAGCCGCTGGGCATCCTCTTTGCCGCCCCGTACGTCGTCTTCCTGGCCGCCATCTTCGCCTACCCCCTGGGGCTGGCGGTGTGGATCAGCTTCCACGACTACTTCTTCGCAGCCCCCGGAGCCCAGGTCGACCGGCCGTTCGTGGGCTTCGAGAACTACGCGGAGGTATTGAAGGATCCCGACGTCCGCAGCTCGTTCCTCCACGTCGGCGAGTTCCTAGTGATCAACGTGCCGCTCACGGTCGCGCTCTCCCTGGTGCTCGCCGCGGCGCTCAACACGGTGACCCGGCTCAAGACCTTCCTCCGGGTCTCCTACTACGTCCCGTACGTGACCGCGAGCGTTGCCCTGGTCGGCGTGTGGCTGTTCCTCTTCAGCAGCAACGGGATGGTCAACCAGGTGCTCGGCCCGCTCGCCCCGTCACCGTCGTGGCTGGTCAACGGCACCCTGGCGATGCCGATCATCGCCCTGTTCGTCACCTGGAAGCAGCTCGGCTTCTTCATCCTGCTCTACCTCGCTGCACTCCAGGGCGTCTCGAAGGACCTCTACGAGTCGGCTTCCATGGACGGCGCCGGCAAGGTCAAGTCGTTCTGGAACATCACGGTGCCGGGAGTTCGCCCGGCGACCACGCTCGTGGTCATCCTGGCCACGATCACCGGCGCGAACCTCTTCACCGAGCCCTACCTGCTCACCAACGGTGGGGGCCCGGACGGAGCGTCCACCTCGCCGGTGTTCGTGATGTACCAGAAGGGGATCGAGCAGGGCAGTCCGGACACCGCCTCGGCTATCGGAGTGATCCTGGTGATCTGCGTGCTCGCGATCTCACTCGTCAACCGCACGATCTTGGAGCGTGACTGACATGCGCGGAAAACGTATCTGGAGCCTGATCGCCCTACTGCTCGGGGCACTGGTCTTCCTCTTCCCCTTCTACTACATGGTCATCGGCTCGCTGCAGAAGGCGCCGGACACCTCGCTCGCGGGCGCCTTCCCGACTGGCGGGCTGACGTTCGCGAACTACGGCGAGATCAACAGTCGCGTGGACCTCGTCCGGTCGCTGCTCAACTCCGGCATCTTCACCGGGGGCGTGCTGCTCGGCACGATCTTCTTCGGGGTGCTCGCCGGCTATGCCCTGGCCCGCCTGCACTTCCGGGGCCGCGGCGCGGTGTTCGCGGCCATGCTGCTCGTGCAGATCGTGCCGTTCCAGCTCCTGATCATCCCGATCTACGTGATGATCGTTCGCACCTACGGCCTGGCCGACTCCTACATGGGCATGATCGTGCCGTTCCTGATCAACTCGACCGCGGTCTTCATCTTCCGGCAGTTCTTCCTGGCCCTTCCCGACGATCTTTTCTCGGCGGCCGCGCTGGACGGAGCCAGCGAGCTCCGGATTCTCTGGTCGGTGGCACTCCCACTGGTCCGGCCCGCGCTGCTGACCATCGTCCTGCTGACCTTCATCGGCCCGTGGAACGAGTTCCTCTGGCCGTTCCTGGTGACCAAGGACCAGAGCCTGCAACCGCTGGCGGTGACGCTGGCCAACTACATCAGCAACATCGCCGGCCGGTCGGCGAACCCCTTCGGCTCAATCCTGGCCGGGGCGGTCGTGCTGGCAGCTCCCGCTGTTCTGCTTTTCGTTGTCTTTCAGAAGCAATTCACGTCCTCCGAGATCAGCAGCGGAGTCAAGGGTTGATCCCAACTCCTCGAGCAGCTCCCCACGCACGGCACCCCACCCCTCCATTGAACCTCCGAAAGGCACCCTGATGAGACGCATCCAACTCGGGCTGGTCGCCACTGCGACCGCCGTCTCCCTGCTCGTCGGCACCGCGCAGACCACCCAGGCCGCCCCATCGTCAGGGCGGCCGACCGCGCCGATGACCGGGTCCGATCCCTGGGGCTCGGCACGGCTGACCAACCTGGCCCATCTGGACTTCCTCAGCGACGTGGTGGCCCCACCCGCCCAGGCCGGGCACACGACGTACCGGATAGACCAGCGGCCCGAACTCGGCACGCTGTGGACCTATGCCGACCGGCAGGACGACGGGTCGTTCCGACGCGTCGGCGGTGGCGAGTACGACGCCGAGGCCGACACCTGGGGCCAAGGCGCCTTCAACGCCGACGACGTGTCCCGCGCAGCTGTGGTCTACGTCCGCGACTGGCAACAGACCGGCTCGCCGGAAAGCCGTGAGGCGGCGTTCGACATGCTGCGCGGTCTGGCCTACCTGCAGACCGACTCCGGCCCGGACGCCGGCAACGTGGTGCTGTGGATGCAGCCCGACGGCACCCTCAACCCGAGCGCCGATCCGGTGGAGCTGCCCGACCCCAGCGACAGCGACGCGTCCTACTGGCTGGCGCGCACGGTGTGGGCACTGGGCGAGGGCTATGCCGCCTTCCGTGACGTCGATCCGGCGTTCGCGGCCTTCCTGGCCGACCGGATGGACCTCGCGATCGACGCGATCGACCGGCAGGTCCTCGACAAGGACGGCCAGTACCTCCAGGTCGACGGCCGTCGTACGCCGGCGTGGTTGATCGGGCAGGGTGCCGACGCCTCTGCCGAGGCGGTGCTCGGATTGGCGGCCTACGTCCGTGCCGGCGGGGATGGTCCCGATGGCTCGGCGCAACACGCGATGGCCCGGCTGGCCGACGCGATCTCCCAGCTGTCCGGCGGCGATGCCCGTTCATGGCCGTTCGGTGGCGTGCTGCCGTGGGCACTGTCCCGCAGCGACTGGCACGCCTGGTCGTCTCAGATGCCGGCCGCGCTGGCCGAAGCCTCCCGGGTGCTCGGGGACCGATCGTTGGCCCGGACGGCGGCGCTGGACTCCTTCACCTTCGACCCGTGGCTGCTGACCTCCGGCGGACCCGACAACGGCCGGTTGCCGACGCGTACCGACGCCACCCAGATCGCCTACGGCGCGGACTCCAGGGTCCAGTCGCTGATCGCCACCGGCGGCGCCGGCCGCGACCTCGCCGGGATCGTGGCGGCGTGGTTCTTCGGGGCCAACGCGTCCGGTGTCCCGACGTACGACCCCGCTACCGGCGTCACCATCGACGGCGTCGCCCCGGACGGCACGATCAACCGCAACTCCGGCGCGGAGTCGACGATCCATGGACTGCTCACGATGCTGGCGCTCGACGCGAACCCCGAGGTCCTGCGCATCGCACGGTCCGCGACGATCACCGACCAGGTGACGCCCTACCTCGTCGAGGGCGAGGCTGGCATCCTGACCGGCAACGCAAGCGTCGTCACCCCTGAGTCCTTGTGGACCGGAGAGTCCCTCTTCAGCGGCACCGGTTACGCCTCGCTGGGTGCTGGTAGCACCGCGACGTACGACCTCGGCAGCCACGGCGACGCGCTGTTGATGCCGGTAGTCGACCTGCAGAACCCAAGCACCGGCGTCACCCACTTCCGCAATTCGAATGGGCGGTGGATCGGCAAGGTTCGGGCCGGTGACATCGGGCCCTCCGGGGACTCTGCAGGCCCGGGTGCGCTGCTGCCGGTGACGCTGCGTCAGACTCTGGAAGCAAGCTCCCGCACGGTCACGACGCGCTCCCGCGGCGACGAGACCCGGCTCGATGCACTGATGGTGCAGCCGCTGGTCACCAGTCTGGTGCTCGGCGGCAACGGCCACGGCACCGCGCTGCTGCGGTCGGCTTCGAAGAAGCTGGAACGCACGCTTGTCGACGTGCCTGGGTACGGCCGGGCCACCGTCCGCAGTTATGACGGCTACGGCCGACTCCTGAGCGCCAAGGTTTGCGACGGTCGCTCCGTGCCGGTGCGGATCGTCCCCGGCGGCTTCGTCCTGGTCCGGCGATGAACTCCGCTGCGATCTTAAGGTGAAGCCATGACCATGAGTCCCCATGCCGAGTTCCCGCTCGGTCCCTTCAAGCCGTACGACGCCAACCCGATCCTGCGACCGCAGGGCGACTCCTGGGAGTCCTCCAGCGTCTACAACCCCGCGGCCGTGGTGAAGGACAACCAGGTGGTGTTGCTCTACCGGGCGCACGCCGAGGACATCGTCAGCCACGTCGGCCTGGCGACCAGTGACGACGGCCTGCACTTCAACCGGCACCCTGAGCCGGTGTTGTCGCCGAGCGAGCCCTACGAGAAGTTCGGCTGCGAGGACCCTAGGGTGACCGAGATCGACGGCACCTACTACCTGACCTACTCGGCCTGGGACCGGACCCACGCGCAGCTGTGTCTGGCGACGTCGAAGGATCTGTTCAGCTGGACCAAGCACGGTCCGATGTTTGGTGACTTCAACACCTTCGAACCTCGGGCTGAGGCCATCCCCACCCCGTGGAGTAAGGCCGGCGGGATCCTGGCAACGCCGATCGACGGTCGCTATCTGATGTACTTCGGTGAGGGTTCGATCTACTACGCGTGGTCCGATGACCTGATCCACTGGACGCCTTGCAGCAACGAGGAGCCGATCATGCTGCCGACCCCGGAAGGCACCTTCGGCGACTTCCTCGTCGAGGTCGGACCACCGCCGATCCGCACCAGCAACGGGCTGATCCTGCTGTTGCACAACGCCGCGGTCAAGAACGCCGGCGGGACGGTCCGCTACACCTGCGGTCAGCTGCTCTTCGACCCGGCGCGGCCGACCGAGGTGATGGCGCAGATGAACTATCCGTGGCTCGAGCCGTCGACGTATGAGGACCAGCACGGACTCGTCTCCAACGTCACCTTCGTCGAGGGACTCGTGCACTTCAAGGACACCTGGTTCGCCTACTACGGGCAGAGCGACTCCACGCTCGGGGTGGCGACCTACCGGGTCGGTGACACTTACGACGGCGCTCGATGAGCGCCTGGCTCACCAACCCCGCCCACGCCCGGTGGCTCGAGGCCGAGGGCGACCGGTTGCTCTCCTTCGGCCGGCCTTCGGCCTTGCCCGACGGCGGCTTTGCGTGGCTGTCGGCGAGTGGGCTGCCCGAGCCGGACCGGCCGCTGCAGCTCTGGGTCAACTGCCGGATGACCCACGTCTACGCGCTCGGCCACCTGATGGGTCGTCCCGACTGCGGTCGGTTCGCCGACCACGGCATCGCGGCTCTGCGCGAGCAATTCGGCGACCCCGTTCACGGCGGCTGGTACGCGCAGGTGGGGCCGGAAGGTCCGATCGGCACTGACAAGACGGCGTACGAGCACGCCTTCGTCGTGATCGCGGCAGCGAGCACGGCGGCGGCCGGCCGAGCCGGTGGCCGCGAGCTGTTGGACGAGGCCCTCGGCGTCCTGCTCGAGCAATTCTGGGACGGTGAGCACGGCATGGTCCGCGAGCAGTGGGACGAGTCCTTCACGACTCTCGATGGCTACCGCGGCGTCAATGCCAACATGCACACTGTCGAGGCCCTGCTCTCAGCGGCCGATGTGCTGGACGACGCGTCCCTGCGGGAGAAGGCGCAGCGGATCATCACCCGCGTCGTGCACGACCTGGCGCGCAGCCACGAGTGGCGGATTCCCGAGCACTTCGACAACACCTGGACACCCCTGCCCGACTACAACATCGAGGAGCCCGCGCATCCCTTCCGCCCCTACGGAGCGACGATCGGGCACTGGCTCGAGTGGGCGCGGCTGAGCCTGCACCTGCGCGCCGCACTGGGCGACGCCGCTCCCGGCTGGCTGCTGGACGACGCCCGATCGCTCTTCGATGCCTCGCTCCGTGAAGGCTGGGCCGTGGACGGGAACGACGGTTTCGTCTACACCGTCGACTGGTCGGGCGCGCCCGTGGTCCGCGAGCGGATGCACTGGGTGGCAGCAGAGGCCACCGCCACCGCTGCCGCTCTGCACGCCGCGACCGGCGAGGCGGCGTACGACGAGTGGTATCGCACCTGGTGGCAGCACATCGCCGACCGCTTCCTCGACTTCGACCACGGTTCCTGGCACCACGAGCTGTCGCCAATCAACCAGCCAAGTAGCGTGACCTGGTCTGGGAAGCCGGACATCTACCACGCCTTCCAGGCCACGCTCATCCCCCGGCTGCCGCTCGCTCCCACTTTGGCGACGGCGCTTCGTGACGGGCGATTGCGCTGACGGCGCCAGCCGAGCATTAAGGGGTGGTGGGTCAGCAGGCGCCCGACGGAAGGTGAGAGTACGAAAACCGATGTGTGGGAATCCGGTGATCGACCCTCCACCTCGTCCCCGATCCCGTCACGTTGCTGGCCGAGGGTAGAGGTGGATCCGGAGGTGTTCACGATGACCCGATCATCGAACGAGCCAGTGTTGGCGTCGATGTCGACCAGGTTGATCTTGACGTCGCACACCGGCTGGTTGAAGAACACCCGGATCGTCTGCGAACTGTTGGCGACGTTCGGGTGTTGGTCGGGATCGAGGTGAAGTCGAAGGTCTCTTCGGGACAGTTGGAGGTGGCGAAGGCCGGTGCGGCCGCCACAGCCGTCACGACCGGAGCCGTCCACACGGCAGTCCGCACGTACGACTGCTCGTCGACTCGCCCCCGGACTGAGCCCTGACAAGGTTCTGCGGGCATGGGTTCTCCTCTCCTGACCTTTCCTGACCTGACTGAACTCGCAGGAGAACTTCCCCCAAGCACGAAGCGTCGTGGCGCCATCGTCGTATGCGAGTTGCCGCTATTGGCCTGAACCGGGGCAACCGCCCGCGTGGGTGACTTGGTCCGGGCCGCTTGCCTAGACTTGGCGGTGTGGCTACCCGTAGACCGCCTGCTTGGTCGCCCTGGCGCACGGTGGTCGGGTTCGGAGCGGTCAGCCTCGCGGGCGACATGGTCTACGAAGGCATGCGCTCGGTCGCGGGGCCTTTCCTGGGGAGTCTGGGGGCCACAGCGCTGCTCGTCGGGCTTATCACCGGCGCCGGCGAAGCGATGGCGCTCGTCTTGCGGTTGCTCTCCGGTCCGCTCGCGGACCGCAGCGGTCGCTACTGGTCGCTGACGATCTTGGGATACGCGATGACTGCCGTCTGCGTCCCGCTGCTGGCGGTTGCACCGTTCGTGGGCCGTCTCGGCCTCGCCCTGGCCGCTACGCTCATCCTGCTCGAACGCGCCGGGAAGGCCATCCGGAGTCCGTCGAAGTCGGCCCTGCTCGCGCGCGTCGCGGTCTCGGTGGGCCGTGGCCGCGGATTCGCCGTACACAAGGCGCTGGACCAGGTTGGTGCGTTCGCCGGACCCCTCGTGGTCGCCGGTGTCATCGCCCTGACCGGTGCCCAGTGGCCCGCCTTCGCTGTCCTGGCGATCCCAGGGGTGGCGTGCATGCTGCTGTTGCTCACCCTCAAACGCCACGCCGACGATACGCAGCCCGCGAGCCAGGTCTCCCCCGCCGTCGAACGAGTGGACCCCACGACAGCACCAGTGAGCAACGTCGTGGAGCCAGGAGCGCTGCCCGCGCACTTCTACGCCTTCGCCGCCTCGTGCGCCCTGGGCACGCTGGGACTGATGACGTTCGGTGTGATCTCCTACCATCTCGTCGACGCTGGAATGGTCACCACCGCCGTCGTGCCCCTCCTGTACGCCGCGGCGATGGCGACCGAGGCGGTGACGGCTCTAGTCACCGGGTTCGCCTACGACCGTTGGGGAGCCACCATCTTGTACACCCTGCCAGCCGTCATCGTCGCCGTCCCAGCGCTCGCCCTGTCTGAGACCTGGGCCTTGGTCCTGACCGGGGTCCTCGTCTGGGGTGCTGCGACCGGCGTCCAGGACTCCACGGTCAAGGCGCTCGTGGCCGACCTGGTCCCGCAGCGCCGCCTGGCCACCGCGTACGGCGTCTTCGCGGCGTTCCAGGGGGTGGCGGCTCTCGCTGGGGGGACCCTGGCCGGTGGCCTCTACACCGACCACCGCGGCCTTCTCGTGGTGCTGGTCGCGCTGGCACAGGTCCTCTCCGCCGGCCTGCTCTGGGTCGCGCTGAGCGCGTCGGATAGCTCGCGGCTCAGTCCGAGGCGGAGGTGAGTCGCCGGGGCACTCGCAGTCCGACGGATCTCAGCTCCAGCTCGGCGAGCCGGT
This sequence comes from Propionibacteriales bacterium, assembly GCA_038200025.1. GTDB lineage: Bacteria > Actinomycetota > Actinomycetes > Propionibacteriales > Nocardioidaceae > Nocardioides. The sequence continues at coordinate 5,484 of JBBPYJ010000045.1, read as the reverse complement.
TGACCGTCTCCGCCTCCTGGCGGCGCCAGGCGCCGGCGGGGTCCTCGTCGATCCGGGCCAGTGTGCGTACGGGCAGTCGTGCCAACGCCCGCAGGGCGAACAGGTCCAGGTCGGCGCCGGAGTCCAGGAAGCGACGTCCGGCGGTGGCCCGGACCGCGAAGCGAATCCGGGCGGGCAGATAGATGATCAGGACGAGCAGGATCGGGATCAGCGCCACCGCGAGGGCCAGCCAGAAGGCGAGGGACTCCACCGCCGCCACCTGGGACCGGCCCGCGCTCGCCAACCCTTCTGCTGCACCGCCGGCTCCGTCGAACGGCGCCTGCACGTCATCTCCCACCAGCGGGATACCGCCCACGGTCTCACCGGCGTCCCTCAACCGGTCGGCCAAGTCGGTGGCGGAGGCGTCCATCTGGTATCCCGGCGCCCGCAGTTCCAGGGTGGCCGCGTGCACGGTTCGAGCAAGCACGATCCACCCCCAGATCCAGGCGATGAGCAGCAGGTCCCCGGCGATCTGGAAGGCGCGACGGACAGGGAGGTCGGCGTACAGCGTCATGGAAACACTGTGCACGAAGCGGTCAGGGTGGTGGGGGGGTCCCCGCCGTTTTGGGGTGCGGCATCATCCAGCCTGAAGGTTCTTCGGTTTGCTGCTGGCCTTCGGTACTGGTGCAGTCTGTGCAGTAGGCACCGTATTTCAGGGAAAGTCGCCACCCCCCTAGGGAGCGATACGTTGGCGCCGTGCGACGTCCTCACAGCTCGTGGGGAGCCTGGGTCGTCCCACCAGCGCGTAGTGGCGCCGCGTGATCTGCACTGTGCGTCGACACCTCCATCGGAGTTCCCTGCCGACGCACAGGCGCTACGTTGGAGGCATGGGTGCAGGGTCCGAGCCGTCTACGGTCCAAGGAGCAGACGTGGTCAATTCGTTGAGCAGCGCGGCATGGCCGCGTCCGAGTTCGAGTGCGCCAGGAAGCCAAGACCTTGACTGAGTCGGGTTTGCTCGTCGCTGGTGTGGACGTCGGCGGCACGAACATCGAGGTCGGTCTGGTCGATGACCAACACAAGGTGCACGCCCGCAAGAAGACGCCGACGCCCACCGAAGGTCCAGAAGCTGTCCTGTCGACGATCGTGGATCTGGTCGAGGCCCTCGACGGTGACCCCATCGCGGCGGGGGTCGGGATCCCGGGTGTGGTCAACGAGGGCCGGGTTCTCACGGTCCCCAACCTGGGGAACTGGCACGAGCAGGTCGACCTGGCCAACGACCTCGGTGACCAACTCGGCATCCCGGTGGCATTGGGCAACGACGCGAACGTCGGCCTGCTCGGCGAGTGGCTCGCCGGCGCTGCGCGAGGCTGTCGCAACGTTCTGGGTCTCTGGCTTGGCACCGGCGTGGGCGGGGCGCTGATCCTGGACGGTCGGCCGTACCTCGGGGCGCGCGGAGCCGCAGGCGAGATCGGTCACGTCGTGGTCCAGTCGGGCGGTGCGCTGTGCACCTGCGGACGACGCGGATGTGTCGAGGGCTACGCCGGTCGACGCTCCATGCGCGGTGTGGCATCGGCGATGGTCGATGCCGGGTGGCACACCTCGCTGTTCGACATTCGCGACGAGGAGGGCAAGTCGAATCTCACCTCGAAGGTATGGGCAGAGGCGCTCGATGACGAGGACCCGCTGGCGACGACGCTGTTCGACACGGCGATCGAGATGATCGGCGTCGCGGTCGGGTCGGCCGTCAACCTGCTCGATATCGACACGATCGTCGTCGGTGGTGGGCTAGCCGAGAAGCTCGGCCAGGACCTCGCCGACCGCATTGCCGACAGTGCCTCAGCGTGGATGCTCCAGCCGTCGCCTGACCTTCGATTCGTCGTGTCAGCGTTGGGCGACGACGCCGGCGTCGTCGGCGCCGCATCGCTCGGGCGCTCTGCGACGATGGCTCATTAAGACCCGCCTGCATCGCGGCGCCCGGCGGATCTGCGCAGTTGATCTCCACGGCTGTCAACTGTTCTGAGGGAGCGACGGGGTAGTCGTTGTGCTCGGCGTGTGCTGCGGAGCGCAGATCCAGGTCCGGAGCGTGGGTCCCGGCGCTCGCAAGGGGCGGGGAGGATCCACGGTGGGACGGGTGCGTCCTCTCCGTCGATGATTACTCCCTGGTCAGGGTGGTGGTGCTGGGCCATTCCCAGGGTCCCAGGTCGAGGCCGGCCTCGATCTCCTCGCGCCGACCGTACGCCGGTCCACGCCGCGACGTGCGGGGCACGTGGCTGTTCCTGCGTCACTCCATCCAGCAGGCAATGACGTGTGCCGCCACGTTGTATGCCGTCGCCGTGCGGCTGAAGCCGGGTCGGAGGTCCCGGGGGGCCACGTTCCCGGCGTCCACCCACAACGTCTTGTGGTCCTTGAGGAAGGCGACGCTGCCTACCGAGCCTGGCGTCTCCACGGCCGGGAAACCGAGATTCGGAAGGCCCGTGACCGGGCGGGCGCGCTCCAGGCGGCCGGCCAGCGCGTCGAACCAGGCGCGGCCCGCCGGCGCACCGTCGAGGTCCTTGACCGACAGCCGCACCGTGCTGTCGGGGAGCTCGTAGGTGCACGTGTACGTCTGCTCCACCCAGCCATCCGTCGCCGAGGGGACGCTCGGCAACGCGAAGGCGCTCTGCACCGCCTTCGCGATCTCCAGGCTGCAGATCATGGCGGCGGCACTACTAGGGCCGTCCTGCCGGTGGGTCACGTCACCCGGAGCCGGTGCGGACTCGTCCGCTCCGGACGCACCCGACTCCCCATCATCCGAGGACATCTCCCGCATCGTGGCGTCCGACATGGTGCTGCCGTCGGCCATCGTGTGTCGACCACTCGAGGGGGACGAGTCAGAGGCCGTGTCCGGCGCGGCCTGACCCGCACACGCCGCGAGAAGCAGCGAGGCCGCAGCCCCGACGGTGAGCCGTCTGATACTCCTGAGCATGCCGTGGCTCCCTTGTCAGTGGTGGTGCCAGGGGTTCGTCGTGGGCGACCCGACGGATTGCTCACGAGCAAAGGCTCGAACGACCAATCCGGGCCATCCGTGGTGACGAACGACACCCGTGCGAGTTGTCCGCGGCGGCCGAGCAGGGTTCGGCCGACAGACGAGGTCAGCTCATCCACCAGAGAGGCATCCCCATGCACATCGCACTCCGCACTCTTGTCCCGCTCGCCGCCGCTGCGCTCGGGCTGGTCCTCGCGCCGGCCACGGCCAACGCCGCCGACGCGTCGTACCAGACGACGCTGAACCCGCTCAACGGCTCCAACGCCTCGGGCATGGCCACCGTCTCACTGTCGGGTGACCAGGCCCAGATCAACGTCAGCTGGAGCGGCTTGGCGGCCGAGTTCGGCGGCGGCGCCTACCCGCACGTGCAGCACATCCACATCGACGGCCAGGGTCAGTGCCCCACGCCGTCGGCGGACAAGGACGGCGACGGTGTCATCAGCACGACCGAGGGTGCGCCGGCCTACGGTGGCATCGGCACCACGCTGTCCACCAAGGGCGACACCTCCCCGAACGCCGGCACCGACATCAAGATCGCCCCGGCCGGTGGCAGCACCGACTACAGCCGCTCGATCACCCTGGACACCAAGACGGTGTCCTCGCTGCAGAACGGCACCGCCGTCGTGGTGGTCCACGGTCTCGACCCGGCCACCCTGAGCAAGAAGGCCCAGAACGCCAAGAGCGACCTGGTGCCCAGCCTGCCGCTCGCGGCGACCTCGCCGGCCCTGTGCGGCGTCCTGTCGTCGATGCCCACGGGTGGCGCGGCCACCGGTGGCGGCAGCACCGGCGGCATCGAGGACGCCGGCCTGCTCGGTGTCGGTGGCGGGGCCCTGGCCCTGGGTGCCGGCGTGGCGATCTTCGCCGTCCGTCGTCGCCAGACCGCCGAGGTCTGAGACTGCTCGATCTGAGACTCCTCAAGGAGAGGTTGAATCATGTCCGCACACGCTCGCCATCGTCAGGGCGTCCTCTGGACGGTCGTCCTGGGCGCCGTGCTGGCCGGGGTGGTGCTGCTCGCCGTCGCGCTTCGCGCGCAGGTGAGTGCTCCGACCCCGCAGTCCGCGGGCAGAATCGACCCACCCGGACCGAGCGCCTCGGGGCGTGCGGGCCCGGCCACGGCAGAGCCCTCCGGCGGGTCGTCGCCGACCCGCCGGCAGGGCCCGGCGCCGCTGGGCGCCTCGCGTCCGCAGACCATCGCGATCCCGGCGATCGGGATCACTTCGAAGGTCAACGCGATCGGGCTCGCGGACGACGGCGCGATCGCCGTCCCTCAACCCGGCCCACTCCTGGACCAGGCGGCCTGGTTCAAGAACTCGCCGACCCCGGGGCAGCCGGGACCCGCAGTCATCGAGGGCCACGTTGAGACCGAGGCCGGTCCGTCGGTCTTCTTCGAGCTCGGCAAGGTCGAGCCCGGCCAGAAGATCCTCGTGACGCGCGCTGACGGCAAGCGGCTGACGTTCGTGGTCGACGCCGTGCGCGACTACCTCAAGTCCGAGTTCCCGACCGAGGTGGTCTACGGCGCCAAGGACCTCAGCAAACCAGCGCTCCGCCTCATCACCTGCAGCCAGTTCGACCCGGCTACCCGGCACCACGAAGGCAACCAGGTGGTCTTCGCTCACCTCACCCACGTGGGTGGCCGCTCCACCGCGTCCTGACTCCCTCGGACCGGTGCCGTACGCCGGTGTGCTGTCCTCGGCAGCGCCGGGAGCCGGCTCTCACCGTCACCCAGAACATCGTCCGACACCATCGGTCTGATAACGGCCCAGGGACATCGACAGGAAGGTCGCACCATGAACAGGACCCAGAGCCTTGGCGTCACCGCAGCCCTCGCTCTCACCGTGCTGGTGGCCGGTTGCGGCTCCGACGACACCTCCACGCCCGATGCCGGCGCGACACCCTCCGCTGCGCCCAGCGCCTCGCCAAGCGGGTCGTCCAGCGCCCCGCCCAGCGCCACGCCCAGCGCGCCGTCCAGCGCCCCGAGCGATGAGGCCACCAAGAGCGCCGCCGCCGCCGTGATCACGATCAAGGACTACACCTACGAGCTTCCCTCCGGGCTGAACCCCGGCGACGAGGTGATGATCAAGAACGAGGACGACGTGGCGCACACGGTCACCTCCCGCGATGAAGGAGCCTTCGACGTGAAGGTCGACGGTGGCTCCACCGCCATGCTGACGGTGCCCGCCCAAGCCGGCAGCTACGACTTCTACTGCACCTACCACTCGAACATGGAAGCCACGCTGGAGGTGGGCTGAGTGCGCCGCCCGGTACTCCTAGTGGTCCGGGCCCTCGTAGTCGCGGGCTTGGCCGTCGACGCCTACGTGCATCTGCACCTAGCCGGGAACTACCAACTGGCCGCGCCGGACGGGATCGGTGGGGGCAACCTCTTCCGCATCGAGGCTGCTCTGGCGCTGATCGCTGCGTTGCTGGTGCTGGTGAGGCCCCAACCGTCGAGCTTCGTCTTCGCGACCCTGGTCTCCCTCGGG
>JBBPYJ010000044.1:0-5442 GCA_038200025.1 Propionibacteriales bacterium | reverse complement strand
GACGTCGCGGTATCGGCGCTTGAAACGGTCCTGTCGGTCGTCGCGGATCGCGTTGATGAACTCGTTGGTGAATTCCTCGCTGGACACGTAGCGAACCCGGGAGCCGGTGTAGAGGCTGCGCACGTAGTGGCCGATGGCGTGCAGCAGGTGGGTCTTGCCCAGGCCGGAGTCGCCGTAGACCAGGAGTGGGTTGTAGGCCTTGCCGGGTGCTTCGGAGACCGCCACCGCCGCCGCGTGCGGGAACCGGTTCGAGGAACCGATCACGAAGGTCTCGAAGGTGTACTTCGGGTTGAGCCGGGTCTCCAGAGCCGACCGGGGGCGGTCGTGCTCACCGGGGATCCCGCCGGGGTCCGGATGGCTCTGCAACCCGGTGCCGCCGGCGGGGTGGTCGAACACCGGGAGCGTGGCACCTCGATCTTTTATCGACAAAGCGTCTTGTGAACTTATCGAGTTGTCGATCTCGTCGGTTTGGGTGGAGGGGGAGGTGTGATCGTCCAGCGCCGGGTTGACCGTGACGGCCAAGCGCATCTCGCGCCCGAAGGTCTCACTCAGCGAATCCTCCAGCCGGCCCCGCAGCCGGCCTTCGAGCTGGTTGCGAGTGAAGTCGTTGGGCACGGCCACGATCGCCATCGCGTCGTGCACGGTGACGGGCTGACAGGTAGTCAGCCAGGCGCGCTGGTTGGGTTGGAGCTCCCCGACGATGCGGTGCCAGGCGTCGTCCAATGAGGGCTGGTTTGCGGACTCGGGGACGTCATTCACGCCGGCTGCCTTCAATCTCGTCGCTGGTGTTCCACAGGTTTGTCCACAGACTGTGCAGGGTGCCTCTCCGACACTGGGAAAGGCCAGCAGCACGCCTCCCCGTAGGTTCGAACCTAACGCGAGAATCCGGAGCCGGGCAAACCTTTGTCCACAGGGCGAGGGGGTGCCCGCCGGAGAGCGGGCTCGTGGGTTTGACCCTGTCTGAGGCACTCACGTACCGTCAGCAGGTCGGTCGATGTCGACCGATGCCGCATGTCCACGGCCCTCTCCTGTTGATCGGGCCACTGAACCGCAACGGAGAAGAGCTCGTGAGCAAGCGCACGTACCAGCCGAACAACCGCCGCCGTCACAAGGTGCACGGGTTTCGCCTCCGCATGCGCACCCGCGCAGGCCGGGCCATCTTGTCGGGTCGCCGCCGCAAGGGCCGTAAAGCCCTGGCAGTCTGATCCGGCCGCCCAACGGCGTCCGGGGCGGTTGCGTGCTGCCGAGAACCAATCGACTCACGACCAGCGACGGCTTCCGTCGAGCGGTTCGAGCCGGTCGACGGTCCGGTGGTCGCGCCTTGGTGGTTCACCTGGCGGCGCCAGAGATCCCGGCCAAGCCCGGCGTCCAGGTTTCCAATGCCCCTCGGGTGGGGTTCGTGGTGAGCAAGAGTGTCGGCAACGCCGTGACCCGCAACCGGGTCCAGCGGCGCCTACGCCACCTGGCACTCGACCGGCTTGATGGCCTTGCGCCGGGCTGCACGCTGGTGGTTCGAGCCCTCCCCGCCGCAGCCGAGTCGTCGTACATCGAGCTGGGGACCGATCTCGACCGGGCGCTCGAGAAGGCGCGGGGCCGATGAGGTCGCCGCTCGCTCTTCTCCTGATCGGCTTCCTGCGTGCCTACCGGACCCTGATCAGTCCGCTTTATGGCCAGGTGTGTCGCTACTATCCGACATGTTCTGCTTACGCGCTGGAATCAGTGCAGTGCCACGGCGGGCTGCGCGGCAGTTGGTTGGCGGTTCGACGCCTCAGCCGGTGCCACCCGTGGTCCGCTGGGGGCTACGACCCTGTCCCCACGCGGTCTTTGGGGCACACCAGCTCATCCCTTGTCTCATCCCGCCATTCCACTCAAGGATCCTGATGATCGACTTCTTCACCAGCATCGGCAGTGCCATCATCACGCCGCTGTACTACGCCGTGTCGGCCATCCTGATCGGCTTCCACAACATGTGGGGAGAGGTCTTCGGCCCGGCCTCGGGTATCGCCTGGGTGCTGTCGATCATCTGCCTGACCCTGGTCATCCGGATCCTGCTGATCCCGCTATTCGTCAAGCAGATCAAGTCCAGCCGGAACATGCAGTTGATCCAGCCCAAGGTCAAGGCACTTCAGAAGAAATACGGTCACGACCGTGAGAAGCTCGCCGCGGAGACTATGGCGCTCTACAAGGAGACTGGGACCAACCCCTTCGCCTCGTGTCTGCCGATCCTGTTGCAGATGCCGATCTTCTTGTCGCTCTTCCGGCTCATCGACCAGGCCACTCGCAACCCCGACAAGCCCAAGGGGTTCATGACCGAGACGTTGAACACGCAGTTCGACAACGCGATCTTCCTCGGCGCGAAAATCTCTGACACCTTCATCTCGACCGACACCTTGAGCGTGCGACTGTTGGCGGCGGTGCTGGTGATCGCCATGACGGCGACGACCTTCTTGACCCAGCGCCAGCTGATGAGCAAGAACATGCCCGCGGACGCGATGACCGGTCCCTACGCCCAGCAGCAGAAGTTGCTGCTCTACGTGTTGCCGCTGGTCTTCGCGGTCGGCGGGATCGCCTTCCCGATCGGGGTGCTCTTCTACTGGACCACGTCGAACGTCTGGACGATGGGGCAGCAGTTCTACGTCATCCGCAACAACCCGGCCCCGGGCACGCCGGCCTTCAAGGCCAAGCAGGATCGCGACGCGGCCAAGTCGGCGCGGCGTGGTGGTGGTGCGGTGACTGAGACGGTGATCGAGGTCGAGGAAGAGGCTCCGGCCCCACCACCGTCGCGCCAGCAGCCGAAGAAGCAGACGCGCTCGCAGCGTAAGAAGAAACGCCCCGGCGGAGCCAGCGGCCCGGACTCCACGGCCCACGACCCTCGCTGACCAATGTCCGATCGCCGACCCCGGCATCCCGACCACCCCGAGCAGCACAGGAGCACTAACGATGACCGAGCAGGCCAGTGACCAGACGACCCGCGAAGAGACGACCAGCGAAGAGACGACCGACGTGACCATGGAGCAAGAGGTCGGGGACCAGGAAGCCGGGGACCAGGAAGCCGGGGTCTCATCTGCGAGCACCGAGGAGGAGCCTGCGGATCAGATGGCAGACGACTCCGGATCCGAGTCCTCTGAAGAGTCGACGAACGCCCCGTCATCGCGGGTGAAGCGCCTGGAGAATGAGGGCGACATCGCCGCGGACTATCTCGAGGAGCTGCTCGACATCGCCGACCTCGACGGCGACCTGGACATGGACGTCGAGGGCGATCGGGCGGCTGTCTCGATCGTCGGCGGGGACCTGGACCTGCTCGTCGGCGCCAAGGGTGAAGTTCTGGATGCGTTGCAAGAACTCACCAGGCTGGCCGTCTACCGGGAGACCGGCGAGCGCTCGCGGTTGATGTTGGACATCGCCGGACACCGCGCGGCTCGTCGCGAGGCGCTGGTCGTGCTGGCCACCGAGCGGATCGCCGAGGTGAAGGCCGCGGGCGAGCGGGTGTCGCTGGAGCCGATGAGCTCGTTCGAACGCAAGGTGGTGCACGATGCGGTCGCCGCCTCTGGGTTGGTCTCCGAGTCCGAGGGCGTCGAGCCGCGTCGGCACGTGGTGATCGTTCCGGCCTGATCCGATGGTTTCACGTGAAACAATTCCCTCCGTGCCGGCCGCGGCGCGGAGGGTTTTTCCGTCCGAGCGCATCGCTCTCGCCGAGCGGTACGCCGCCTGGCTAGCCGATGCGGGCACCGTCCGTGGGTTGATCGGCCCGCGCGAGGTGCCACGCCTGTGGGAACGGCACCTACTCAACTGCGCCGTGCTGGCCGAGGCAATCCCGCATGGCGTGGCGGTCGCCGACCTGGGGACCGGAGCGGGTCTGCCCGGACTGGTGTTGGCAATAGCCCGACCGGATCTGAACCTGACCCTGGTGGAGCCGCTGCTTCGCCGCACAGTCTTTCTCTGCGAGGTAGTCGAGGATCTAGCGCTGAACAACGTCGAGGTGGTCCGGGGCCGAGCAGAGTCGCTGCACGGGCAGCGGCGGTTCGACATTGTGACGTCTCGCGCACTGGCCCCACTGGAGCGGCTCCTTGCTTGGTCTATGCCCGTGGTGGCGCCGGGGGGTGCGATGCTGGCGATGAAGGGATCGTCAGTTGCCGACGAGGCGGCGGGTGCAGCGGAAGCGCTCGCGGCCGCCGGGTGCGCCCAGCCGCAGATTCTGCACCTCGGGGGTGACCTGGTCTCTCCACAGACAATCGCCATCCGGGTGGTCCGGGCCGATCGAACAGGGGTAAGTTCTCGTGTTGGCGGGTGATCAGGTGCAGGAGTTATCCACCGTTGCGCGTGGGGCGCTGAGCGTGACTATCCACAACCCAACACCAGTTATCCACAGCTTGTGCTGTGGGAGGACAAGCGAGTAGCCCGTGGTTTCACGTGAAACATCAGCGTCATCGAGACCCGTGTCCGGTGGGTTCACCGTGCGCACCGCGGGCGACCTGGCTAGCACCACGCCAGTTTTCGATGATGGCAGCACTCCCCTGGCCCGGGCGACCGAGCACAGCATCCAGGCGCGCACCAACAGTAGGCCGCCCATGCCCCGGCCCGACGCCACTCGGGTGATGGTGGTGGCCAACCAGAAAGGTGGCGTCGGCAAAACCACGACAACCGTCAACGTCGCTGCTGCCCTGGCACAGCTCGGGCAGCAAGTGCTCGTCATCGACCTCGATCCGCAAGGCAACGCATCAACTGCCCTGCGTGTCGAGCACCGACGGGGGGTCCCCTCGACGTACGACGTCCTCGTCGAAGGTGCCGCGTTCAGTGAGGTGGTCACCGACGCACCCGACCTGCCTATCCTGCAGGTCGTGCCCGCCACTATCGATCTCGCCGGCGCCGAGATCGAGTTGGTCAGCGTGGAATCGCGCGAGGGTCGTCTGGATCGGGCCCTCAAGGCGGAGCCGCGCGTGGGTTCGGCCGAAGAGGCCGGCGATGATCGCTACGACTACGTGCTGATCGATTGTCCCCCATCGCTGGGACTGCTCACCGTGAACGCCCTGGTGGCAGGGGCAGAGATGCTGATCCCCATCCAGGCGGAGTACTACGCGTTGGAAGGTCTGGGACAACTGCTGGAGACCGTGGAGATGGTTCGCCGACACCTGAATCCTCAACTCGTCGTGTCAACGATCCTGATCACCATGTTCGACGGACGGACGCGGCTGGCCGCCGGCGTCTCGGACGAGGTGCGTGAGCACTTCGGCTCGCAGGTGCTGCGAACTGCCATCCCGCGCTCCGTGCGAGTCTCCGAGGCTCCCTCCTACGGCCAGACCGTGATGACCTATGACCCCGGCTCCCCCGGCGCCCTGAGCTACTTGGAGGCGGCCCGGGAGATCGTTACCAGAGGAGCGCCGATCCGATGAGCAACACCAGTTCCGCGTCACCCGCTGGTCGTCCGCCCCGCCGCGGGCTGGG
>JBBPYJ010000043.1:0-25230 GCA_038200025.1 Propionibacteriales bacterium | reverse complement strand
TCGGGCAAGACCGTGATCCAGATCTCACCGGGGGCGGACCGGCACTATCGCGAAACGAAGGGTCAAGACCAGCACACCCGATAGTGGGGGCGAGCGGTCAGTCGGCGGGCGGCGCTAGGGTCGCCGGATGACCATTCTCGATGATGCCCGCGCGGGCATGGACCCCGACATCCGCCCCCAGGACGATCTGTTCGGGCACGTCAACGGCCGCTGGCTGGACACCGAGGAGATTCCCTCGGACCGGTCCAGCTGGGGGCCCTTCGTGCAGCTGGCCGACGAGGCCGAAACCCAGGTCCGGGCGATCATCGAGGAGCTGGCGGACGCCGAAGACGTCTCGGGTGCGGCCGCGACCATGTCTGAGCCGCAGAAGATCGCGGCGCTCTACGCGTCCTACCTCGACACCGACAAGATCAACCGTCTGGGCCTGGCACCGATCCGTCCGCTGGTCAAGGCCGCCGCCGCGTTACGCGACACCGGCGATCTGGCCGCGTTCGTCGGCGAGTTGGAGCGGATCGGCGGCTCGGGGCTCTTCGGTTCTTACGTCGACACCGACAACAAGGACTCCGATCGCTACCTGGTCTACCTGACCCAGGGTGGCCTGGGGCTGCCCGATGAGTCCTACTACCGCGAGGACAAGTTCGCCGAGATTCGCGAGAAGTACGTCGCCTATCTCGCCACGCTGCTGCGGCTCGCCGACTTCGACGGGGATGCCGATGAGGCCGCCGCGACCGTGCTCGACATCGACACCCGGCTGGCCGCAGGTCACTGGGAGCGTGCGGAGACCCGGGACGTCCAGAAGACCTACAACCTGACCACGTTGGACGAGCTCACCGAGCTGTGCCCCGGCTGGGACTGGCGAGCCTACGCCACCAACCTCGGCACGTCGGCGGCGACGTTCGCCGAGACGGTGGTCAAGGAGCCGTCCTTCTTCGCCCACCTCGACAAGGTGCTGACCGAGGTACCGATCGAGCAGTGGCGGGTCTGGGTCTTGACCCGGGTGCTGCGGGCCTCGGCGCCGTACCTGCCTGACGCGTTCGTCGAGACGAACTTCGACTTCTACGGCCGTACTCTGAACGGCACCCCCGAGCTGCGGGCCCGGTGGAAGCGGGCGGTTTCGCTGGTCGAGGGGGCGATGGGTGAGGCGGTCGGCCGGGAGTACGTCGCCCGGCACTTCCCGCCCCGCTCCAAGGCGCTGATGGACGACCTGGTCGCGAACCTGCTGGAGGCCTACCGACGCTCGATCGCCGCGCTCGACTGGATGAGCGAAGAGACCAAGCAGCGGGCCTACGAGAAGCTGGGCACCTTCCGGCCCAAGATCGGCTACCCCGACGAGTTCCGCGACTACTCGGGGCTGACCGTGCGGGCCGATGACCTGATGGGCAACGCCGTGGCGTCGGCCGCCTTCGAGACCGACCGCCAGCTCGGCAAGATCGGCTCGCCGGTCGACCGCGACGAGTGGTTCATGCTGCCGCAGACCGTCAACGCCTACTACAACCCCGGCACCAACGAGATCTGCTTCCCCGCCGGGATCCTGCAGAAGCCGTTCTTCTCACCCGACGCTGACGAGGCCGAGAACTACGGCGGCATCGGGTCGGTGATCGGTCATGAGATCGGCCATGGTTTCGACGACCAGGGTGCTCAGTACGACGGCAACGGCAATCTCAACGACTGGTGGACCAGCGATGACAAGGCCGCCTTCGAGGTGAAGTCGAAGTCCCTGATCGCCCAGTACGACGCCTTCGAGCCGCGCAACCTGCCCGGCGAGCACGTCAACGGCTCCCTGACGGTCGGTGAGAACATCGGCGATCTCGGGGGGCTCACGATCGGCCACGCGGCGTACGCCATCGCCCGTGAGGGCGCCCCATCGGCGGATGAGAGCCAGCGACTCTTCATGAACTGGAGCTACTGCTGGCGCACCAAGCGGCGCAAGGAGCAGGAGCAGCAGTTCCTGACCATCGACCCGCACTCGCCGCCGGAGTTCCGCGCCAACATCGTGCGCAACCTCGACGAGTTCCACGCCGCCTTCAACACCACCGAAGGGGACGGGCTGTGGCTTGATCCCCAGGAGCGGGTCCGGATCTGGTGAGCCGCTGATCGCCTGATCGCCTGAGAGAGACTCAGGTCCAGGGCTACGAGGCGCGATGCGACCAGTACGCCGCGGCGTCCTCGCTCTGGGCCAGGCCCCTCACCGCCGCGGGCGGGTCGCCGCGGGTCAACCGCCCCTTGGCCAGCACCTCTTTGACCACGACTGTCCAACCAGCCTCGACCGCCTTCGACGCGGCGCCTCCTAAGGGCTCATACCAGGTGGCCCGCACCAGCCCGGAACGGGTCGGCCCGGGGCTCGCTCGAGGCCAGGACCGCGCTCATCGGTCGGACCGGGGTGTCAGCGTGCCCCGACGGCAGCTGCTGCGGTCTTCGACCGCAAAACAACGGTCCTTGCCCTGGCCGCCGAGGGCGGAGTCGTAGTCGTCACCGCCGTCGACGTAGTCGTCGCCGTCGCCGGCGTCGAACCAGTCGAAGCCGGGACCGCCGTACCCCTGGTCGTCCCCGGATCCCAGGTCCACGAAGTCGTTGCCGCCGCCGCTGCGGACGACGTCGGCTCCGGATCCGCCGTAGATCGTCTCGGCTACCGGACCACCCCAGAACACGTCTTTGCCGGGGCCGCCGATCAGGGTGGGGCCGTCGGCGCCTTCCAGGGTGGTGACCGAGATGAATTCATCGCGTCCACCGTTGCCGCGCGCGGTCCCGCCGTTGAGCATCCGGATCCGATCGTTGCCCGGACCGGCCACCACGTAGCGGGCGTCGCAGATCAAGTCGTCGCCGCCCAGTCCCTCGACGCGCTCGCCGCCCAGGATGACATCGGGTCCCTCGGTGCCAAACGTCACCGCCGCACCGGGGAGGATCTCGATGGTCGCATCCTTGCCGAAGCAGGTGTCCAGGCGTCGGGAATTTCCCTGCGCCGCGCTCGCGAGGGTGGTGCTGAGCAGGGCGGTCACGAGAGCCGAGGCCACAACGGCGGCGGCGGTGCGAGTCGGCATGAATGCTTCCTCTAAACGGTTGCGAACAGGTGGACAGAGAGTGTGATGCAGCTCGAAGGGAGTTAGTTCGCTGAATCGTGAACTAGTTGTAGAAAGTTGAACTATCCAAGGAGTCGGCGGTCGCTGATAGACCTGATGCCGTGACCAATCTCGACAACCTTCCCGGCTCAGTGAGCTCCTGCGACGAGCCCGACGTAGCGACAGCGACGGGAGCAGCGACGCGAGGGGCAACTGAGCCATCAACCCGGCAGGCGGCCGAGCGGCACCTGCGCGCCCTCGTCGGCCGCGACGACGCGGTGCTGCGTGATGACCAGTGGACCGCGATCGAGGCCCTCGTGGCGGCCCGCCGTCGGGCGCTGGTGGTCCAGCGCACCGGCTGGGGCAAGTCGGCGGTCTATTTCGTGGCCACGGCACTGTTGCGCGAGTTCGGGAGCGGTCCGACCGTGATCATCTCCCCGTTGCTGGCGCTGATGCGCAACCAGATCGCTGCCGCCCAGCGGGCCGGGATCACCGCGGTCACCATCAACTCCACCAACATCGAGCAGTGGCAGGACGTGCACGCCGCGGTGGCGGCCGGTGAGATCGACGTACTCCTGGTCTCACCCGAGCGGCTGAACAACCCCGGCTTCCGCGACGAGGTGCTGCCCGGGCTGGCCGCGACCGCGGGGCTGCTGGTGGTCGACGAGGCGCACTGCATCTCCGACTGGGGGCACGACTTCCGCCCCGACTACCGGCGGTTGCGCACCCTGCTCGCCGAGCTGCCGTCCGGCATCCCGGTACTGGCCACGACCGCCACCGCGAACGAGCGGGTGACCGACGACGTGGCCGCCCAGTTGGGTGATGACGTGCTGGTGCTGCGCGGCAGCCTGGACCGCGAGTCGCTGCGGTTGGGGGTGGTCCGGCTGCCGACGGCCGCGCAGAGACTGGGCTGGTTGGCCGACCATCTCGACGAGCAGCCGGGCTCGGGCATCATCTACTGCTTGACGGTGGCGGCCACCCAGGAGGTCGCTGACTTCCTGGCCGGTCGCGGACATCGGGTGGCGGCGTACAGCGGGCAGACCGATCCCACCGAACGGCTCTCGCTCGAAGATGACCTCCTGAGCGGTCGGGTCAAGGCGCTGGTGGCGACCTCGGCACTCGGCATGGGCTTCGACGCCACCTTGGGCTTCGTGGTCAATCTCGGTGCGCCCGCCTCACCGGTCGCCTACTACCAACAGGTCGGCCGGGCCGGGCGCGGCATCGATGAAGCGACCGTGGTGCTGCTGCCAGCGATCGAGGACCAGGACATCTGGGCCTATTTCGCGGGCCTGGCGTTCCCGCCGGAACCCGTCGTCCGGCAGACGCTCGAGGCATTGGCGCAGGTGTACGCCGAGACCGGGCGCCCGGTCAGCACCCCGGCGTTGGAGGTGCGGGTCGAGCTCAACCGCAACCGTCTGGACACGATGTTGAAGGTGCTCGATGTCGATGGCGCTGTCCGCCGGGTCAAGGGTGGTTGGGAGCCGACCGGCGCGGAGTGGGCCTACGACCGCGAGCGGTACGACGCCCTGGCTCGCGCGCGCAAGGCGGAGCAGGAGGCGATGCTGGACTACTTGAGCACCGACGCGTGTCGGATGTGGTTCCTACGCCACCAGCTCGATGACGCGGGCGTCGGCGACGGTCAGGGAGACGGGGGTGCGGGCGTTGACGAAGGCCAGCGCTGTGGGCGTTGCGACAACTGTGGGGGGCTCCAGCTGAGCACCTCCACGTCGTCGGCTGCGGTCGACGAGGCGACGACCCGGCTGGCGCGCCCCGGGGTGGCGATCGAGCCACGCAAGATGTGGCCGCAGGCGCTGCCGACCATCGGGATCCCGCTGAAGGGGAAGATCGCCGATCCGCCCGAGCAGGGCCGGGCCATCGCACGGTTGACCGACCTGGGCTTCGGTCAGCAGTTGCGAGAAATCTTCCGCGACGAGACGCCCGACGGGCCGGTGCCGATGGCCCTGGCCCGGGCGATGGTCCAGGTGCTGGGTGACTGGCGCCCGAGCGTGGACGCGATCGTGGTCGTTGACTCGGCCCGTCGTCGAGGGCTGATCGACGACCTCGCCGCGGGTCTCTCGCGCTACCTCCAGGTGCCGATCACCGGCCGCTTCGAGATCGTCGACCCCGAGGTTCCGCCCGGCCGCGGGGCGGTGAACTCGGCCCAGCGGGTCGCGGCGGTCCGGCGGCGGTTCGCCTTCCGCGGTGAGGTGTCCGGTTCGGTGCTGATCGTGGACGATCGGATCGGCACGGGGTGGACGATGACGATGGCGGTGGCAGCGGTTCGCCAGGCCGGTGCCTCGCAGGTGTTCCCGCTCGCCCTCGCCCTGGAGTCCTGAACCCGATCTTCTGCGCGACTGAGCGGGGAATTGCCCGGGTAGGTCGCAGACGAGGCGGGGTTGTCGGCGGCGTTGGCTAACGTCGTTCGGGTGACTCGTCATGGACCCACCGCTCTGCTGGGCGACGTGGTCTTCAAGCCGGGAGATCTGCCGCGCGACAGCGTGCTGGAGATTGCCGGGGCCTCGGTGGCGTGGCGGGTTGGTCTGGCGCGGCTGGCGGCTGCACACCAGCGCGATGACCTGCCTTCGGGGACGGCGCAGCTGGCGGCCGCCGTGGTGCTCGGCCTCGAGCTGGTCGCGGCGGGCCGCTTGGTGCCGGCGACTTCCAGCGCTGGACCGTACTGGCGGATCGGCGGCCTCGACACTGGCGACCAGGAGCGCATAGCCGCGGTCTGTGGACTCCACGAGTCGTCGCACCCAGGCGGCTCGCGGGCGCTGGTCCAGCGGGCGCTGGACGCGGTGGCCGACGCGGTGCCCTCCGCGCCGCCCTCGAGTGGTGCCGTACGCGATGCCTCCTCGTGGCCACCTCCCTCACTGTTGCGGCGAGGCTCCGCGCGCGGGACTGGCGAGGAGGGGTCGCGAGACGAGGCGCAACTGGTGACCCTCAGCCTGCGGATGGAGGCCGACGAGGACGAACTGGTCGCCGGCGCGGTGCGGCTGGTGCTGCAGGTGCACGACGAGCTCGACCCGCTGCGGTTCTGCGAGGCTGCCAGCCTGTGGGCCGATGACGCTGCCGCGCAGGGGTTCGGGGACCGGGCCCGGATGCACGCCACGATCGCGTTGCGTACGGCGGCCCAGGCCTGGCCGGTCCTGGACCGGCTACTCGAGCTAGCCGTCCCCGATCAACTGACGCTGGACACCGACGAGCTGGTCAGCCTGCTCGATCACGGCGTACAGGTGCTGCGGACCCGTCGGGTCGACGTGTTGTGGCCGCGACACCTGGCGCATCCCGGCCGGGATCTGACCACGGCCACGGTGTTGGAGCACCGGGGCGGAGGTAGGGGGAAGCGCGATGAGCCCCTGGACCAACCCCTGCTCGGCACCGACTCCCTCTTCTCGTTCCAGTGGCAGGTGGCCCTGCACGGCGATCCGCTGACCCCTGCGGAGATGGATCAGCTGGCCGCGGCGACCTCGCCGTTGCTAAGGCTGCGAGGGCAGTGGCTAGTGGTGGACCCGACGGTGGCCCGTCGAGCCAAGAAGCGCCTCGTGCGAACCGTCACGCCGGTGCAAGCCGTGGCCGCCGCGCTGACCGGGACCGTGGAGGTCGAGGATGACGAGCACGAGGTGGTGGTCGGCGCCTCGCTGCTCCGGGTCCGCGACCAACTGCGGACTGCGGCTACCCGCACTCCGATCGACACCCCGGCGGGCCTGCGACCCACCTTGCGCGACTACCAGCGCCACGGCCTGACCTGGCTCGTCCAGCTGACCGACCTGGGACTCGGGGCCTGCCTCGCCGATGACATGGGCCTGGGCAAGACCGTCACGCTGATCGCCCTGCACCTGCATCGGGCCCAGACCAATCCTGGGGGAACGACGCTGGTGGTCTGCCCCGCGTCCCTGCTGGGCACCTGGGAGAGCGAGATCCGACGGTTTGCTCCGGGGGTGCCGGTCCGCCGTTTCCATGGGGCGCGGCGGGATCTGACCGGCCTGGAAACCACTGGCTCGGACGGCGGTTTCGTGTTGACCACCTACGGCACGATGCGCAGTGCCGCCGAGGACGAGCGCGCCGGTGAGCAGGCCGGGGCGCGGACGCCCGGCGGCGACGCCCATGGGCCCGGCGTACTCGGCGTACCCGGTCTGGTCGACGTCTCCTGGGACCTGGTGGTCGCCGACGAGGCCCAGCACATCAAGAACCCCCGGTCGGCTACCGCGCGGGCCCTGCGCAAGCTGCCGAGCCGGGCCCGGGTGGCGCTGACCGGGACGCCGATCGAGAACGAGCTCACCGAGCTGTGGGCGATCCTGGACTGGGCGATCCCCGGGCTGCTCGGCAGCCGGCTGGCCTTCCGCAAGGTGTGGGCCGGCCCGATCGAATCGGGCCTGGTGCCGACCAAGGCGCGGCAGTTCGCCGAGCTGGTCAGTCCGTTCCTGTTGCGCCGGCGCAAGTCGGATCCGGGGGTAGCACCCGAGCTGCCACCTAAGACCGAGACCGACCACGAGCTCGACCTGACCCGCGAGCAGGTGGTCCTCTACGAGTCGTTCGTGCGCGAGACGATGGCGCGGATCGCCCGCCTCGACGAGCACGCGCGCCGCGGACTGGTGCTGGCGCTGCTGACCGGGCTGAAACAGATCTGCAACCACCCTGCGCAGTTCCTCAAGCAGGCCTCGCCGCGACTGGCTGGCCGCTCGCCGAAGTTCGAGCTCGTCGACGAACTGCTGGCCACCGTGCTGTCAGAGGGGGGCGCGGTGCTGATCTTCACCCAGTACGTCGAGATGGCCCGGCTGCTCGAAACCCATCTGAGTCGTGCCGGGGTAGTGCACCAATTCCTGCACGGCGGCACCCCGGTCGCCCAGCGCGAAGCGATGGTGGCGGCGTTCCAGGCCGGTGAGGTGCCGGTTTTCCTGCTGTCATTGCGCGCCGGCGGCACGGGACTGAACCTGACCCGGGCCGACCACGTGATCCATCTCGACCGCTGGTGGAACCCTGCGGTCGAGGACCAGGCAACCGACCGGGCCTACCGAATCGGCCAGACCCGGCCGGTCCAAGTGCACCGGCTGATCACCCGGGGCACGATCGAGGAGCGGATCGCCGACCTGCTGACCCGCAAGCGTCGGGTGGCGGATGCGGTGCTGGGCCGGCCAGGCGATGATCGCGACGATGGTCTGGGCGCGTTGACCGAGCTGACCGACACCGAGCTGCACGACCTGATCGACTACCGAGCCCAGCCTGACGACACTGACCAGCCCGAGGACGGGTCCGCTGCGGACCAAGGGCTGGAGCCATGAGCCCGATCCATCGCCGTCAACCCGCCCGCCGGGGCGCGGCCCGCGCGTCGACCTGGTGGGGCAAGGCGTGGGTGCGCGCCGTCGAGGAGGCGGCGTACGCCGATGAAGACCTGCGCGCTGCCCGCACCCTGGCCCGCTCCGGACGACTGGGACCGATCAGCGTGGACCGGGGTGGATTCGGGTGCGTCCTGGTCGACGACGAGGCCCGACCTGCAGTCACCGGGGGAGTCACGCTGCTCGACGAGGCGTCGTTGGCGACCCTGGTCGAGCTGGTCGCCGCCGAGAGCGGCCGGGTCGCCGACCTGCTGGCCGGGGAGCTGCCGTGGGCGCTGATCGAGCACGCCGAGGAGGCCGGGGTCGAGCTGTTGCCCTACTCCGGTGACTTCGCCTGGGCCTGCACCTGCGATGCCTGGCTGGATCCGTGTCGACACGGGCTGGCGGTCGGCTATCAGCTGGCGTGGCTGGTGGACGCGGACCCGCTGGTGCTGTTCGGGCTGCGCGGGCTGCCGCGCGACGAGCTGCTGGCTCGTCTGCACGCGCGCACCGGTGGCGCCTCGGGCGCAAGTGCGTCCGGAGTCGGCGCGGGGTCGAGGCCAAGTGACGTCGACATCGCGCTCGACGCATCGCTCCGCGCTCGGCGAGCCCTAGACCTGCTGGCTGCGGGTCAGCCCATCGATCATCTGATCTGACTCGCCGGTCGGCCGGGGAATTGGTCACCCGATCCAGCGCTCCGAGGGTCAGAACTTGAAGCGGCTGCAGGACTTGTTGCTCAGCTCTCTCCAGGTGTCGCCGTCGACGATGCCGGTCGGGTTCAGGGCGTTGTCGGTCTGCAGGACGTACGTCGCCTCGATCGTCGGCTTGTCGAAGCTGCCGCTCTCGACCTTGACCAGGTCGAGAAGCCCGGCCTTGGCCAGCATCTGCTGGTAGTGCGAGGTCCACATCCCCGCCTCGGTGGTCATCGGCTGGCCCTCGGTGATGGGCGGCAGATCAGCCCGGTCCATCACGCAGGCACAGGGCACGGCATCACCACTGGTAGACAGCATCCGTGTCACGAAGTCGCCCTTGTGGACGGCCTGCATCTTGGCCTCGCAGGCGGTCGTGGCGCTGACGAAGTCGGGCAGGTAGGCCGCGTATTGCGGGCGCTTGGCGCTTTTGAAAGGCCAGGCGGCCGGACACGATTGTGACGTCTCCAGGTAGCGCGCGCCGACGCCGGCCCAGTCGGCCTCCGAGGACGACAAGTCCCTGTCGTTGTTGCCCCAACCCACGACCAGCAGGCTCCGGACAGCGTTGTCGCCTTTCTGGGCACAGGGGACATTGACCATGTCCATCCCCAGCCCCAACGGGTCCTCTGCGGTGGGCTCGGTCACGGTGACCGGATCGTCGCTGGTCCGGTTCATCAGGGCGGTCGCAGCACCACCAGCGAGCCCGACCACGGCAGCGAGCAGCATCACGACGAGTCGCAGGCCCGTCACGCGCACTCCCCCGAGGCCTGTCACCGGCTCAGCGTACGCCGCTGGGTCACCGCAGCAGGGCCCGCGTCCGCGTGTTGGGGCTCGCCGAGAGGTTGCGGATCGACGCTGAGTGCGCTCAGGGCCATCGTCGTCAACAGTTCTCGCATCGGTTCGACCGCGAGCACCGTGCTGTGCGGCGTGGAGTTGATCAGTCCGAAGGCGATGTGCGCCATCGCCCTGGCTTGATCATCGGGCTGATCACCAGTCTGGCCACCGGCCTGATCGCCGGCCTGATTACCGGCCTGATTACCGGCTGAATCGGCGCGCACGCGGTGCAGCACAGTGGCCCACAGGTCGACGTACGCCGATTGCAGCGCCCGCACCCGGGCCCGGGCCGCGTCCGGGAGCGAGGACCAGTCACGGTCCTGGACGACGATCAACTCCGGATGCCGCAGCGCGAAGTCCACGTGCGAGTCCACCAGCCCAGCCAACGCAGCCCCCGCGTCGTCGCCGGCACCGGCCACCCGCCGCCGGCCCTCGTCGAGGAGTTCCTCGCTGATCCGGGCCAGCATCTCGGCCAGGATCGCCTCCTTGGAGGCGAAGTGCTTGTAGAGCCCGGGCCCGGAGATGCCGACGGCCGCCCCGAGGTCGCCGACACTGACGCCGTGGAAGCCGCGCTGGGCGAAGAGCCGCGCGGCGGTATCGAGGATCTGCTGGCGTCGGCCCACCGGATCACGATAGCGTCTGAGGTTAATGATCATTAACGTTTTGGCTGGAGGTGGACATGCGCGAGCTGGTCGAGCAGTTGCGTGAGCGTCTCGCGATCGTCCGCCAGGGCGGGTCCGAGCGCGCGCGGGACAAGCACCGCAACCGCGGCAAGCTGCTGGTCCGTGACCGGATCGACCGGTTGCTCGACCCCGGCAGTCCGTTGCTGGAGCTCAGCCCGCTCGCCGCGTTCGGGATGTACGGCGCCCCGTCGACGTACGACACCCCAGGCGGTGGCGAGCGTGACGACTACGCGGTGCCCAGCGCCTCGATCGTCACCGGGATCGGCCGGGTCAGCGGTCGCGAGTGCGTGATCGTGGCCAACGACGCAACCGTCAAGGGCGGCACGTACTACCCGATCACCGTGAAGAAGCACCTGCGCGCGCAGGCGATCGCGGCCGAGAACCGGTTGCCCTGCCTCTATCTGGTCGACTCCGGGGGCGCCTATCTGCCGATGCAGGACGATGTCTTCCCCGACCGCGAGCACTTCGGCCGAATCTTCTTCAACCAGGCCAACATGTCGAGTCGCGGCATCGCCCAGATCGCCTCAGTGATGGGGTCCTGTACCGCGGGTGGTGCCTACGTCCCGGCGATGTCGGACGAGACCGTGATCGTGAAGGACCAGGGCACGATCTTCCTCGGCGGCCCGCCGCTGGTGAAGGCCGCGACCGGTGAGGTCGTCACGGCCGAGGAGCTCGGCGGGGGCGACGTGCACGCCCGAACCTCCGGGGTGGTCGACCACTTGGCCGACGACGACGGGCATGCGCTGGCGATCATGCGGCACATCGTCAGCACTCTTCCGGGTCTCGACACGCTCGCTGGCGCTCACTGCTCGACCACCGGGGAGCCGGAGGAACCGCGAGAAGATCCCGAGGGTCTCTACGACGTCGTACCGGTCGATCCGCGGACTCCCTACGACGTCCGCGAGGTGATCCGTCGGATCACCGACGGCAGCCGGTTCGCCGAGTTCAAGGCGCTGTACGCCGAGACTCTGGTGACCGGTTTCGCGCACATCTGGGGCCACCAGGTGGGGATCGTGGCCAACAACGGCATCCTCTTCGCCGAGTCCGCGCGCAAGGGCGCGCACTTCATCGAGCTGTGCAACCAGCGCAAGATCCCGCTGGTGTTCCTCCAGAACATCTCCGGGTTCATGGTCGGTCGCGAATACGAGAACGCCGGGATCGCGCGCGACGGCGCCAAGCTGGTCACCGCCGTCGCCGGCAGCGTGGTGCCGAAGTTCACCGTCGTGATCGGCGGCTCCTTCGGAGCCGGCAACTACGGCATGTGTGGACGCGCCTACGACCCAAAGTTTCTGTGGATGTGGCCGAACGCCCGCATCTCGGTGATGGGTGGCGAGCAGGCGGCCTCGGTGCTGGCCGAGGTGCGCGGCTCGGTGTTGAACAATCGGGGGCGCGAGGACACTGCGTCGTTGGCGGACTTCAAGGCCGGCATCCGCGACCAGTACGCCGAGCAGGGCTCGGCCTACTACTCCACCGCCCGGCTCTGGGACGACGGCATCATCGATCCTGTCGACACCCGCCGGGTGCTAGGCATGGGGTTGGCGATAGCCGCTCGGGTGCCCACGCCTGAGCCCTCCTACGGCATCTTCAGGATGTGAGGCACCCCATGATGCGCTGCACTGACTCATCCCGCTCTCGGACTCCCGGGACGTCATCACTATCAGCACCAATAACGTCGGGTTGTGATGACGTCCCGAGGGGTTTGCCTCGTCGCAGGGCGGCGCCCCGTGTTTAGCACCGTTCTGATCGCCAACCGGGGCGAGATCGCGCTGCGGATCGCCCGCACCTGCGAGTGGCTCGGCATCGAGCCGGTGATGATCTACACCGCTGCTGATGCCGACGCGCCGCACACCCGTTTCGTGCCCCACCACCTGGGCATCACCGCCGAGGTGCCGTCCTACCTCGACATCGAGGCCGTAGTCGCGGCCGCGATCGAAAGCAAAGCCGAGGCGATCCACCCCGGCTACGGCTTCCTCTCCGAACGAGCCGCCTTCGCCGCGGCCGTCGAGGCGGCCGGGCTGGTGCTGGTCGGTCCGTCGGCCGCGGTGATGGAGCAGCTGGGTCGCAAGGACGCGGCTCGTGAAGTTGCGCTCGCTGCGGGGGTTCCGGTGGTGCCGTCGTTCGCCGTCGATGGTTTCGACACACTCGCTGCGCTCGCTGCTCAACCTCCGCAGGAACCGGCGCTCGCTGCTCAACCTCCGGAGTTCCCGGTGCTGGTCAAGGCGGCGGCCGGCGGCGGCGGCAAAGGGATGCGGATCGTGCGCACCCCCGAGGAGTTCGAGCCCGCACTGGCTGCCGCGAGGCGCGAGGCGCAGGCGGCTTTCGGCGATGACGCGATGCTCATCGAGAAGTACGTCGAGCACGGTCGCCACATCGAGGTTCAGATCCTCGCCGACGCCCACGGCACCGTGCTGCACCTCTTCGAGCGGGACTGTTCCAGCCAACGCCGGCACCAGAAGGTGATCGAGGAGGCGCCGGCCCCGACCATCGACGAGGCGCTGCGCGAGCAGCTGACCTCCGCCGCGGTCGCGCTGGCGACCCGGGCCGGGTACGTCAATGCCGGCACCGTGGAGTTCCTGCTGGACACCGCGACCAACGCGTTCTACTTCCTGGAGATGAACACCCGGCTCCAGGTCGAGCACCCGGTCACGGAGTTGATTGTCTCGACAGGCTCGACCACGAACAGCACAGGCTCGACCACCAACGCGTTCGACCTGGTCGAGCAGCAGCTGCGGATCGCGGCGGGTGAACCGTTCGCCTTCGCCCAAGATGACCTGCGGATCAACGGCCACGCAATGGAGGCGCGCATCTACGCCGAGGACGCGTACGCCGGATTCCTGCCGCAGGCCGGGACCGCGACCGTGGTCCGCTGGCCCACGAACGCCCGGGTGGACCACGCGCTGGAGAGTGGCCAGGTCGTGAGCACCGCCTTCGACCCGATGCTCGGCAAGGTCGTCGTGCACGGGGCCGACCGCGAGGCGGCGCGCCAGGCGCTGATCGAGGCGCTGGACGACACCGCGATCTTCGGGTTGACCACCAACGTCGGGTTCCTGCGCGAGCTCGCGGCGAGCGAAGCCTTCGCCGAGGCTCGGGTCGATACCGCCTGGCTGGACCGAAATGAACTACCCGAGCCCGACGACGAGACGGCACGGATGCTGGCCGGGGTGATGCTGCTCGCCGAGCTGGAGAGCAGTCCCGCAGGGCCGTGGCAACCCGACGGCTTCCGCTCCAGCGGGCCGCGCGGGCCGCTGGTCGAGGAAGGCCGCGACCTGTCCATTCGCGGAGCCCTCTCACCCGATCCAGCCGGCGAGGTGGACGGGGTGGCGCGGGTCGGGCTCTATCCGTCCCACGGCTTTGTCTTTCGCGCGACTGCAGGAACCGAGGTTGTCCACCACGGCCAACGCTTCGTCTTCGGCCGGTCTGCGGACCGGGTCGGTCAGACCAGCAGCGTCGACGAGGGCATCATCGTGGCGCCGATGCCGGGCACTGTTCTGGAGGTCGCGGTCAGTGTCGGCCAGCAGGTCGCGGTCGGAGATCCGCTCGGCACCATGGAGGCGATGAAGATGGAGTTGTCGCTGAAGGCCACGGTCGATGGCATGGTCAGCGAGGTCGATGTCGCCGTCGGCGACTTGGTCTCGCTGGGTGATCGGCTCTTCGTGGTGGACCCGCAATGAGGCACGCCACATCGCCAGTGCCGGGGCTGCCCGATCAAGTGACGATCTACGAGGTCGGCCCGCGCGACGGCCTGCAGAACGAGTCCGCGATCCTCCCGGTCGAGGTCAAGGCCGAGTTCGTACGCCGCCTGCTCGCCGCGGGCCTGCCGATCGTCGAGGCGACCAGCTTCGTGCACCCGCGCTGGGTGCCCCAGTTGGCCGACGCCGCCGAGTTGATGGCCCAACTGACCGCCGAGCTGGGCCAGAAGGCCCGGGACCTCCCGGTGCTGGTGCCCAACGAGCACGGCCTGGACCGAGCCCTGGAGCTCGGGATCCGACACATCGCGATCTTCGGCAGCGCCACCGAGACCTTCGCGGCTAAGAACCTCAACCGCGGCCTGGACGGCCAGTTCGCGATGTTCGAGCCGACAGTGACCCGGGCGCGGGCCGCGGGACTCGACGTACGTGCCTATGTCTCGATGTGCTTCGGCGACCCTTGGGAGGGTTCGGTGCCGGTCGAGCAGGTCGTCGGCGTCGGCACGCGGCTGCTCGATCTCGGCGCCAGCCAGCTCAGCATCGGCGACACCATCGGCGTCGGCACTCCCGGCAAGGTCGGCGAGCTGATCGAAGCCTTCGCGGCGGCCGGGGTAGGCGCCGACCGGTTGGCGATGCACTTCCACGACACCTACGGCCAGGCGCTGACCAACGCGTACGCCGCGTTGCAGGCCGGCATCACCACCTTCGACGCCAGCGCCGGCGGACTGGGCGGTTGCCCGTACGCCGAGAGCGCGACCGGCAACCTGGCGACCGAGGATCTGGTCTGGATGCTCACCGGTCTCGAGATCGAGCACGGGGTCGACCTGGACGCCCTGGTCGCGACCAGTGTCTGGATGGCCGCCCACCTGGGTCGCGAGAGCCCGTCGGCGGTGGTGCGGGCGCTGGGTGCGGCACAATCACCCCTGTGAGTCGCCAGGGTCAACGCCGTGTCTACCTGCACATCGGGGCACCCAAGACCGGCACCACCTATCTACAGCACCGGTTGACCCTCAATCTGGCTTCCCTGAGGAAGCACGGCGTCGTACTGCCGAGCTCGTCGCCGTTGGTGCCGCCGACGCTGTTCCACTTCCGCGCTGCGCTCGACGTGCTGGAGCAGGAGTGGGGTGGGCGGCCCGGGCACGCGGCAGGGGCCTGGGACACGCTGGTGAAGCGGTTGCGCCACAACCCCGGCACGGCGATCGTCACCCACGAGATCTTCGCCCCGGCCCGGCCCGAGCGGGTCGAGCGGATCATGAGCGAACTGCATGGTCTGCCGGACACCGAGGTGCACCTGGTCTACTCCGCGCGCGACCTGGCCCGACAGCTGCCCGCGGCCTGGCAGGAGTGCATCAAGCAGGGCCGCACCTTCACCTTCCGGCGGTTCTTGAACCGCGTCGAGCGCGGACGAACCTGGTTCTACCAGGCATTCGACCTCCCGAACGTGCTCGCCAAGTGGACCCGGGACCTGCCTGCCGACCGGGTGCACGTGGTCACCGTGCCGCAGCGCGCCGCGATCCGTGCCGATCCCGACACGATGTGGTTGCGGATGTGCACGGCGTTCGACCTCGACCCGGCTTGGGCGCCGCGGGACAGCCCGCGCTCCAACAGGTCCCTGGGGGCGGCCGAGACCGAGGTGATCCGACAGCTGAACCGGCGGATGGACCCGGTCATCCGTCGCGAGCCCATCATCGATGAGCTCATCCGCGAACAACTTGCACAGGAGCATCTGGTCAACCGCACGAGCACTCCGGTGACATTGCCCCCGCGCCGTTTCGACTGGGTCGAGGAGCAGGCGCAGGTCTGGATCGACGCGCTGGTAAGCAGCGGTGTGGACGTGGTCGGAGACGTCGAGGAGCTGCGTCCGGTGCGTCCCGCGGCCGACGAGCTCTCGCTGCACCCGGGCAAGGTTCGCAACAAGGAGAAACTCAACGCCGCGGTGGACGCTCTAGCTGCGATGACCTCCGAGGCGGCGCGGCGCAACGATCCTGAACGCACGAAGCTGGCCAGCGTGCGCAGCAGTGTCGAGCGGTGGCGCGGCCGGTGAGCTCGGTCACCGGGTCCCCGGTTATGGACGAAGGTCGGGCCTGGGCCTGGGTTGCCCACCTGCGGGCTGGGGGTGTGACCCCTTGGAATCAGTGGATCGAACGGGCTGAGCGGGCCGAACGGACCGGCGGGTATCTTCCCGGCGCCCAGCAGCTGGAACTGCTCCGCCGGCTCAATGGCACGCTCGGTGCCTCAGTGACCCGCGGGTCCCTATCGATCGGGGGAGCAGCCGGGGTCCCCAGCGCGCTTGCGACCCGAATCCTCGAAGCTAGCGCTCCCGGGCGCGGCCGCCCGGACCTCGAGCTCATCGGCACCCGGGAGTCGTCGCGCTTCGGGCCCCGGCCGATCGACCCTGCTGACCTGCCCGACGACGAGCTGGTGCGGGTGGTGACCAGCGTGCTTGCCGATGACC
The DNA here is from genome assembly GCA_038200025.1 of Propionibacteriales bacterium. Taxonomy (GTDB): domain Bacteria; phylum Actinomycetota; class Actinomycetes; order Propionibacteriales; family Nocardioidaceae; genus Nocardioides. Next base: position 8,515 of record JBBPYJ010000043.1, on the reverse strand, counting down.
TGGTGGCCGCAGGTGAGGTGGGCGTCGCCGGCGGTCAACGGCCCCTCGTTCTCAACCGACCCTGGCGGCGCCACTACCGGTTAGTGGGCGATCCGGTGCTCGCCGACCCGTTGCGCGCGCAACTGATCGCGCGGGGTCGTCCTCCCGGCGGGTCGCGGCCCCGGATCCTGGTGTTGGGCGACCACGTCGAGACGATGCTGGCCGATGCCTTCGAGGCCCGGGCTCTGGACACCGGCGGACCTGCGTGGGGGGACTGGATCGGGGGGCTCGCTGCCCGCGATCACCTGGCGCCCCGGGTCGACCTGGCCGGGATCGCGCGCACCTGGGCGGGGCGGACTTCTCCGCACCAGGTCACGATCGTGCTCGACCCGGCGTCGGTGCCCGGTCTGGTCGGCGTACGACGTCTCACCGCGCCGATGCGGCTCTCGGCCGAGGCCGTCGACCTCAGTCGGCGGATCGCCGTCGTGCTAGGTCTGCTGGTGGGCCAGGGCCGGCGCACTGAACTGTTGCAGTCCCGGCTGGCGCCCCGGCTGCGTGGGCAACCCGGAGCGACGTACGCCGTGCCCGACGAGCACGCGGCCTGGCTGGCCGAGCAGCAAAGTCGACAGATTCGTCAACTGCGCCACGGGGGTTACCGGGTCGTCGGCGGCGACCTCGACCAGTTGACGAAACCGTCCCCCGCGAATGGCACTCGCACGGTCGAGGTCGACGACACGTCGGTGCTGAAGCTGGCGATGGACCTGCTACTCGACGGCACTCGCGCTCCTCAGAGCACCGGCAGGAGTCGATCATGACGCAGACCACTGGGACCAAGCGTCGCATCCTCCTGCACGTCGGGACGCCCAAGACCGGCACCTCGCACCTGCAGGACGTGCTCTTCTGCAACCGGGAGGCGTTGGCCCGGCAGGGTGTCAGCTATCCCGCGGACCGTTTCGACGGACACTTCCTGGCGGCCCTGGACCTGATGCGACTGCCCTGGGGTGGTCTCGAGACCGAGGCGGTCGGCGCCTGGGACCGGCTGGCCCAAGAGGTCCGTGCGAGCCAAGAGGTCCGCGCGAGCCGGGAGGGTGGGCAGCCGCTCGAGCTGCCGCCGGCGCATACGGCGATCATCAGCCACGAGATCCTGGCCACCGCCTCGCGCGCCCAAGTCGGTCGCGCCCTGGAGTCGCTGGGCGCCGACGATTCGCTGACCGAGGTGCACGTGATCTTGTCGGTGCGCGACCTGACTCGCCAGATCCCGGCGGAGTGGCAGGAGAACGTCAAGCACCGCAGCGCGCTGAGCTACGGCCGATTCCTGGACCGGATCGAGGATCCCGAGCGGAGCACCCGGATCGGCACCTGGTTCTGGGGGGTCCAGGAGATTCCCGACATCCTGGACCGCTGGGGTCGCGACCTGCCCCCTGAGCAGGTGCACCTGGTCACGGTGCCGGCGCCCGGCGCACCCACTGGGCTGCTCTGGGAGCGCTTCAACGCGGCTTTCGGGCTGGCCGGGCTGGAGCTGGATCTGCCGGCCGAGTCGGCAGCGGGGCGAGCGAACCCGTCACTGGGGGTGCCCGAGACGGCGCTGCTGAGGCGCATCAACCGCCGCGCTACCAAGGTACTGGAGCCCGCCGACTACCGACCGCTGGTGCGCGAGCTACTGGCCCACCAGACGCTGTCGCGCCGGACCAAGTCGCCGCGCCTTGGGCTGCCGCCCGCGGCGTACGCCTGGGTCAGCGAGCTCGAGCAGGCGTGGGTGGGTGAGATCCAGCGGCGTGGGTACGACGTGATCGGCGATCTCGACGACCTGATCGGCGCGCCCCCGCAGGCGGCGTACGCCGATCCCGACGCGCCGTCCGAGCGTGCCGTCGCCGCCGCCGGGGTGACCGCGATCAAGGCTCTGCTGCTCGAGAACGCGCGGATGCGCGGTGAGGAAGCCCAGCGGCACGGCGAGCTCGAGCAATTGCGGGCTGAGCTCGACCACGCCCGGCGTGGATCGGTGCACGCGGCCCGCGCACGGGTCGTCGCGACGTTGGAGTCCAGCCCACCCGGTCGTCTGCTGACGCGTGGTTACCGGGTCTTGCGAGGGCGCAGCTCGTCGCCGGCGTAGCGGCCGATCCGCCAGGTGGAGAAGCCGTCGGCGCCGGCACCGACGAGGCCGCCGACCACCGGGACCCGTCGGCCGACCAGGACGGCCATCCGCTTGCCGGCCACTTTGGTGATCAGGTCGCTGGCCACCAGCGAGGTGATGCTCGGGTCCAGGGTCGGCTTCTCGTCGGCGTCCTCGACCAGCTCGCGGGGTCGGCCCGGGATCTTCTTGGCCTTCACCAGGTCGCGGACCTCGTCCTCGCCGAGCAGGGTCACCAGGATCGCGTTGCGGACCCGGGCGTCCTCGAGGTCGTAGCCGCGCAGGTGCGCGATCCCGGCAATCATCCGGCACTGGATCAGCGCCAGCCCGGTGATGTTGGCCGGGACGGTGAAGGCCGCGGTGACCAGGCCGCCGATGTTCGTGGCGAAACCCTGGGCCCCGGCCAGCCGGACGTGGAACTCGATGACTTCGTGCACCGCGCGCTCGACGTCGCCGCGTTGTTCCTTCAGCTGCTTCTCCGCCCCCTCGGCGGCGCCCGCCAACGGCCCGACGCCAACGATGGCGCGGTTCAGCGCCTCACGGACGAAGCCGGAGGTGAGCCCCGGCGCCAGGTCGGTGATCCGCGGAGCCAACGCCTTGCCGATGGTGTTCTTGATGCCCATGGCTCAATATTACCGGCCGCCCCGACGGGGTGTGGCCTGGTGGTCGAGCAGCGAGCGCAGCGAGTGTGTCGAGACTCCCGCCCGGCTGGCTAGGCTCTGCCCAACCGTGGGTAGGAGGGAGATCCGATGGCCCGACCTGGATCGATCCGACCTGGATCGATCGAGCCCACCAGGACTCCGTGGCGGTTCCCGCCGCCCTCGTCCTGGCCGATCGATGATGACCTGGTCGCGATGGGCGCGGACCTCGAGCCCGGCTGCGTGCTCAGCGCCTACCGACAGGGGTTGTTCCCGATGCCGTCGGGTGGTCAGGACTCGCTGCGTCAAGACCCGATCGGCTGGTACAGCCCGCTCACCCGGGGAGTCCTGCCCCTCGACGGGCTCAAGGTCTCGCGTTCGCTGCGGCGGTCGGTGGCGGCGTACGACGTGCGCGTGGACACCGCCTTCGCCGAGGTGATCGCGGCCTGCGGTGATCGGGGTCGGGTCGGCGGCTGGATCTCCGGCGACGTCGAGCGGGCCTACATCCGACTGCACGAGCTGGGCTGGGCGCACTCGGTGGAGACCTGGCTGGACGGCCGGCTGGTCGGGGGCCTGTACGGCGTCGCAATCGGCGGCCTCTTCGCCGGCGAGTCGATGTTCCACACCGCGCGGGACGCCTCGAAGGTGGCCCTGGTGGAGCTGGTGCGGCTGCTCGGCGGTGCCGACGGCGCCGCAGCGGGTCGGCTCCTGGACGTCCAATGGTCCACCCCGCACCTGGCCAGCCTGGGGGTCGTGGAGATCACTCGCGCGCAGTATCTGATCCGGCTGGCGACGGCACGCGAGCTGCCGCCCACCTCGTGGGAGATCACTTGAGCAGACGCGACATCCGGCGGTCGGCCAGCGGCTTGCCGTTCGTCTGACAGGTCGCGCAGTACTGCAGGCTGGAGTCGGCGAAGCTCACCGCACGCACGGTGTCACCGCACACCGGGCAGGGTTTGCCGGTCTGCGCGTGAACGGCCAGGTGAGATTTCTTCTCGCCCTTGAGCTCGCTGGCGGCCAGTCCGCGGGAGCGGTCGACGGCGTCGCCGAGGACGTTGCGGATAGCGTCGTACAACGTCTGCAGGTCCTCATCGGTCAGCGAGTTGGCCGGCTTGAACGGCGACATCCGCGCGGCATGCAGGAGTTCGTCGGAGTAGGCGTTGCCGATGCCGGCGATCGTGCCCTGGTGCCGCAGCACACCCTTGATCTGGGACCGCCCGGCGTCGTTGAGGATCTGCGACAGGATCTCGATGGTGAAGGCGTCGTCCAGTGGATCGGGACCGAGCCGAGCGATGCCGGGGACCTCCTGCGGGTCGCGAACGACGTACATCGCCAGGGACTTCTTGGTGCCCGCCTCGGTGATGTCGAGCCCGGGGCTGCGACCCGAATCCTCCTCGTCGAGAACCACGCGAACCGCCAACGGGGACTTGCCGCGGGGGCGCGCCGGGAGGGCCGGCACCTCGTCGCGCCAACGCACCCAGCCGGCCCGCGCCAGGTGCACGATCAGGTGCAGACCGGAGGTCGAGATGTCGAGGAACTTGCCGTGCCGGGTCACGTCCTCGACCAAGGTGCCGTGCAGCGCGGTCACCGGCGGGTCGAAGGTCTTCAGCGCGTTGAAGGCGGCCAGGTCGACGCGGACGATGGCACGGTCGGTGAGCCGACCCTTCAGATCCAGGGCCAGGGCCTCCACCTCGGGCAACTCGGGCACGCGGCCAGTGTAAAACGCCTGTCCAGCCCCTCGACCAAGGTCCGGCGGGCTTGACGACATACCGATCGCTAAGGAGGTCTAAGAATCGGGTTAGACGACGCGATACGGTCCTAGCGTGGATCCGATCCGAAACCCCTACGCCCCCGGCGCCGGCCAGCGTCCGCCCGAGTTGGCCGGCCGCGACGAACAGTTGGCCGCCTTCGACGTGGTGCTCCAGCGGGTCGTCCGGAGCCGTCCGGAGCGATCGTTGGTGCTGACCGGGTTGCGCGGGGTCGGCAAGACGGTGCTGCTCAACGCGTTGCGCTCGGCCGCCGTACGCCGCAATTGGGGCACCGGCAAGCTCGAGGCTCGCCCCGAACAACGACTGCGTCGACCGTTGTCGTCGGCGCTGCACCAGGCGGTCCGCGAGCTCGGTCATCCGCACGCCGAGCAGACCGATCACGTGTTGGGGGTGATCCGGGGCTTCGCGCAGATCGGCGGTCGGGGAGAGGGCGGCGCTGGATCGGGGACGCCGGCCAAGCTGCGGGACCAGTGGAACCCGGGCATCGAGGCCCCCGTCGTGCGCGGCCGGGCCGACTCCGGGGACATCGAGATCGATCTCGTCGAGTTGCTCACCGACGTCGGCGGGCTGGCCGCTGACCTCGGCACAGGGGTGGCGATCTTCATCGACGAGATGCAGGACCTCGGTCCCGACGACGTCTCGGCGCTCTGCGCGGCCTGCCACGAGATCAGTCAATCGGGGTTGCCGTTGATCGTGGTCGGCGCCGGCCTCCCGCACCTGCCCGCCGTACTCTCGGCCAGCAAGTCCTACTCCGAGCGGCTTTTCGCCTACCAGCGCATCGACCGGCTCCCTCGGGAGGCGGCCGACCTCGCGCTGTCGGCACCCGCGCTGGAGGAGGACGCCGCGTGGCTGCCGGAGGCACTGACCACGATGTACGCCGCGACTGGCGGCTACCCCTACTTCATCCAGGCCTACGGCAAGGCGGTCTGGGACCGGGCGACCGGCTCCCCGATCACCGAGCACGACGTCGTCGTGGCGACCCCCGAGGCCGATGCGGAGCTGGCCGTCGGGTTCTTCGGCAGCCGCTACGAGCGCGCGACGCCGGCGGAGCGGGACTATCTGCGGGCGATGGCCGACGTCGCCGTACGCCAGGACACGCCCGACGAGGCAGTGCTGACCGGCGACGTCGCGACGTACCTGGAGAAGAAGCCGCAGGCGCTCTCACCCGCGCGCGACTCGCTGCTGAAGAAGGGGCTGATCTACTCCACCGAGCGCGGCCGGATCGCCTTCACCGTCCCGCACTTCGGGCGCTACCTGCGCGAGCAAGCCTGACCGGAGACAACCACGAGCCCACGGCGGGTCCAAGTGGAATCAAGGTCGATTGATCAGGACAGGGCGGCGAGCAGCTGGGCCTTCGGCTTGTTCGACACTCCAGTCAGTCCCCGGGCCGTCGCCTCGGCGCGGAGCTCGACGACCGTCCAGGTCTCGTCCGGCTTCTTGTTCTTGTCGGAGTCGGAGGCGGAGGATTCGGACGCGGATGGCCCGGTGGAATCGGCAGCGGCCGCCGTTGCAGCGCCGGTCTCCCCGGTGTCGGTGCCGGTGTCGGTGTCCTCGACGGTGCCAGCATCACCAGCGTCGCCGGTGTCTTCGTCGGGAGCAGTCTGGGTCGCCGGCTCCGAGACGGTGGAGGCCCGGTCGAGCGTGCGTTGCAGCTTCTTCACCCGGGACTTCGCCTTCTCGGCCGTGCGCCCCTGGTCCTTGGCCTTCTTCTTCCAGCGGTCCGCCCGCTCGGTGGCCTTCTCCAGCTTCTTCTCCGTACGCGTCAGTTGACTGCGCGTCGAGGTGAGATTCTTCTTCAGCTCCTGCTGCTTGGCCTTGGCTTTGTCGGCGTTGCGCTTCTGCTTCTTGGCGTTCACGTGGTCCCGTTCGTCGGCGGTCGGTTGGCGACTTACCTCTCGAACCTAGCCCAAATTCGCCCCACCCGCACGGGTGATTGGGTACTGCTCAGTCGCCGCGACCCAGCGCCTCGCGCCAGCTCGAGCGCTGGCCCGAGCGCAGGACCGAACGCTCGTAGGTCCTGGCGGCCACCAGGGCCAGTGCGATCGTCGAGAGACCCATCAGGACCACGGTGCCGAAGATCTGGAGCGCGCCGGCCTCGCCAGCCGCGATCCGTAGCGGCATCAACATCGCCGAGAAGGGCGGGATCCACGACACCACCGAGGACAGCGTGCCTCCCGGGTCCTGCACCGTCACCTGGGCCAACACGTACATCACCATGATCAACGCGGTGATCGGCATGGTGACGCTGTTGACGTCCTCCTGGCGCGAGACGAGGGAGCCGGCCGCGGCGTACAGGACCGCGAAGAAGGTGTACCCCAGGACGAACCATCCGAGCACGGAAACGAACACGGCCACCGCCGTAACAGGGAGCGTCACGAGACCGGTGGCGATGCCGGCGCCGAGGCCGACCACACCGAAGGCGAGCAGCTGGACGAGACCGACGGTTCCGATCCCGATCACCTTGCCCCACAGCAGGTGCAGCGGCTCGATCGTCGCGAGGAGCACCTCGACCACCCGGCTCGACTTCTCCTCGACGACGCCCATCGCGACGTAGAGGCCGAACAGGAAGATCTGGAAGAACATCAGCAGCAGCGCGATGTAGGCCAACCCGGTGCGTTCGCCGGCGTCGGGGTCCGGCGGGTCGGCGGCATCGACGCTCAGGGTGGCGCGCCCGGCGGCGACCGCCAGCGAGGCCGGGTCGACTCCCTGCTCATCCAGCGCGGCGTTGACGGCCTGCTGCTGGGCGGTCGACTCCAGCAGGGTGCGCGTGTTGTCCGACAGGCGCTCGTCCACAATGGCGCGATAGTTCCCCTCGGAGGTGGCCAGGACAGCGACGTCCAGGTCTCCTTCCGCCACCCGCGCGCGGGCCTCCTTCTCGTCGAGACTCTCGATGGCGACCTTCTCGTCGAGTTGCTCGGAGGCGACCGCGAGCGGCGCTGAGAGCGACTGGGCCTGACCGACGAGTCCGATCTTGGTCCGGTCGTCGGATCGGCTCTCCACGACGGCGGCCCCCACGATGCCCGCGAGGATCAACACCAGAACCACGACATTGCCGATCAGGAAGGCCTTGCTGGCGACCCGAGCCCGGAACTCGCGTTTGGCCACCAAGATGATGGTCTGGGTTGGGGACATCATGACGCAACGACCTCGCGGTAGAGCTCGCTGAGCGGAGTTTGCTGTCGGGCGAACTCATGGACCGGGCCGGTCGCCAGCGCCGCGGCGAGGATGGCTTGGTCGTCGGCCTCCAGAGCTACGTCGAGGACGGTGCGTCCGTGCTCGTGAGTGCGCACCCGGACGCCGGCGAGGCCGGTGGTCCAACCCGTAGGCGCCTGCGGCGCGTGCACCAGCAACTGGTTCGGGCCGCCCGCCCGCAGCTCCTCGACGGTGCCCGAAGCGCGCAACCTGCCTTCGGCGACGATCCCGACCCGGTGGCACAACCGCTCGACCAGCTCGAGCTGATGGCTGGAGAAGATCACCGGGACGCCGTCGTCCGCCTTGTCCCTCAGCACCTGCGACATCACGTCCACGGCCACCGGGTCGAGGCCGGAGAACGGCTCGTCGAGCACCAGTACGTCGGGGTCGTGCACCAGGGCCGCCGCCAGCTGGACCCGTTGTTGGTTGCCCAGGCTCAGCGCACCGACGGTGTCGTCGACGCGTTCGCCGATCCCGAGCCTGGTGGTCCAGCGGATCACCGACTCAGCGGCATCGGCGGAAGAGAGCCCGTGCAGCTGAGCAAGGTAGGAGAGTTGCGCGCCGACCTTCATCTTCGGGTAGAGGCCGCGCTCCTCGGGCATGTACCCGATCCGACGGCGTACCTCCAGCGTGATCTGGCCACCACCGAGTCGCACCCGTCCGGCGTCCGCGGAGAGCACACCGAGGATGATGCGCATCGTGGTGGTCTTCCCCGCGCCGTTGCTGCCCACGAAGCCGAACAGCTCGCCGGGCTCGACGGCGAAGCTCATGTCCTGCAGGGCGACGGTCTCGCCGTACCTCTTGCACAG
>JBBPYJ010000042.1:0-10777 GCA_038200025.1 Propionibacteriales bacterium | reverse complement strand
TCGCTGTCGGCCTGCTCGGCACCCCGGGTGACCAGGCGCAGAGCCGGTTCGTGGCCCTCCGGCAGGAACGGCATGTCGACGGGTACGTCGCTCCTGGTGGCGGCGGTGAAGGCAGCCTTGACCAGTCGGTCCTCGAGCGAGTGGTAGGCCTCGACCACGACCCGGCCGCCGACCTTGATCGCTTCGATGGCGGCGGGGACCGCCGTGCGGAGTGCTGCCAGCTCGTCGTTGACCTCCATCCGCAGGGCCTGGAAGGTCCGTTTGGCCGGGTGTCCCCCGGTCCTTCGCGCCGGCGCCGGGATCACGTCGTACAACAACTCGACCAGTCGCGCGGAGTCGGTGAAGGGCTCGGTCTCCCTGGTGCGCACGATCGCCCGGACGATCTGCTTGGCGAAGCGCTCCTCGCCGTACTCGCGCAGCACCCGCACCAGCTCCGGCGCCGAGTAGGTGTTCAGCACGTCGGCAGCGGTAGGGCCGGTGGTGCCGTCCATCCGCATGTCCAACGGCGCGTCCACCCGGTAGGCGAACCCGCGTTCGGGACGGTCGAGCTGGAGCGAGGAGACACCGAGGTCGAACAGCACCGCGTCGACCGCGGAGATGCCGAGGTCGTCGAGGACTTCGCAGATCTGGTCGTAGACCGCGTGCACGCCGGTGAAGCGATCACCGAACCCGTTCAGACGCTCGCCGGCGGCGGCTAGAGCCTGGGTGTCCCGATCGATGCCGATCACCCGCAACCCCGACCAGCGCTCCAGCACCGCAGCGGTGTGCCCGCCGAGGCCGAGGGTGGCGTCCACCATGAGCGCGTCGGGGCGATCCAGCGCCGGCGCCAACAAGGCGACGACCCGGTCCAGCAGAACCGGCACGTGGGCCTGCGGCTCAACGGGACGAGAAGTCTGGCCACCAGTGGGATCCGACATCGGCGGCGTCATCGTCCCAGGCTCATCAGCAGCAGAGCCACCAGTGCGAGCACGCACGAGCACGCCGCAGAGAAGGCCATCACCGCGGCCGACTCGCGAGCCTGGTGCCGCACCCGCCGGACCCGGGGGGTCTGCTCACCCCCGGACAGGCCGGGGGCGGTCGACGCCGCCGGTGTGCTGTTCATGGTCTCGACCCTGATTTCGGTGGTGGTGCCGGGTGGTGCCGGGGTGTTGCAGACATCGCCGGGTCAGGTCCCTGCCCGCTCCCCTCGGGAGTCGAGTGCCTTCTGGAACCGGGGAAGTGCCCAAGAAGTGCTGCTCGCTCCCGTGACCCCTAACGGGTGGCCGGCTGGAACCGGGGAAGTGGCCCCAGCAGTGCCGTTGGTCGAAAGAGCGGGCGCGAGACCTGGCCCGGCGATGTCGTTGTGGAGTTGTGGTGCTGTGGTGCTGTGGGGGCTGTCAGACGCCGGGGAAGACTTCTTCGCTGAGATCGGCGAACTCCTGCTCCTCCGAGGCGGCGTACGTCGCCCAGGCCTGCGGATCCCAGATCTCGATGCGGTCCAGGGCGCCGATCACTACGACGTCGCGGTCGATCGAGGCGTACTCGCGCAGCAGGGGGGCCAACGTGACCCGACCCTGCTTGTCAGGCACCTGGTCGAAGGCACCCGAGGCGAGCATCCGGACGTAGCTCCGGGTGGCCTTGTTGGTCAGCGACGCCTCTCGCAACCGAGTTGTCAGCGTCGCGAACTGGTCGAGCGAATAGACCGTCAGGCAGCGCTCCTGGCCGCGAGTGACCATCAGCCCCTCCTCCAACTGGTCCCGGAACTTGGCAGGGAGTGTGACGCGGCCCTTGTCATCGAGCTTGGGGGTATAGGTGCCGACGAACACCGCCGAACCTCCATTCCCCCGGTGCTTCCTCCACTTTCCACCACTCTAACCCACTTTGCCCCACCGTCAACCACATCCAGGCGCTTTCCACCACCCGCTTCGAGCGAGCTCGACTGCCGACGACCCGGTAAGTTGCCGGCACGGCCTACCGTGGGGTGCGGCCGACGAGGTCGCGCACGCTTGCGCGTGCCCGAAGAGCCAGGGCGATATCAGGAAGGACCAGGGGTGACGCAGCCGATGACCCAAAGCAGCGCGATGGGCCGCCACGCGACCAGCCCGTCACAAGCACCCAGCGCAGATCTGGAGACCTTGGCGCAGGTGACCCGGCGAGTCCGGTCCAACATCGAGCGGGTCATCGAGGGCAAGCCCGAGGTGGTCTCCACCGCGGTGATGGCGTTGCTGGCGGGTGGACACCTGCTGATCGAGGACGTGCCGGGGGTCGGCAAGACGATGCTCAGCAAGGCGCTGGCCCGCAGCATCGACTCCACGGTCCGCCGCATCCAGTTCACCCCGGATCTGCTGCCGTCCGACGTCACCGGGGTCTCGATCTTCAACCAGGACACCCGCGAGTTCGAGTTCCGCCCCGGCGGCATCTTCGCCAACATCGTGGTCGGCGACGAGATCAACCGCGCCTCCCCCAAGACCCAGTCCGCGCTCTTGGAGTGCATGGAGGAGCGCCAGGTCACCGTCGATGGCACGACCTACGTGCTGGAGTCCCCGTTCATGGTGATCGCCACTCAGAACCCGATCGAGATGGAGGGCACCTACGCGCTGCCCGAGGCCCAACGGGACCGTTTCATGGCCCGGGTGTCGGTGGGCTATCCGGTCGAGGCGGCCGAGATCGCGATGCTCGACAGTCACACCGGACACAACCCTCTCGACGACCTCGAGCCGGTCACCGATGCGGCCGAGATCCGCAAGCTCAGCGACATCGTCAACCGGGTTTTCGTGTCCACCGAGGTCCAGAGGTACGCCGTGGCGATCACCGGCGCCACGCGACGCTCCAGTGAGCTGACGCTGGGCGCCTCGCCGCGGGCAACCCTGCACCTGGTGCGCGCCGCCAAGGCTCGGGCAGCGATGGCGCACCGCGACTTCGTGCTGCCCGACGATCTGCACGTCCTGACCGGCCCGGTCCTCGCCCACCGACTGCTACCCAGCGTCGAGGCGGCGATGAGCGGGCGCACCACTACCAAGATCCTTGCCGCCATCGTCAACGGCGTGCCCGTGCCCGACGGCTCCCGGGGCTGACATGCGCGAAGCGCTGGCCGGCCTGACGCTGCGAGGTCGGGCGTTCCTGGCGGCCGGTCTGACCGCCGTGCTGTGTGCGGTGGCACTCGGCGAGCAGTCGCTGGCCAGAGTCGGCGTGCTGGTCGCGGCACTCCCGCTGCTGGCTGCTCTCTTCATCGGCCGCAGCCGATATCGACTCGCGCTGGTTCGCACGGTGACCCCACGGTTGGTGGTCGCCGGTCAGCCCGCGCTGGTGCGACTGGCGCTTACCAATGAGGGCCGGACCCCCAGCGGCGTGCTGCTGCTGGAGGACCAGGTCCCCTACACACTGGGCAGCAGCCCGCGCTTCGTCCTCGAGGGCATCGGCCACGGTTGGCGTCGCCACGTGACCTACCAGGTGCGATCGGTGGTGCGCGGGCACTTCGACGTCGGGCCGATGAGTGTGCGGGTCAGCGACCCGCTGGGGATGGTGGAGCTGGGCCGCGCCTTCTCCTCCTCGGCCCCCCTGACCGTCACCCCGCGCACCGTGGCCCTGCCCGCCATCTCGTTGGACGGGACCTGGACCGGCTCCGGCGACAACCGCCCACGAGCCTTCACCTCCGGCAGCGCCGAGGATGTCACCGTGCGGGAATACCGCCGTGGGGATGACCTGCGGCGTGTCCACTGGCGCAGCTCGGCGCGAGTCGGCGAGCTGATGGTCCGCCGTGAGGAGCAGCCGTGGCAGTCCCGGGCGACCCTGTTCCTAGACAACCGGACCGGAGCCCACCGTGGCCAGGGCATCGCCTCCTCGTTGGAGGCCGCGGTCTCCTCGGCTGCCTCGGTGGCTGTCCACCTAAGCCAGCGTGGATACACCGTCAGGCTGGTGACAGCGACCGGCGAGGACCGGTCCAGCGCGTGGCACTCACGCGACGCCCAGCTCAACACCGGTCCCCTGCTCGAGGCGCTCGCCGTCGTGAAGGCGACCCCGCATCCGCGCATCGACACCGGCTGGCTGGCCGATGCCGGTCATGGCGGGGTGCTGGTCGCCGTGCTCGGCGGCATCGATGACAGCGATCAGCCGATCTTGCGCCGGATGGCGCATCACGCGGGCTCGGCGCTCGCCATCACCCTCGACGTGGAGCAGTGGCGGCCCGGTTCTACCCATGCCCAGACCGATCCGGCCTCGATGCTGGCTGGGCAGGGTTGGCGAGCGGTCAATCAGCGCCCGGACGACCGGTTGGACGCACTGTGGACCGACCTGGGACGCAAGGGCGCTCGTGGCGCTCGCGATGCGACCTTCAGTGGGGCTGAGAGTGGCCCGACCCTTTCGGCCGCACCATGAGTCCCGACAGGGCCGAGGCCGCCGGCACCAGCGGCTCCAGCGTTCGGGAATCGTGGCCACTGATCGTCGGGCTCGCCTTCGTCACGGCGGCGACGACCTGGCTGGCTACCTGGTCCTGGAGCGGATTCACCACCCAAGCCCCGCTGTTCATCGGCCCGTTGCTGTTGCTGGCCGTCCTGATCGCCACCCTGGGCGCCGGACTGCGCCTCGCGCGCACGCCGGGCCTTGTCATCGTGACTGTCCAGACGGTGTTCGGCTTCATGGCCGCCCAGTCGTTGATGACCGGCTATCCGCTGCCTACGCTCACTGCCCTCGCCGACCTCGGGTCACGGATCTCTGCAGCCCTGGCCAGCGCCCAGGAGTTCGCTGCCCCGGTGCCGCGCGAAGCCGCCGGGGTGGAGCCGCTGTTGATCCTGGGTGGCGCCGCCTGCCTGGTGCTGACCGATCTGCTGGCGGGCACCTTGCGCAGAGTGCCCCTGGCCGGGCTGCCGCTGCTGACGATCTACACCATCCCGGTCAGCCTGACCGGCAACGGCGCCACGTGGTTGGTGTTCGTGGCGCTCGCCGGCGGTTTCGTGTGGATGCTCTTCCTGGCCCAGAGCGAGCACCTGGGGCAGTGGGGGCGCACCCTGGAGGTCGCCGGAGAGGAGCCGGCCGCCTTCAGCGTGCGGACCGGAGCCTCCCGAGGATCCGCGGTGTCTATCACCGCGCTGGCGACCGCTGCCGCCCTGGTGGTTCCGCTCGCTCTCCCGTCGTTCTCCCTGCAACTCTTCTCCGGTGGCTTCGGCTCGGGCGGGGACGGTGCCCTGCGGATCGAGAATCCGATGACCGACCTGCGCCGTGACCTCAACCGCGGTGCGGATATCGCCTTGCTCGAGGTCACGACCAACGATCCCGATCCGCGCTACCTGCGGATCGCGGTGCTCAACCGGCTCGGGGACGACGAGTGGAGCTCTGGGGATCGCACGGTGCCGACCGAGAATCTGGCCCAGGGCGTGTTGCCCCCGCTGATCGGGGTCGCTTCCGACGTACCCTCGAAACGCTACGACTACCAAGTCGAGGCGACTGACGAGTTCGAGTCGCTGTGGCTGCCCACCTCGCAGAACGTCCAGCGGATCCTGGCTCCCGGCAACTGGCGCTACGACAACAAGACCATGGATTTCCTGTCCGGCAGCGAGAATCTGACGACCAGCGGTCTGAACTACGACTTCACCAAGATCGCACTGGACCTCTCCGGTCGACAGATGGCCCAGGTCCGCACGCAGAGTTTCGGCGAGGTCAGCCCTGAGTTCACCAAGCTCCCCGACAACCTGCCGCCGATGGTGAGCGAACTTGCCCGTCGGGTCGGCGGCGACGCACCCAGCCGCTATCAGCAAGCGGTGGCTCTGCAGGACTGGTTCCGCAACACCGGCGGGTTCTCCTACAGCCTGGACACCCCGATCGGCAACGGAGCCCAGGACCTGGAGTCATTTTTGACCCAGGGCCGTGATGGACGCACCGGATACTGCGAGCAGTTCGCCTCGGCGATGGCGGTGATGGCGCGCACTCTCGATATCCCGGCCCGGGTTGCGGTGGGCTTCTTGGCCCCCGAGAAGACGGGGCCGAACCGCTGGGAGTACTCCGCGCACGACATGCACGCCTGGCCGGAGCTGTACTTCTCGGGTGCCGGCTGGGTGCGGTTCGAGCCGACGCCGGCCGCCGGCCCTGACGAGATCGCCACCTCGGCTCCCGCCTACACGACCGAGCGTTTCCCCGAAGTGGTCGAGCCCACCGCCGCCCCGAGCCAGGCTCAGCCCAGCGCCGATCTTCCCCAACGTGGACCCGACACGGTCCAACCCGACCAACAGGCCGACGAGTCGACTGTCGATTCCGCCAGCCGGACCTGGCTGGTGCGGACGTTGGTGGTGATCGTGTTGGCCGTCTTGCTGGTCGGGCTGGCGATGACTCCGGCTGCGCTCCGGCGGGTACGCCGCGACCGTCGCTGGCACGACGAAACCGACGCGACTGTCGCCTGGGACGAGTTGCGCGACACCGCCGACGACCTGGGAATCTCCTGGCGCCAGGGGCTCTCTCCACGTGCGACCGCGGCGGACCTCGCGCGCAACTTCGGTGCGCCGCGCGCCAAAGTGGAAACGGTCCGCGAGGCCGTCGAGACGGGGCAGCGACCGGCCCGAGGAGCATCGTTGGCCCCGCTGGCAACGGCTGCCCTGGACCGGATCGTCACGGAGTTGGAGCTGCTGCGCTACTCTCAGCATCGTCCCTCGTCCGGAGGCACAGAACTTCGCCTGGACACCGACACCGTCGTCGCTGCCCTCGTCGATGGCTCGACCCCGGCGGCCCGGCGCCGTGGGCGTTGGTTGCCTCGCTCGTTGTGGCGTCGCCGTCCACGCACCCAGGTGGCCCCGGACAACGAGAGCTCCCCCTCCTCGACGGCCAACTCCACGACGGCGTCAGTGTCCTCGAGTGGAGTCGTCGACCACGTTGGTTGAGGTGCGTGGACAGCCTCTGTCAGCGAGCCTAGAGATCGACATCGCCCTCGACATCGACGCCGAGGGCGTGCGCGAACGAGGGGGCCAGTTCCATCAGCTGCAGCTCACTGATGGTCGCGCCCTGGAGTCCGCTGACGCCGTCGCTGAGCTCGAGGACGGTGGCGCCGCGCAGGTCCACCCGTTTGAGCACTGCCCCGTTGAGCGCCAGTCGCTCGACGCGCGAGCCAGGGAAAGCAAGGTCGGTGAGAGTCGCGCCGCCGAAGTCCACGTCCGACAGGGTGCAGTCCACGAATCGGACGTCGTGAAACACCGAGGTTCGCCAGTTGACGGAATCAAGGCTTGGCGTTGAAGAAGTTCACGCGCCCGGAACTCGGCCCCGTAGCACTCGATCCCGGCCATGGAGTCGCCGGCGAACTCGACGTCGAGCCACTGGGTTTCGGCGAGGTCAGTGCCGACCCAGCGCACCGTGTTGAACCACACATCGTTGAACCTCGCGCCCCGCATGTGACCACCGGTGAAGGTGATGCTGGAGAACGCGGACTCGGTGAACTTGGTGTTGCCTGCCGCAACGTCGTGAGCTTCCCGGTCATTAGGCGCACGGTGTCGTAGTCGCCGTACGGCGCAATCTCTGCGGCGAACGGCTCCAAGTATTCAGCGAACGGCAGGTCGGACCTGGCGCGCGGACCTGGCGTCATGGGCATCTGGGGACGCTACCGGACTCGCAGGGGCGGTTGACTTCAAAATCCGCCGCGATCGTCGCGGCGGCGGCGCCAGCGCTCTTCCATCCGCTCCATGAACGAGCCCGAGGATCCGCCCGATCGGGGCGCCTTGGCGGACTTGGACTTGCGCGGGGAACGTCGGGTGCGACCACCCTCGATCAGGGTGAACCCGCCCTTGCCCTCGGGCTCGGTCCCCGACTGCTCGTCGGCAGCGGACGCGGTGGTGCCACCGCGCAGCGCCGACAAGGCGATGGTGGCCGAGCCGAGCATGATCACGAAGCCGAGGATGCCCAGGACCGTCAGGGACAACCAGGCGCCGGCGATCAGCACGGCGACGCCGATGGCGAATCCTATTCCAGCCATAATGGCGCGGCGACGAGCACTTTGACGCAGTGCGGTGCCTCGCATGGTGGAAGCAAGTTTGGGGTCCTCTTGGACGAGGGCACGCTCCATCTGCTCGAGCAGACGCAGTTCCTCTTCGGAGAGCGGCACGATTTCCCTCCTGGCATTCGTGGTCTTGGTCCGAAGTCTAGGCAGGGGTTGGTCGTGGCGGTAGCCGACGGTCGAAATTGATACGAGTTGGTGCGGATCGACTAGGGGCTGACCGACAGCAAACTGGCCGGTCCGACGGCTGCGGACCCGAATCTACGTGCCGCCCGGTCCACTGCTCGGTCTGCCTCTGACCACCCGCGGTCGCGTTGGCCGAGCACGAGTTGGCGATGCACCGTGTCTCGCGGGACCAGCCCCTCAACCCGAACCCCCACCAGCCGGAGCCTGGCTCGCTGCAACCCCAAGGCGTCGTACAGCCTGGTCACGGCGTGGAACACCTCCTGGGTCACGTCGGTGGCCTCGGGCAACGTGCGGGACCGGGTGATCGTGGTGAAGTCGGCGAACCGGACCGTCAGGGTCACCGTCCGTCCCGCCACTCCAGCGACACGAAGCCGCCTGGTCACCTTGGCGGTCAGCCGCAGGATCTCGCGGACGATGGCTTCTCGATCATCGGTATCGCGGTGGAAGGTCTCGTTGGCGCCCATCGACTTGTCGGGCTCGAAGGGACCGTGCTGCACGCTGATCTCGCGCTGGTCCTCGCCCCAGGCGAGGTCGTAGAGCTGGCTGCCCAGCGCCTTGCCCACTGCTCGTTGCAGCGTCGCCAGGGGGGTGTGGGCGATGTGCCCCACCGTGATCAGGCCCAGCCGGTGCAACATCGCCCGGGTCTTCTCCCCCACCCCCCACAGCTCGCCCACATCGAGCGGATGCAGATAGGTGGTGACCTCGTCGGGCGGGAGCACGACCACGCCGTCGGGCTTGGCCCGTCGACTGCCCAGCTTGGCCATCGACATCGAGGCGGCGACACCTACCGAGCAGGTGATGGCCTGCTCGTCGTGGATGACCGCGCGCAGGTGCTCGGCCACCTGCAGCGGGTTGCCGAGTCGGCGGTTGGCCCCGCGGACGTCGAGGAACGCCTCGTCGAGGGACACCGCCTGGACCAGCGGGGTGACCCGGCGGAAGGTCTCCATCACCGACGCCGAGACTGCGGTGAAGGTGCCGTAGTCCGGGGCGAGCACCACTGCCTGCGGGCACAGCCGACGGGCCCGGGTCATCGGCATCGCCGACCCGACCCCGTAGTTGCGGGCCTCGTAGTTGGCCGACAGCACGACCCCGCGGTGTCCACCCCCGACGATCACCGGGACCCGGCGCAGCTCGGGACGCTCCCGGACCGCTACCGAGGCGTAGAAGGCATCCATGTCAACGTGCAGGATCGGGCACTCGGCCGACTTGTCGCTCATCATCGGCCCCGCACGCCGCAAGGGCGAGCGGCGGGAGCCTGCGGCAGGGCAGGGTCAGCGGCGGGCGAGCAGGTGCAGCTGGGCGGCCAGGGAAAAATATTCTGTCCGCTCGGCGGCGGCCTGCTCGAGAGCGATGAGCGCGGCGGTCGCGCCCGGCTCGAGGTCGAGCAGCGAGCCGGGGACCAGGTCGGCGAAGACCCGGATGCCCTGCACCTGGGTGGAGGTGAAGCCGGCTGCGACGAGCAGGTCGAGGATCTCGTCATGGGTGAAGCGCTGGCCGGCTCGGCCAGGTTGGGAGTCACCGTGCACAGAGTCGAGGGTCGACAGCGCCTGGGCGAAGTGCCCGGCCATCGCCCGGGCGATGACAGCCGCATGCCGCTGGGCGACCAGCAGGCTGAGCGTGCCACCGGGGCGCAGTGCCGCGTGGAGAGTGTCCAACCCGGCAGCGGGATCCGGCACCACCTCGAGGACCCCGTGGCACAGCACCAGATCGGCTGGGGCGTCGAGGAGGTCGGGCAGATCGGCAAGGTAGCCCTGGACCCCGGTGACCCTGTCGGTGCTGTTGCTCTCGGCGGCTCGCCTGTCCAGGGCGGCCAGAGCGTCGGGGCTGGGATCCACGACCGTGACCCGGTGACCCAGGGCAGCCAGTCGGACAGCCAACCCTCCCGTGCCGCCGCCGATGTCGACGATCCGGGCCTGTTCGCCCCGATAAGCCTGTGGGGACTCCAGCGCTCGTTGGATGGCGGCCCATACGACGGCAGTGCGGGTATCGCTGCCTCGCACGCCTGATGACATGGCAAACAGCCTAGAGGGGCGGCACCACGTGGCGTTCCCGGGCGCCTCATCCAGGTGTCCCCGGCGAACGGTGCCACAGAGTTCTGGGCACCTGCTTCGGGTCCGCTCCAGCCGGCTTGATATCGGCGTAGGCAGACATCTTGAACCCGTTGGCATGCACCAGCACCCGGTGTCCCGCTGGCGTGAACCCGGCGGGCCGGGCTGCCAACTCCTCGTGCACAGCCTCGACACCGTCGGCCTGCCACAGTCGGTGCAGGTCGACCAGGTCCCAGGCGCCGGTGCCGCGCACCGAGACGCCCCGATATCCAGTACGGCGCAACTCGCCGCGGACCACCAGCAACCAGGAGCCGAAGACCGTCGAGGCGTAGGGGCCCTGGGCGTCCTCGAAGAAGGTGGCGTCCACCGGGCCGGTCCCGTCATCGAGGGTCAGGAAGACGACCCGACGTCCGGATCTGATCGGCGGCGTCTGGGTGGCCACCTTGACCCCGGCGATCAACACTTCGGCCTTGTTGCGCCGGCTGAGCAGACCCGCAGAGCGCACCACCCCCAGCTCGTCGAGGAACTCGGTGTAGGAGTCCACGACGTGCCGACTCGCATCGAGGCCGAGGATCTCCAGCTCGGCCTGCATCTGCTC
>JBBPYJ010000041.1:0-3536 GCA_038200025.1 Propionibacteriales bacterium | reverse complement strand
TGGACTGCAACCGCAACACCGTCGAACGCGGTTTCAACCGGCTCAAGCAGTGGCGAGGAATCGCAACTCGCTACGACAAGTACGCGCTGACCTACCTCGGAGGCGTCACCCTCGCCGCCATCGTCATCTACCACCGCGTCCGCAATTAGCAGACACGCTCTAGTAGGCCAGCAGCGCTCGGGCCGGGATCAGCTTGGTGCCGGCCACCACCAGCCGGTAGTGCACGCCCGGGATCGAGACCCCTCGACCGCGATCGAAGTCGGCCAGCGCCCGGTCCACCACTGCCTCGGCGCTCAACCACATGAAGCCGGTGCCGCGGCGTACGTTCATCCGCTCGTGGAACTCGGTCTTGGTGAAGCCCGGGCAGAGCGCCATCACCCGCACCCCGTTGCGACGATGCTCGGCCGACGCCCCCTCGCTGAAGCTGCTCACCCACGCCTTGGCGGCGCTGTACGTGCCCCGTGGGAGGTAGGCGGCCACGCTGGAAACGTTGATCACCCCGCCGTGCCCACGTTCGACCATCCCCGGCATCGCCGCATGCGACAGCCGCAGCACCGCGGTGACCAGGACGTCGAACATCTGCTGCTCGTCGGCGATGTCGTTGTCCAGGAAGCGCCCCTTCAGCCCGAACCCGGCGTTGTTGACCAGCAGCCGCACCGGCGTGCTGTCGTCGCGCAACCGGTCCTCGACCAGGCCCAACTGGGTCCGATCGGCGAGATCGGCCGAGAGGGTCTCGACGTTCACGTCGTACGCCGCGGCGATCTCCTGGGCGACGACGTCGAGTCGGGCACGGTCACGGGCGACCAGCACCAGGCTGTGACCGCGGGCGGCCAGGCGGCGCGCGAACACCAGTCCGATCCCCGCCGTGGCCCCGGTCACAAGGGCGGTCCCGGCGTCGGTCGGGCGCTCGATGACGACCTTCGAGGATTGTCCACTCATGGCTCGCAGCATGACGGTGCGGTGCACGGATCGGCAACCCCGGTCGGGCATGATGGTCTCGATGACCACTACTCTCGCAGTCGCCAACCAGAAGGGCGGCGTCGCCAAGACCACCACTGTCGCGTCCCTCGGCGCGGCCCTGGTCGACCTCGGCCAGAAGGTGCTGTTGGTCGACTTGGATCCGCAGGCGTGCCTGACCTTCTCCCTCGGCGTGGATCCCGAGGACCTCGAGCTCTCGGTCCACCAGGTGCTGACCAAGGGGTTGAATCCCGCCGAGGTGATCTTGGAGACCGAGGACGGTGTCGACCTGCTGCCGGCCACCATCGAGCTTGCGCGGGCCGAAGCCGACCTGCTGACCCGGACCGGCCGTGAGCACGTGCTGGCGGGCGCCCTGGCCGACCTCGCCGAGCATCGGGGGTCTGCCAATGAATACGACTGGGTGCTGTTGGACTGTCCGCCCTCGCTGGGGGTGCTGACGGTGGCGGCGCTGACGGCGGCCGACGGGGTGCTGATCCCGCTGCAGTGCGAGACGCTGTCCCACCGGGGCGTGGGCCAGCTGCTGGACACCGTGCACGACGTACGTCGCTTCACCAACCGTTCGCTGCAGGTCTGGGGGGTGCTGCCGACGCTGTACGACGGCCGCACCACGCACGCGCGCAAGGTGCTGGAGACGATCTCGCAGACCTACGATCTTGCGGTCTTCGAGCCACCCATCCCCAAGACGATCAAGTTCGCCGAGGCGCCCGCCGACGGCCGCTCGATCCTGCGTACCGCGAAGTCCAGCAAGGGCGCCAAGGCCTACCGCGAGGTTGCCGGTGCGCTGTTGAGCCGGGCTCGCTGATCCGATGGGTGCTCACGGTCGCGAAGAGATCCAGCCGCGCTACGCCCGGATAGCGCTGGCGTTGTCAGCGACCACGGTGACCGCGGTCTCGGTCTTCGGGGGACTGGGAGTGTTGTCGCCGGGGCCGGCGCCATCCGACGCTGTGACGGCGATCGACCAGGCCGGGGTGGGTGGGGCTGGAGTGCCCGCGGCTGAGGAGTCCGCGGACTCGTCCTCCCAATCGTCTGCCGGTGATGCTGTTGGGGATTCGGGCGGTGCGTCCGCGAAACCGAGGACTCCGGGTAGCTCGGGCGCACCGACTCCCGCTGGGTCCCCTACGCCTTCCGCGCCCTCTACGCCCACGACCAGTCCGACCCCCGAGCCGGATCCCGAGGTGGTCCTTCCGGCTGATTCCGGCGCCGGCCGACGGGTGGTGTTCAGTGAGGCCCGCCAGCGGGTCTGGCTGGTCGACGAGGTCTCGCCGCCCGCCGGTGGAGATCCGATCGAGCGCGTCGAGCGGACCTACCCGGTCTCCGGCAGCGTCTACGACAATCTCGACCCAGGCACCTTCGAGGTCTACTCGCGGTCCGAGGACGCGTGGGGGATCGAGGACTCGGGCACTATGAAGTGGTTCGTGCGGTTCACCAAGGGCACCCAGGGTGGCGCGATCGGCTTCCACAACATCCCGGTCGACGACGGCGCCAAGGTGCAGACCATCGCCCAACTGGGCACTCGGCTCTCGCACGGCTGCGTCCGGCAGCGCACCAAAGACGCCAAGGCACTGTGGCGCTTCGCTCCGCTAGGCACCACCGTGGTGGTCACCGCGTAGGTGCGCGGACCCACCAGGCCCCTGAAGCCCGAATCAGGACGTCATCGCAACCCGGCGCTATTGGTGCCGATCGTGATGACGTCCTGGTGGCTGCGGGGATGCTGACGCGGCTCGGGCCGCTGCGTCAGGACTGGTCGGTGGCGGCGGGCTGGCTGTCGCCGGAACTGCGACGGCGACGTCGCCGGCTGCGGTTGCGGCTCTGACCCTCGCCAGTGCCTGAGCCGGCCGTGCCCGTCGCTTCGGGACCGGTGGTGGACACCGAAGCCTCGCTGCTGGCGCTCTGGTTCGTGCTGCTGGCTGAGCGCGACCGGGTCCGCTGACGGTCCCGGTTGCGCTCGCGCGGCGGACGGCTGCGCTCGGCCCCCCGATCAGAACGCGGCTTGGCTGCTACCGGTGCCGGGGGCTTGGTGCGCCCCAAGGTGCCGGTCGGGATGCCGAGGTCGTGGTAGATGTGCTCGGAGGTGGAGTAGGTCTCCTGCGGGTCCGGGAACGGCAGACCGAGGGTCTTGTTGATCACCTTCCACCGGGTGGTGTCGGCCCAGTCGACGAAGGTGATCGCGGTGCCCGATGCGCCCGCTCGGCCGGTCCGACCGATCCGGTGCACGTAGGTCTTGTCGTCCTCGGGGCAGGTGTAGTTGATCACGTGGGAGACACCGCGGACGTCGATCCCGCGGGCGGCGACATCGGTGGCGACCAGGACCTTGATCCGGTCCTCGCGGAACTTGGCCATCGCCTTCTCGCGGGCCACCTGCGCCATGTCGCCGTGCAACGGCGACGAGGCGAAGCCGCGCTCCTCCAGGTCGTCGGCGACCCGCTGGGCCTGACGCTTGGTGCGGGTGAAGACGATGATCTTCTCGGCATCGTCAGCCTGCAGGACCCGGGCGATGATCTCGGGCGTGTCCAGGTCGTGGGCCTGGTAGATGAACTGGGCGGTGGCGGGCACGATCT
>JBBPYJ010000040.1:0-9782 GCA_038200025.1 Propionibacteriales bacterium | reverse complement strand
AAGGACGGCTGGCCGGCGATGGGCACCTTCGACATCCTCAACATGCGGATCAACGGCTTCGATTATCACATGAGCCTGATGGAGGGCGAGAAGGAGTGGGATTCCGCCGAGGTCAAGCAGGTCTTCGACGCCTGGAGGGGGCTGCTTCCCTTCCATCAGTCCGACCCGTTGGGTCGGACCTGGCAGGAGGCAGCTACCTCGCTGAGCAAGGGTGAGTCGGGGATGTATCTCCTGGGCACCTTCGTGGTCGACGCGATCCCCGACGACGAGGCAGACCTGGACTTCTTCACCTTCCCCGAGCTGGACTCCTCGATCGGCTCTGACGCCCTTGACGCCCCCATCGACGGCTTCTGCGTGGCGGCGGCCGGCAACAACACCGCGGGCGGCATCGAGATGATGAAGTGGCTCGGCACCGCTGAGGCCGCCAACGCGGCCAACAAGGGCACCACCCCGATGATCGCCGCCAACCAGGGCGCGGATACCAGCGGCTACTCCGACCTGCAGAAGAAGTCGGCCGAGGTGGTGGGGGCCGCCAGCAACATCGCGCAGTTCCTGGACCGTGACACCCGCTCCGACTTCGCCTCGACTGTGATCACGCCGGCGCTGCAGACGTTCTTGGATGACCCCAACGACATCGACGGGGTCACCAAGAGCATCCAGGAGCAGAAGGTCTCGATCTTCGGCAGCTGAGTGAGTCCGGACAGGTCACGGGAGAAGGAGGACACGAGATGTCAGCGGAGACACCGGCAGCGACACCAGCGGTGACCAACAAGAAGAGCGGGGGGGCATCGCCTCCGACGAAGCGGCGATTGCCGCGCAACGATCGGGCCGTAGTGATCGCGATGATCGTCGTCCCGACGATCTTCGTGGTCGGCCTGGTCTGGATCCCGGCGATCCTGTCGGTCGTGCTGTCCTTCGGGAAGTGGAACGGGATCGGGCCCACGTCGAACATCGAGTGGGTCGGGACCAAGAACTACTCCGATATCGTCTCGATCTACCCGGCCTTCTGGCCGGCCATCCAGCACAACCTGATCTGGCTGGCGTTCTTGTTCTTGGGCCCGACCCTGCTCGGGATGTTCCTGGCCGTGATCTTGGACCGCGGGATGAAGTTCAGCCGGTTCTATCAGACAGCCTTCTACATGCCAGTGGTGCTCTCGCTGGCCCTGGTCGGCTTCATCTGGCAGCTCTTCTACTCCCGCGACCAGGGCCTGATCAATCAGGTCTTCGGCAGCGAGGTCGACTGGTACGGAGACTCCAGTGTCAACCTCTGGGCGGTCCTCATCGCGACCGCCTGGCGACACACTGGCTACATCATGTTGATCTACTTGGCTGGCCTCAAGGGGGTCGACGCGACGCTGCGCGAAGCGGCGGCGGTCGACGGTGCCACGGAGCGGCAGACGTTCTTCCAGATCGTCTTCCCGGTGATGCGCCCGATCAACATGATCGTCCTGGTGATCGTGGTGATCGAGTCACTGCGAGCTTTCGATCTTGTCTGGGTGGTGAACCGCGGGACCAACGGCCTGGAGATCATCGCCGCCCTCGTTTCCCAGAACGTGGTCGGCGAGGCCACTCGCTACGGCTTCGGCTCGGCGCTGGCGGTGATCATGATGCTGATCTCCTCGGTCTTCATCACGATCTATCTGCGCATCGTGTTCACGGAGGAAAGACGATGAGCGCCACGGCGACAGAACCGGCCAAGACCAGCAAGTACGGCAAGGCTCCCAAGGAGCGCGCCGACTCCGGGGCCCTCAACAAGCCCCGCGGCCGGGTCGCCACCGTCGCGATGGCGGTACTGGCGCTGGTCTGGCTCTTCCCGCTGTTCTGGGCGGTGCTCAACTCGTTTCGCGACTACAGCTACACCCAGGCCAACGGCTACCTCTCCTTCGGCGGCTGGACCCTGGGCAACTACCAGCGGGTCTGGGAGACCGGTGGCCTCGGGAAGTACTTCGTGAACTCCCTGATCATCACCGTCCCGGCCGTGTTCTTGACGCTGTTCTTGGCGTCGCTGGTGGCGTTCGTGCTTGCCCGTTTCAGCTACCGCTTCAACCTCACCTTGCTTGGCGTATTCCTGGCCGCCAACCTGTTGCCACCCCAGGCGCTGCTGGTGCCGATCTTCCGGATGTACCGCGAAGTCCCGCTGCCGTCGTTCATGAGCTCCTCGGGGCAGTTGCTCGGCTCCTTCTGGGGCCTGATCATCATCAATGTGGCCTTTCAGCTCGGGTTCTGCACCTTCGTGCTCAGCAACTACATGAAGACCCTGCCGCACGAGATCTACGAGCAGGCGCAGATCGACGGGGCCAACGTCTGGCGTCAGTACTGGCAGCTCACGATGCCTTTGGTCCGTCCGGCACTGGCGGCGCTCGGCACCTTGCAGGTCACCTGGATCTACAACGAGTTCTTCTGGGCCACCGTTCTGCTCGGCGGTCAGGGCGACAAGTTCCCGATCACCTCGGCGCTGAACAACCTCAAGGGTCAGTTCTTCACCGACTACAACTTGCTGTCCGCCGGCTCGGTGTTGGTCGCGCTGCCGGTGCTTATTGTCTTCTTCGTGCTGCAGAAGCAGTTCGTGGCTGGTCTGACCCTGGGCTCGACCAAGGGCTGATCCAACGCCGCACAGGTCAGGCTCACCTTCCTTGCGAGCCTGACCTTTGCACGTCACCGTAGAGACATGACTGCGCGGGCCGGGCAAACCGGCGCAACGGGATCGGGAGCCGACTTCGGACCGAATGGGCCTCTCCAGCCCATCGGTCCGCATGCCGACGAGCCGCACACCGGGGGGCTGCACAGCCGCCTGAACTGGTTGCGTGCCGGAGTGCTGGGCGCCAACGACGGCATCGTGTCCACCGCCGGTATCGTGATGGGAGTCGCGGGAGCGACCAGTGACCGCGGCACCATCCTGCTGGCCGGGATCGCCGGGCTGACCGCTGGGGCGTTGAGCATGGCGGCCGGTGAGTACGTCTCGGTCAGCACCCAACGCGACTCCGAGAGCGCCCTGCTGGACAAGGAGCGTCGGGAGCTGGCGGAGTATCCCGAGGAGGAGCTGGCCGAGTTGGCGGGGCTCTACGTCGACAGGGGGCTCAGTGAGGACCTGGCACGCCAGGTCGCCGAAGAGCTGACGGCCCAGGATGCGCTCGCGGCGCACGCCGAGGTCGAGTTGGGGATCGCTCCGGACAACCTGACCAACCCCTGGGCGGCCGCGTGGGCGTCGATGTTGGCCTTCACCCTCGGCGCACTGCTGCCGCTGCTGATGGTGGTGCTCACCTCCGTGGACCTCCGGGTGCCGGTGACCGTGCTGGCGGTCGCCGCGGCGTTGATGCTGACCGGATGGGCCAGCGCTCGGTTCGGCTACGGACCCGCCGGCCGGGCGATGGCGCGCAACGTGGCCGGCGGGCTGCTCGCGATGGGAGTCACCTACCTGATCGGCACGCTGGTCGGCACCAGCTTGTGACCCGGATGTTTGTCGCGGTCCTCCCGCCTGCGGAGGTCACCGAGGACCTCGACGACTTCCTGTCCGTACGCCGCGACGCCGGCGCCTTCCGGTGGACGCTGCCCGAGCACCTGCACGTCACCCTGGCGTTCCTCGACGAGGGGGCGCACTGGCAGCTCGACGCCTTGGTCGAGCGACTCGGCGAGACCGCTGGGCGGCGTACGCCGTTCGACGCTCGGGTCGCCGGCGGCGGCGCCTTTCCCGACGCGGCCCGGGCCCGGGTGCTGTGGGCGGGACTGGGTTGCTCGCAGGCCGCGGACGCCGAGCTCGATCGAGCCGCTGTGGGCGCTCGGTCGGCTGCCAACCGCAGCGGAATCGAGGTCGACGGTCAGCGGTTCCGCCCGCACCTGACCCTGGCCCGCCTGGGACGACCGGCGGAGGTGTCGAACTGGGTCAGGCTCCTGGACGGCTACGCCGGACCGTCGTGGACCGTCGACCACCTGGGGTTGGTGGCGTCGTACCTCGGCGAGGGGCCGCGGCGTCGACCTCGCTACGAAGTCGTCCAGACGCTGCCGTTCGGTCCCCCTATTGGGTAGTCCCCGACGTTCTGACCCCCGAATCGATCAATCCAGGGTCCGAATGTCAGGGACTATCCGGGGGAGGCTGCTCGCGGTCGGGGCACGGTGCCATAGGTTCGGAGCCGTGAGGATCGCTGTGGTGACCGAATCCCGCGAGGGTGAGTCCCGGGTTGCGCTGGTGCCGGAGCTGGTCGGCAAGCTGACCGCTCTTGGTTACGAGGTGGCCGTCGAGCCGGGAGCCGGCTGGGGGGCTCAGATCACCGATGAGGACTACCTCGAGATGGGGGCCTACGTCGATCCCGACGCGCTGGACGGCGCGGAGGTGGTGATCTCGGTGCAACCCTTGGACACCGATCAGATCCATCGCCTCCGAACCGGCGCGGCGACGATCTCCTTCCTCCCCGTCGCCCAGTCGCTGGAGCTGGTCGCGGACCTGCGCGACACCGGCGTCACCTCGTTCGCGATGGAGCTGGTGCCGCGGATCAGCCGGGCCCAGTCGATGGACGCCCTGTCCTCGCAGTCCCTGGTCTCGGGCTACCGCTGCGCGGTGGTCGCGGCCGGACTGTTCCGCGGCTTCTTCCCCCAGAACATGACCGCCGCCGGGACCGTGCAGCCGGCCAAGGTGGTGGTGCTCGGCGCGGGAGTGGCCGGGCTGCAGGCGATCGCTACGGCCAAGCGGCTCGGCGCGGTGGTCTCGGCGTACGACGTCCGCGCGGCCGCCGCCGAGGAGATCCGCTCGGTGGGTGCCAAGGCGATCGAGCTGGACCTGGAGTCGCGCGAGGGTTCCGGGGGGTACGCCCGGGAGATGACCGAGGACCGCGCCGCCCGCCAGCGCGACCTGTTGACGCCGCACATCGCCGCCGCCGACGCCCTGATCACCACCGCCGCAGTGCCCGGTCGGACCGCGCCGATGCTGGTCACCGCCGAGATGGTCGAGCAGATGGGACCGGGATCGGTGGTGGTCGACCTGGCCGCCGAGTCTGGTGGCAACGTCGAGGGATCCAAGCCCGGGGCGGTGGTCCGGATCGGGCACGCGCAGGTGTGGGGCGGGCGCAACGTGCCGTCGCAGATGCCGGGACCGGCGTCGCGGCTGTACGCGCAGAATGTCGTCAACCTGATCACGCTGATGACCGCACCAAGCGAGGGAGTCGAGGGGGGCGAATCAGGAGGTGTGTTCGCTCCGGACTTCGACGACGAGATCGTCGCCGGATCGTGCGTGACTCACGCCGGAGAGATCCGGCACCAGCCGACCCGGGAGGCACTCGAACCACCTCCCGCGTCTGAAGAAGACTTTGTGGAGGGCCGCAATGAATGAGATCGCCTGGCTGACCGTCTTCGTGCTCAGCGTCTTCGTCGGGATCGAGGTGATCTCCAAGGTCTCCTCGACGCTGCACACCCCGCTGATGTCGGGAGCGAACGCCATCCACGGGGTGATCCTGCTCGGCGCGATCATCGTCACCGCGCACACCGAGGGGGTGGGGTTGGTCGTCGGCCTGATCGCGATCGTGCTGGCCACCATCAACATGGTCGGCGGCTTCGTGGTCACCGACCGGATGCTGCAGATGTTCACCCGGCGCGCTCCCGCACGCTCGACCTCCGGGAGCAAGGGCGGGCGTCGATGAACGGCGTCCCCACCTGGGCCGAGCTGCTCTACCTGGTCTGCGCAGTCTGCTTCATCCTGGCGCTCAAGGGCCTGTCGGGTCCGAAGACCGCTCGCGCGGGCAACCTGATCGGGGCCGGCGCCGCGGTCGTGGCCTGCTCGCTGCCGTTCTTCTACCTCGAGCGTCTCGACAACGTGACGCCGATGCTGGCTGCCGTCGCGGTCGGTACGGCGATCGGCGTCGTCGGTGCTCGCCGGGTGACGATGACGCAGATGCCGCAGATGGTGGCGCTGTTCAACGGGGTCGGCGGTGGCGCTGCGGCGCTGGTCGCGCTGCTGGAGCTGGGTGAGGTCGGGGGCGGTGCGCCGTGGTTCAACCTGGCGGCGACGGCCTTCACGATTGCGGTCGGCTCGATCTCCTTCGCCGGGTCCGCGGTGACCTTCGCCAAACTCCAGGATCTGATGACCTCGCGGCCGGTGACCTTCGGGGGGCTGCCGGTGCTGTTCGTGGTCGTGGCGGTCGCGACGGTAGTGCTCAGCGTGGTAGTGGTACGGGATCCGAGTGCTGGCCCCGGTGCGTCACTGGGTATCGCGATCGGACTGCTCGGCCTGCTGCTCGGCGTACTCCTGGTGCTGCCCGTCGGTGGCGCCGACGTCCCGATCGTGATCTCGCTGCTCAATGCCTTCACCGGACTGACGGTGGCCGCCGGCGGGTATGTGCTGGGCAACACCCTGCTGCTGGTGGCCGGCACCCTGGTCGGCGCGTCCGGCACCTTCTTGACGCTGTTGATGGCCGGCGCGATGGGCCGCTCGGTGGCCAACATCCTCTTCGGGGCGCTCAAGGGCGGCTCGACCCTCGGTGGCGGCGAGGCCTCCGACCGTCCGGTCCGCACCGCGACCGCTGAGGACGCCGCGATCATGCTGGCGTACGCCGATCGGGTCATCATCGTGCCCGGCTATGGCCTCGCCGTCGCCCAGGCCCAGCACACGCTGCGCGAGCTGGTCGACGTGCTCAACGAGCGCGGTGCAAAGGTCGACTACGCGATCCACCCGGTTGCCGGCCGGATGCCCGGGCACATGAACGTGCTGCTCGCCGAGGCCCAGGTGCCCTATGAGGAGCTGAAGGAGATGGAGAACATCAACTCCGAGTTCGCAGGCGCCGACGTGGTGCTGGTGGTCGGCGCCAACGACGTGGTCAACCCCGCGGCGAAGACCACCCCCGGCGCGCCGATCTATGGGATGCCGATCCTGCATGCCGACGAGGCCAAGCAAGTCATCTTCATGAAGCGCTCCATGCGCCCCGGGTTCGCCGGCATCGAGAACGAACTGCTCTTCGACGAGAAGACCGCGCTGCTCTTCGGGGATGCCAAGGAGTCGATGGGCAAGCTGCTGAACGCCGTCAAGGCGCTCTAGTTCCCTGACCCGGCCGCTTGGTTGGCCGGTCGCCATCGGGTAGGAGTTGCACGGGCTGTCGCTGGAATCGAGTCGTGTGCTGAGCCGGTTGTCAGGGCAGCCGCCTGGGCACACGACGCGCCCTCCCAGACCCCAGTCGCCGACCCAGTCAGGGGGGCTTGAGGACCTCCGCCCAGGAGGCTGTGGATAACCCGGGCGACCAACGAAGAATCGGTTGGCACTGGCATGCATGGATACAACGTCGTGGCAGGGGCTCGCTCTCGGTCAGGCCGGTCTGCTCTCGCGAGAACAGCTCCGCGAACTCGGGGCGACTCGCGCCTTCGTTCGCCACCAACTGGACAGCGAGCGTTGGGTACGCCGCACACGCAACGTGGTGAGCACCACGACGGGGCCCCCATCACGCGCGCAGCGGTTCTGGTTGGGGGTTCTCCATGCCGGTCCCAGTGCACTGATCGGGGGCCTCTCAGCTGCCGAGTTGCACGGACTCTCGGGGTGGGAGCGTGAAGCGATCACCGTGCTGGTTGATGACCAGCTGGCCTTCGATCGGGTACCGGGCTACCGTTTCGTGCGCTGCCGTCGCGACCTGGTCGCCTTGCGATCCGCCAAGACTCTGCCGGTCGCTCGGGTCGGGCCGGCGGTCCTGCTGTTCTCCGCCTACTGGCCCCAGCGGCGTACTGCTCACGGAGCGATCGCCGCCGTCGTCCAACAGCGCCTGACCACCCCCGATCGCCTACGTGAGGACATGGCCACGTTGCGACCCATTCGCGGGGCTGCCGGCTTCCGCAGCCTGCTCGACGATCTCGATGGTGGCGCCGACTTAATCGCGGAGATTGATGTGGCCGGGGCCTGCAGGCACGCTGGGCTCGTCCTGCCTGACCGGCGACGGCGTCGCCGCGATCGCGAGGGACGGAACCGGTGAGTGGACTGCGAGTGGGATCTCAGCGACGGCCGAACGCTGGTCCTCGAGGTCGACGGAGGACTGCACCTCGAGGTTCGGAACTACGCCGCGGACATGAAGCGGCAGCGCAAGATCACGACCAGACGCGGAACCGTCGTACGATGCTCCGCTGACGAGATCAGATACGAGCCTGGTGAAGTCATGGCCGACCTCTTGGACCTCGGCGTACGTCGCGTGGCCTGACCGGCCTGCTGCTCGACCGAGTCGTGTACCGACGCGGTTGTCAGAGCCACAAGACCAGCACGCGACT
The DNA here is from genome assembly GCA_038200025.1 of Propionibacteriales bacterium. Taxonomy (GTDB): domain Bacteria; phylum Actinomycetota; class Actinomycetes; order Propionibacteriales; family Nocardioidaceae; genus Nocardioides. The sequence continues at coordinate 1,556 of JBBPYJ010000040.1, read as the reverse complement.
CGAGGCCGACCTCGCCCCGGGCGGAGTCGTGTGCTCAACCGGCGACTGGGCCAGCCGTCTCAGCACACGACTCGGATAGGTCCGGGCACCAAGAACGGCTCCAGGAGCCCGCGAGCCTCAGACCACGCCGTACAACCGGTCGCCGGCGTCTCCGAGCCCCGGCACGATGTAGCCCTTCTCGTTCAGCTTCTCGTCGATTGCAGCAGTCACCAGCGTGACCGGGACCTCGACCCCCTCGAGGTCGGACTCGACCCGCGCGCAGCCCTCGGGAGCGGCCAGCAGGCAGATCGCGGTGATGTCGTCGGCGCCGCGCTTGACCAGGAAGCGGATCGCCTCGGCCAGGGTCCCGCCGGTCGCCAGCATGGGGTCGAGCACGTAGACCTGGCGCCCGGACAGGTCGTCGGGGAGCCGCTCGGCGTACGTCGACGCAGTCAGTGTCTCCTCATCGCGGACCATCCCGAGGAATCCGACCTCCGAGGTTGGCATCAGCCGCATCATCCCCTCGAGCATCCCCAGGCCGGCGCGCAGGATCGGGACGACCAGTGGTCGAGGTGCGGTCAGCCGCACCCCAGTCGCCGGACCGACGGGCGTGGTGATCTCGACCGGGCCGACCCGCACCTCGCGGGTGGCCTCGTAGGCCAACAGGGTCACCAGCTGCTCGGTCAGCCGACGGAACATCGGCGAATCGGTGTTCTCGTCGCGCAGGGCGGTCAGCTTGTTGGCAACGAGCGGGTGATCGACGACGAGCGTGCGCATGAGCCGAACCCTAGACGAGTTCGCGTTTGAACCGCCCTGGTCGCTCTGCCAGTCTGAACACTCGTGCCTGGACCGCCCGGCCTTGACACAAAGGGGACGTCGTGACCGCAGCCGATGCCTGGATCCCCGCGATGCGTGCCGCGCTCGACGAGGCGTGCGCCGCCCGCGAGACCGACGACGTACCGATCGGCGCTGTGGTCGTGGACTCCGAAGGCGAGGTCATCGGCCGCGGCCGCAACGTCCGCGAGGCCGACCACGACCCCACCGGGCACGCCGAAGTGGTCGCCCTGCGGGCCGCCGCCGCTGCTCTCGGCGAGTGGCGCCTCACCGGCTGCACCCTGGTGGTCACCCTGGAGCCGTGCACGATGTGCGCGGGAGCCGCGGTCCTGGCTCGCGTGGACCGCATCGTCTTCGGGGCGTACGACGCCAAGGTCGGCGCGGTCGGCAGCCTCTGGGATGTCGTCCGCGACCGCCGGCTCAATCATCGCCCCGAGGTTGTGGCCGGCGTGCTGGCTGGCGAATCGACGGGGCTGTTGGACGATTTCTTCGCCCGCCACCGCCTCTAGTAGCCTCCCCTACGGTGGCGTGTCCGAGCGGCCGAAGGTGCAACACTCGAAATGTTGTGTGGGGTCAAACCCACCGTGGGTTCAAATCCCACCGCCACCGCCAGCCAGAGGGTCTCTGACCTGCGGAAACGCAGATCGGGGGCCCTTTGTCGTGAGGTCCGTGCCCAATACGTGCCCAATAGGGGCGTCGCTACTGCCCATCGCGCCGTCCGGCGTGACTGTCTGCCCAACGTT
>JBBPYJ010000039.1:0-10297 GCA_038200025.1 Propionibacteriales bacterium | reverse complement strand
TCGTCTCCTACGCGACCGCGCTCGCCGACCTCTTCGCGCTGGCCCCCGAGGCCGTCGACGCGGTCACCAGGGCAGTCGTGGCTGGCGAGCTGGCCATCGAGTCAGTCCTTGACCCAATCCATGACCCAATCCATGACCCAATCCATGACCCAGCCGCTGACCAGACCGGTCGGCCGACCGACGGGTGGGCCCGGTGATGACCTTGCGCCTCGGGACGCGTGCGTCGCTGCTGGCCCGCACCCAGAGTGAAACCGTCGCCGCCGCGATCCGGGAGCGGACCGGTCACGACGTCACCCTGGTGGAGGTCACCACCGAGGGCGATGTCAGCAAGGCGGCGTTGGCCACCATCGGTGGCACCGGAGTCTTCGTCGGTGCGCTGCGGGACGCGCTGCTCAACGGCGAGGTGGACATCGCCGTGCACTCGCTGAAAGACCTCCCCACCACCCCGTGCGCCGGCATCGCGCTGGCCGCGATCCCGGTCCGCGAGGACCCTCGGGACGCGGTAGTGGCGCGCGACGGGCTGACCCTGGGCGAGCTGCCCGCGGGCAGCCGGATCGGCACCGGGTCGCCGCGCCGCGCCGCCCAACTGCACGCCCTGGGGATGGGTCTGGAGGTCGTCGCCATCCGCGGCAACGTCGGCACCCGGATCTCACACGTCACTTCGGGCGAGGTCGACGCCGTAGTCCTGGCCCGCGCCGGGTTGGCCAGGCTGGGCCGACTCGATGAGATCACCGAGACCCTCGATCCGATCCAGATGCTGCCGGCCCCCGGGCAAGGTGCGCTGGGCGTCGAGATCCGCGACACCGACACCGAGCTGATGGCCGACCTGGCCACCGCGCTCGACGACGCCCCGACCCGCACCGCCGTCGAGGCCGAGCGCGCCGTACTCGCTGCGCTCGAGGCCGGCTGCAGCGCCCCGATGGGCGCGCTGGCCGACATCGCCGAAGGTGACGACGGCGAGGAACTCTGGCTGCGCGCCGTGGTCCTTTCCCTGGACGGCACCCTGGCCGTCCGACACTCGATCTCTGGTCCCACCGGCGACGCCACCGGCGTCGGGACTCGCCTCGCCGAGCATCTGCTCTCCGAGGGCGCCGCCGATCTGATGAACGATCCAGCGAGAAAGCAGCACGCATGAGTCGACGTACTAATGACCCCGCCACCTCCGGAGCTGCGAAGGCGACCCCCCCACGCGGGTGGGTGTCGTTCGTCGGGAGCGGACCGGGTGATCCCGGACTGCTCACTGTGCGCGCGGTGGAGCTGTTCCACGAGGCCGACGTGGTGGTCACCGAGGTGCCCGGTCACGCCGACCTGCTGCGCGCCGTCCTCGGTGCCCGCGGCGAGCGCGGCCCCGACCTGGTAGACGGCGGGTTCGGTGAGGACGGTCAGCCGCTCACCCACGCCGCCCGCGCCAAGGTCGTGGTCCGCGAGGCCAAGAAGGGCCGACGGGTGGTCCGGCTGATGGCCGGGGATCCGTTCCTCTTCGCCTCCGGACCCGAGGAGGCGCAGGCCTGTGTGAAGGCCCAGATCGGCTTCGAGATCGTGCCCGGCGTGTCCTCGGCGACCTCGGTCCCAGCGTACGCCGGCATCCCGATGACCTCCAAGGCGCACCGCGACGTGACCGTGGTCAGCTGTGGAGACAAGGTGGACTGGAGCCGGCACGCCGGCGCCACCACGCTGGTGCTGCTGTCCGCGATCGCGAACCTCGGCGAGACCGCCCAGGCGTTGATCGACGCCGGCCGTGCCGGTGACACCCCGGTTGCGGTGACCAGGGTCGGCACCACCACCGAGCAGGAGACGTTGGTGAGCACGCTGGCGCAGATCGGTGCCGACGTCGCCGACGCCCGACTCGCCGCGCCCGCGGTCGTCGTGGTCGGCCCGGTGGTCAACCTGCGCGACACGCTGTCGTGGTTCGAGACCAAGCCGCTCTTCGGCTGGCGGGTGCTGGTGCCGCGCACCAAGGAGCAGGCCGGCTCGCTGTCGGCGCGGCTGCGAGTCTTCGGCGCGGTGCCCGAGGAGGTTCCGACGATCTCGGTCGAGCCGCCGCGCAACCCGCTGCAGATGGACAAGGCCGTTCGCGGCCTGGTCGAGGGCCGCTACGAGTGGATCGCCTTCACCTCGGTCAACGCGGTGCGAGCGGTGCGCGAGAAGTTCGAGGAGTACGGCCTGGACGCGCGGGCCTTCTCCGGTCTGAAGATCGCCGCGGTCGGCGACAAGACCGCCGGCGCGATCGCCGACTGGGGGCTGCGCGCCGACCTGGTGCCGACCGGGGAGCACTCCGCGGCGGGCCTGTTGGAGGAGTGGCCGGAGTACGACGACCTGCTCGACCCGATCAACCGGGTCTTCCTGCCGCGGGCCGACATTGCCACCGAGACCCTGACCGCCGGGCTGATCGAGCTCGGCTGGGAGTGTGACGACGTCACGGCCTACCGCACCGTGCGGGCCACCCCGCCGCCGGCGCCGACCCGCGACGCCATCAAGAGCGGCAAGTTCGACGCGGTGGTATTCACCTCGTCCTCGACGGTGCGCAACCTCGTCGGCATCGCCGGCAAGCCGCACCCGTCGACGGTGATCGCGGTGATCGGACCGGCGACCGCCAAGACGGTCGAGGAGCACGGACTGCGAGTCGACGTGATGGCGCCCGAGCCGGACGTCGACCTGCTGGTGGACGCGTTGGCCGACTTCGGTGCGGCGCGTCGCCTGGCGATGGTCGAGGCCGACGAGCCGATCACCAAGCCCTCCGAGCGCAAGCCCGCCGGTCGTCGTCGGGTCAGCTCGACGTAGTGCCTGACTCGGTCACCGGCCCGGTTCTCCCTCCGGTCATCCGCCCGCGCAGGCTGCGGCGTACTCCCGCCCTGCGCGGGCTGGTGACCGCGACCTCGGTTTCTGCGCAGCACCTGGTGCTGCCGGTGTTTGTAGGGGAGGGGCTGGACGAGCCGCGACCGATCTCGTCGATGCCCGGGGTCGTGCGGCACACCCGCTGGTCGCTGCGCGCGGCGGCTACCGAGGCTGCCGAACTGGGCCTCGGTGGGCTGATGCTCTTCGGCGTACCGTCGCTCAAGGACGCCACCGGCTCGGGGGCGGTGGACCCCGACGGGGTGCTCAATGCCGCGATCCGCGACGTCCACAGCGAGGTCGGCGACTCGATCGCGGTGCTCAGCGACGTCTGCCTCGACGAGTTCACCGACCATGGGCACTGCGGCGTACTGTCCCCCGACGGTGCGGTGGACAACGACGGCACCCTGGAGCTCTACGCCCAGATGGCGGTGGCGCATGCCGAGGCCGGGGTGACCATGGTCTGTCCGAGCGGGATGATGGACGGTCAGGTTTCTGCGATCCGGTCCGCCTTGGACGTTGCCGGCCACAGCGAGGTCGGGATCCTCGCCTACTCGGCGAAATACGCCTCGGCGTACTACGGCCCCTTCCGCGAGGCGGTCGACTCCTCGCTCGTGGGCGACCGCCGGACCTATCAGCAGGACCCTGCCAACGGCGCCGAGGGGGTCCGCGAGGCGCTGCTCGACGTCGCCGAGGGGGCTGACATCGTGATGGTCAAGCCCGCGATGGGGTTCCTCGACGTCGTACGCCGGGTCCGCGACGCCGTCGATGTGCCGGTCGCCGCCTATCAGGTCTCGGGGGAGTACTCCATGGTCGAGGCCGCCGCCGAGCGCGGCTGGATCGATCGCGACGCCGTGATCCTCGAGAGCCTGACCTCGATCCGCCGGGCCGGTGCCGACATCGTGTTGACCTACTGGGCTGCTCAGGCCGCCCGCCTGCTGACTCGCTGATTGCCGGTTCGCTCAGGACGTCATCACGAGCGAGGAGCAGGCGGATCGACTCGGCCGCCAGGGTCACCGATGAGGTTGTCGACGAGGATCTCGTGCTCCGTATCTTCGGGGTGCGGACGGCCGTTGCGGGCAAGGCAACCTTCGACGCGATGCGGCTGGCCCCGGACTTCCGTGAGGCGGTGATGGCCATGGACATGATGGCTGCAGCGCGGCGTACCTCCTTGCGTCGACTACGTGCCTTCGCGACGGCGCACCCAGGAGCGCGCGGGGGGCGACAGGTCGAGGCGGCCTAGCGGCTATCGAATGAGCACTCGAGGTCGCCCAACGAGACGAGGCCCCAATTGATCTACGTGCTCGACGCCGACCTGCCGCCGTCGCCGACCACCGCAGCGCCGCACGCCAGACCCGTGACGTGGAGAAGGAGGACGACTTCCGCAGGGTGGGCCTGGAGGTGGCTCGGGTGACGGGGGCAGACCTGCGCCGTCCGGGTGTAGTGGTAGACCGACTTCTCGCGGCAAGAGCCCGAGCTGCCTTTGCGTCAGAGGTTGACCGACAGTGGGCTGCGCTTCCACCCACCGCCGATCTGGATGCCACCTTGGACGACTGGGAGGAACAAGCGCGATGGTATGACGCAACCGTGCGGTGGACCCCCAAATCGCTCGATGAGGGTCTGTTGGCACGGGCGTGGCTGGGGTTTCGCTCTGGGTTGGGTCAGGGTTAGGTCCGGTTGGGCCGCTCGGCCACAATGGAGGGGTGTCGGAGGCAATGAGGACAGCCCACTCTGAAGCGTGGATGCAACGCGCCCGTGCGGTCACCCCGGGCGGCGTGAACTCCCCGGTCCGGGCCTTCAACGCGGTGGGCGGATCGCCGCGGTTCATCCGGTCGGCGAAGGGCCCCTGGCTGACCGACGTCGACGGCAACGAGTACGTCGACCTGATCTGCTCCTGGGGGCCGATGCTGCTCGGGCACGCGCACCCGCAGGTGCAGGAGGCCGTGCAGGCCGCCGTCGCGCGCGGGACGTCGTACGGAGCCCCGACCGAGCCGGAGGTCGAGCTCGCCGAGGAGATCATCGGCCGGACGCCCGTCGAGCAGGTCCGCTTCGTGTCGTCGGGCACCGAGGCGACCATGTCCGCGATCCGGCTGGCGCGCGGGTTCACCGGTCGCGACGTGATCATCAAGTTCGCCGGTTGCTACCACGGGCACGTGGACGCACTGCTGGCGTCGGCCGGGTCGGGCCTTGCGACGCTGGCGATCCCGGGCACCCCCGGCGTGCCGGAATCGGCGACCGCCCTGACCATCGTGCTGCCCTACAACGACCGGGCGGCGGTGACGGCGGCCTTTGTCGAGCACGGGATGAGGATCGCGGCGCTGATCACCGAGGCCGCCGCGGGCAACATGGGCGTCGTACCGCCCGGGCCTGGGTTCAACAAGTTCCTCGCCGAGACCTGCCGGGCCAACGGCTCGCTGTTCATCTCCGATGAGGTGATGACCGGGTTCCGGGCGTCGCGCCAGGGGTACTGGGGGATCGATGGGGCCAACGAGGGTTGGGTGCCCGACCTGATGACCTTCGGCAAGGTGATGGGCGGCGGTTTCCCGGCCGCAGCCTTCGGTGGTCGCGCCGACGTGATGGCGATGCTCGCACCCGAAGGGCCGGTCTACCAGGCGGGCACGCTGTCGGGGAACCCGATCGCCACCACCGCCGGACTGGTGACGCTGCGGCTGGCTGACGAGGGCGTCTACGAGCAGCTCACCAAGACCGGCGAGGTGATCAAGACCGCTGCCGCCGAGGCGCTGAGCGCTGCCGGCGTGCCGCACGCGATCCAGAGCGCCGGGACGATGTTCTCGGTGTTCTTCACCGACGCTGAGTCGGTCACCGACTTCGCCGGCGCCTCGTCGCAGGACACGAAGGCCTATGCGGCCTTCTTCCACGCAATGCTGACCGGCGGCGTCTACCTGCCGCCGGCGGCGTACGAAGCGTGGTTCCTGTCCACCGCCCACGACGACGCGGCGGTCGAGACCGTGCTGGCCGCGCTGCCCGGCGCAGCCCGCGCCGCCGCCGCAACTCAGGCCCAGACCGGGACTCAGACCAAGGGAGAGCCATGAGCCAGAACACGATCGTCCACCTGCTGCGACACGGCGAGGTGCACAATCCCACCGGCGTGCTCTACGGCCGGATGCCCGACTTCCACCTGTCCGAGCGCGGCCGGGCGATGGCCCAGCGGGTCGCCGACACCATCGGCGACCGCGACATCACCCACCTGCGGGTGTCGCCGATGGAGCGGGTGCAAGAGACCGCCGCGCCGTTGGCCGCCGTACTCGATCTGGAGCCGGTCATGGACGCGCGGGTGATCGAGTCGTCCAACGTCTTCGAGGGTCAGCGCTTCTCCGCCCGCGAGAACGCGCTGCGCAAGCCGTCGTCCTGGAAGCACATGTGGAACCCGCTGCGGCCCTCGTGGGGGGAGCCCTACAAGGAGATCGCCGCCCGGATGCGCGCCGCCGTCCTCGACGCCCGTCGCGAGGCCGCGGGGCACGAGGCGGTCGTGGTGTCGCACCAGCTGCCGATCTGGATAAGCCGGCTCTCCGCCGAGGGTCGCCCCTTCGTGCACGACCCGCGCAGCCGCGAGTGCACGCTGTGCTCGCTGACCTCGTTGCACTTCCAGGACGCCCGGTTGGTGCGGGTCTCCTACTCCGAGCCGGCCGGTGACATGATCCCGATCGCCGACAAGGCGTCGCCGTTCTCCGCAGGCAACGCAGAAGAGGAGCCCAGCTCCTAAGATGCCGCGCCACCTTTGGAGACCGACCCGCCTCATCCGCCTCCCGCTCCTGCTCGTCTGCGTCCTGCTGGCCACGAGCTGTTCGAGCCTGCAAGGGACCGGGGACAAGGGCTTCGTGAGCGGCGACGGGCGGATAGCCCGGGTGGCTGTGGACGAGAGGGGTGAGCCGGTCAGCGCGAGTGGCGAGGACCTCGAGGGCAAGCCGCTCGATCTCGACTCGATGCGGGGTAAGCCGGTCGTGGTCGTGGTCTGGGGCTCGTGGTGCCCGCCGTGTCGCGAGGAGGCGCCCGAGGTGGTGGCCGCCGCCAACGAGCTAGCGGGGACGGCCGACTTCGTGGGGGTTGACATCCGCGACCCTGGCACCGCCGCGCCGCAGAGTTTCGTACGCCGTTTCGAGGTGCCCTACAAGTCCTTCTACTCCCCGGACAGCGAGGTCCTCCTCAACTTCCCGCGGCCGCTGGGGCCGAACACGATCCCGGCCACCGTGGTGCTCGACAGCCAGGGTCGCCTCGCCGCCAGCATCATCGGCAGCCTGCCGTCGAAAACCACGCTGGTGAACCTGGTCGAGGACGTCGTGGCGGAGGAAGGCGATGGGTGACTGGTTCTCGGCGCAGGCGTCCTCGGGATCTCTGCTGCTGGCGGTCCCGGTCGCCCTCGTGGCTGGGTTGGTCTCGTTCTTCTCCCCGTGCGTGATCCCGCTGCTGCCGGGCTACCTGTCGTATGCCACCGGACTCTCGGCCTCCGAGCTCGGCACCGCCCGCCGCGGCCGGATGCTGGCTGGCTCCCTGCTCTTCGTGCTCGGCTTCGGTACTGTCTTCGTGCTGCTCGGCACCCTCTTCGGGGCCGTGGGCGGTTGGCTGATCGACTGGCGGCGCGAGATCACCATCGTGCTCGGCTCGCTGACGATCGTTCTCGGGCTGGTCTTCGCCGGGCTGCTGCCGATCTTCCAGAGGGACCGGCGGGTGCACCGGGTCCCCGCAGTCGGACTGCCCGCCGCACCGCTGCTCGGCTTTCTCTTCGGGCTCGGCTGGACCCCGTGCATCGGCCCTACGTTGGCCGCGATCTACACGCTGTCGTTCGCCGACGCCACGGCCGCGCGCGGCGCCGTACTCTCCGGGGTTTACGCGCTCGGGCTCGGGCTGCCGTTCGTCGTCGCCGGCCTGGCCTACCAGCGGGCGCTGGGCGCCTTCGCGTTCGTACGCCGCCACCAGGGCGCCGTCGTCCGGCTCGGCGGGCTGATGCTGGTGGCGGTAGGGGTGCTGCTGGTCTCGGGCTGGTGGGACGATGCCGTGACCTGGCTGCAGATCAGCATGATCAACTCCTACGAGGTGTCGGTGTGATGCGATGAGCACTGAGATCCAGGAGCGCCCCGCTGGCCCCGAGGGTGACGGGCCCGACGACCGACAGGGTGATCAACCCGGTGAACTGAGCCCGCGCGAACTGCTGCGCTACGCCTGGCGGCAGCTGGTCTCGATGCGGACCGCGATGATCCTGATGCTGATCCTCGCCCTCGCGGCGATCCCGGGATCGGTGATCCCGCAGAGCGACGTGGACTCGTTGAAGACGTCGAACTGGCAGGACGCGCACCCGACGCTGACCCCGATCTTCGAGCGGATCGGGCTCTTCTCGGTCTACAACTCGGTGTGGTTCTCGGCCATCTACATCCTGCTGGTCGTGTCGCTGGTCGGCTGCATCCTGCCGCGCTCCCGTGTCTACTGGGTCGCGATGCGCGCGGCGCCGCCCGCCGCGCCCCGCCGGCTCGGTCGTCTGCCCGACAGCGCGTCGTACGTCGTCGAGGAGCCGGCCACCGAGGTGCTCGCGCGGGCCGAGCGGGTGCTGGGCAAGCGGCGGTACCGGGTCTCGACCAGCTCGACCACCGGGGTCTCGACCACCTCCGGCGACTGGGTGGCCGCCGAGCGCGGCTACCTGCGCGAGGCCGGCAACCTGCTGTTCCACATCTCGGTGCTGGTGGTGCTGCTCGGCTTCGCGCTGGGCGGGCTGTTCGGCTACAAGGGCGGGGTGATCGTGCTGGTCGAGGGCGGGTTCTCCAACAATCTCACGCAGTACGACGACTTCGTGCCCGGCAGTCTGCTGGACGAGTCGAAGATGGAGCCGTTCTCCTTCAAGGTCGACGACTTCGACATCACCTGGCTCACCGACGGGCCGGCGCAGGGTCAGGCGCGGTCGTTCGTGTCGCACCTGGAATACACCGAGGCGCCGGGGGAGGACCCGAAGGAATACGACCTGCGGGTCAACCACCCGCTGGCGATCGGCGACACCGAGGTGTTCCTCATCGGCCACGGCTACGCGCCGGTCATCACGATCAGGGACGGCAACGGCGACGTCGCCAACAGCGCCCCGACGATCTTCCTGCCGCTGGACAACAGCTTCCGCTCCTTCGGCGTCGTCAAGACGCCCGACGCCCAGCCCACGCAGATCGGGCTGCAGGGCGAGTTCTACCCGACGTACGCCTTCACCCAGGAGGCCGGGCCGTTCTCGGTCTACGGCGACCTGAAGAACCCGGCGATCTCGATGACGGTCAACCTCGGCGACCTCGGTATGGACGACGGGGCTCCGCAATCGGTCTACGGCCTCGATAGCGCTGAGGCGCCGACGGTGAAGAGGGCCGACGGGCAGGCGTTCCGGGTCGATCTGGCTCCCGGCGGCAGCGTGGACCTGCCCGACGGTGCGGGGTCGGTCAGCTTCGACGGGGTCGAGCGGTGGAACAAGATCCAGATCAGCCGTACGCCGGGCAAGTTCATCGCCCTGGGCGGAGTGGTGCTGGCGCTGATCGGGCTGCTGGGCTCACTGTTCATCCGGCCGCGGCGGATCTGGGTGCGGGCCCGTGCGGACTCGGCAGGCACACTGGTAGAGGTGGCCGGACTGGACCGATCGGGCAACGGGGACGTCCCCGCCGAGCTGGCTGCGGTAGCCGCCGATCTGGGGCTGGAACCCAGCGAGCCGACGGACACGGGCACCATTGATGTGGATGATCGAACGAGGGAGACCTGATGAGCGACGCCGGTTGGGAAGCACTGAGTGAGCAGGCCATCGCGACTGCGGGACTTGTCTACTTCCTGGCGCTGCTGGCCCACCTGGTCGAGTGGAGTGCGCTGCGCAAGGTGCCCGTCGGCCGTGAAGCTGCCGTGTCGGTCGGTGCACGCGCGGGCGGCGGCAACACACGGACGATCGAATCCGACCCGCTGGACGACGTGCCGGCCGCACAGTCCGATCGGATCGCGCTCTTCGGCCGACTGGGTGTGCTGCTGACGATCGCCGCAGTGGGCATCCACTTCGTGGGCTTGGTGGGCCGAGGGATGGCCGCGGACCCGAACCGGGTGCCGTGGGGCAACATGTATGAGTTCACCATCTCGGGCCTCTTCGTGGTCGCTCTGGCGTACGTCGCGCTGATGCGTGTCTTCAACTGGCGCTGGCTCGCGCCGATCGTGCTGACAGTCGTGGTCTCGGTGCTGATGATCGCAGCGATCTGGCTGTGGAGCCCGGTCGCGCCGCTGACCGAGGCGCTCTTCTCGCCCTGGCTGGTCATCCACGTCGTCTCCGCGGTGATCGCGACAGCTGTCTTCACCCTCGGGGGCCTGCTCTCGGCGCTCTACCTGGTCAAGGAACGCCGACCGGACACGACCACGGGCTACCTGGCCCGGGTGCCGTCGCTGCGGAACTTGGATCAGATGTCCTATCGGTTGCACGCGTTCGCGTTCCCGGTGTGGACCTTCGCGGTGC
>JBBPYJ010000038.1:0-4956 GCA_038200025.1 Propionibacteriales bacterium | reverse complement strand
GCCGCATCGACAGGCGCTCGCCGACAGCGGAGCCGACATCTGGGACGAGGTCCTTGGCTGGGCGGTGCGAGTGGCCGCGGTGACGGTCTCGCGTCCGGGCGCCGACCCGCCGTACCGGCGTGAGCTGGACGGACGATCCGGTCCTGAGTGAGGCCAGACGTCAGGCGGCCGTCGCTCGAGCGGGATCGTCTGCCACCGCTGTTCATGCTACGGCTCGTACGACGCGCACCGGGCTTGCGCTCAACCCGGCCGCGACCAGGGTGAAGACCACGGCTGCCAGCACCAGCTCGGTGCTGCCAGCCGAGGGCACTCGGCCACCTAGACTCCTCAGGTGCGCATCCGGATCGATCTGGCCTACGACGGCACAGATTTCCGCGGCTGGGCGACCCAGAGTGACTTCCGCACCGTGCAGGAGGATCTGGAAGCAGCGCTGATGATGGTGCTGCGGCACAAGGAGCGGATCCCCACCGTCTGCGCGGGCCGCACCGATGCAGGAGTGCATGCGCGACACCAGGTCGTGCACGCCGATCTGCCGGAGGGCCCCGGATACTCAGTGTCCGACGCCGCGCTGGCGGCCGGCTGGCCCCGACTCCAAAGGCGCCTCAACGGAGTTCTCGACCAGGACGCACGGGTGCACCGGGTGGCCGCCGCACCGCCGGGTTTCGATGCTCGCTTCAGCGCGAACTGGCGGCGCTACGCCTACCGGGTGGCCGACGCTCCCGAGTTGGTGGACCCGCTGACCCGAGGAACGGTGCTCTTCTGGGAGAAGCCGCTGGATCTCGATGCGATGAATGTGGCCGCCAAGGGATTGCTCGGGCTCCAGGACTTCGCCTCCTTCTGTCGACGCCGCGAGGGGGCCACCACGATCCGTAGCCTTCTCGACCTGTCCTGGTCCCGAAGCGAGGCGGGGATCGCGGTAGCCGACGTGCGAGCCGATGCTTTCTGCCACTCCATGGTGCGCTCGCTGGTCGGCTGCCTGCTGGCCGTGGGAGACGGTCGGCGAGACGTCGACTGGCCGGCCGAGATCCTCGCCGACCAGGTGCGCCCTCCGACGGTCGCGGTCGCTCCGGCGCTGGGCCTCACGCTCGAAGAGGTCCACTACCCCGACGACTCCGAGGTGGCGGCCCAGGCCGAACGCGCCCGGAGGAGACGCCGATGAGCGAACACTACTTCACCGCCGACCCGACGGTGCCGTTCCGGCGCGAGCCCTTCTCCTGCGAGGTGTGGGGACGGCGGCTGGACCTGGTCAGCAGCTCTGGTGTCTACAGTCGCGGACACCTGGACGTCGGCACCGCCGTACTTCTGCGGGAGACCGAGCCCCCGGCGGCCGGGCGGATCCTGGATCTCGGTTGCGGGTACGGCGTGATCGGGCTCGCGATCGCTGCCAGCGTGCCCGGCAGCGTGGTCACCGGCGTCGATGTGAACGAGCGCGCCCTGCTGCTGGCCCGCGAGAACGCGGCTGCGCTGGGAGTGAGCGATCGGTTCGTGGCCGTGACTCCCGACCAGGTCGACGGGGAGGCGTCGTACGACGAGATCTGGTCGAACCCGCCCATCCGGATCGGCAAGCCGGCTCTCCACGAGTTGCTGCTGACCTGGTTGCCACGGCTCACCCCGCAGGGTCGGGCCGTGCTCGTCGTCGGCAAGAACCTGGGGGCGGACTCGCTGCAGCGGTGGCTGATCGATGAGGGGTTCCCCGCGGTCCGGCTCTCCAGCGCCAAGGGCTTTCGCGTCGTGGAGGTCCGCAGGGGCAGTCCGGCGCGTTGAGCTTCGCGGATCGCTGTAGGTAGGTGTACTGGAGCCTCCCAGACGCCGTGCGTCGGGTCACCACTAGACCACGACCCACAGCAGGCAGGCGATCGCGAAAACCACCAGGCCGAGGGTGGTCTCGATAACAGTCCAGGTCTTCAGCGTGGTCTTCACGTCCATCCCGAAGAACCGGCTGACCAACCAGAATCCCGAGTCGTTCACGTGGGACAGCACGGTCGCACCGGCGGCGATCGCCAGCACCAGCGGCACGATCTGCAGGTCCGAGAGGTTGGCCGAAGTCACCGCGGCCGAGATCAAGCCAGCGGTAGTCGTCAAGGCCACGGTGGCGGACCCTTGCGCCACCCGCAAGATGGTGGCTATGACGAATGCCGAGACCACGAGGGGAAGTCCCAGGTCGGCAAGCGAAGTCTCCAGTGCGGCTCCGATCCCGCTTTGCCGCAGCACCCCACCGAACATCCCGCCGGCGCCGGTGATCAACACGATCGCGCAGATGGGACCCAGTGACTCGTTGAGCAAAGACTCGATCTCACCCAGCGTGCGGCCCTTCATCCCGAGCGTGTAGGTGGCGACCAGCAAGGTGATCAGCAGCGCCACTGGGGTTTGGCCTATCAGAACGAGCACGTCGACTGCGGTGCCATCGTCGCCCAGCGTGCCGGTCGCGCGCAGCGTAGTCAGCGTAGTGTTCAACGCGATCAGGAACAGTGGCAGCAGGAGCACTGCGAGCACCGCCCCGAACCCGGGCGGGGCCACCGTCTGGGTCTTGGTGGCAGTGGTCTCGCTGCCCTGCTTCGCGGCATCACCGGTCTCGCCGGACGATCCCGAACCGCCGTTGCTGGGTCGCATCAGGTCGTTGACCGGCACGTAGATCTTGCCGGCGTACGCGATCGTCACCAGATACACGCCGACGTACCAGGCGAGGAGGGCTACTGGCAGTCCCAGCAGGAGCGACAACCCGACGCTTCCGCCGAGCTGAGTCACCGCGGTGACCGGGCCGGGGTGGGGCGGGACGATCGCATGCATCGCGGCGAACGCGCCGGCGGTCGGCAGGGCATACAGCAACACCGACCCACCGAACTGCCTGGCCACCGAGAAGATGATCGGTAGGAACACCACGAGGCCGGCGTCGAAGAAGATCGGCAGTCCGAACAGCAGCGCCGCGATGCCGAGCGCAAAGGGGGCGCGCTTCTCGCCGAATCGATTGATCAGCGTGTCGGCCAGCACTTTCGCCCCGCCAGTGGCTTCGAGGATCCGGCCGATCATCGCTCCCAACCCAACCAGCAGGGCTACCGACCCCAGCGTGCTTCCGAATGCCCCCACAGCCACGCTCGGGACGTCGGCCAACGGGATGCCCGCGACGACGGCGGTCACCACGCTGACCAGGACCAAGGCGACGAACGCGTGCATCTTGACGAAGATGATCAAGACCAGCAGCACGACCACCGCCGCCGCCGCAATCGTCAACAACACCGCCGCGCTGTACGCCGGGGCCATGGTTTCCATCGGCATCTCCTTCGCTCCGGTCACCCGTCCTTCGAGGCTAGACCAAGCGCTTAACGCCTGGCAATGACCTCTAGGGGTGAGGGACACTGGGCGCGTGGGACATGTCGATGTTGCCGGGGTGCGCTACGAGCTGCCCGACGGGCGGGTGCTGCTCGACGAGGTGTCGTTCCGGGTCGGCGAGGGCGCCAAGGTGGCGTTAGTCGGCGCGAACGGGGCCGGTAAGACCACGCTGTTGCGGATCATCACCGGCGAGCTGACGCCGCACGCGGGTGCGGTGACCCGCAGCGGTGGACTCGGGGTGATGCGCCAGATGGTGGATGCCGGGCTCACCGGCCCCCACGGCGGCGCGCCCACGGTCGCCGACCTGTTGCTCTCGGTCTCCCCGGCGCGGGTGCGTTCGGCGTCCGCGGAGCTGGATCGCTGCGAACAGGCGCTGATGGTCACCGATGAGGAGAAGACCCAGATGGACTACGCCGGCGCCTTGTCGGAGTACGCCGACGCCCGCGGCTACGACCTCGAGGTCACTTGGGACGTCTGCACGATCAAGGCCCTGGAACTGCCCTTCGACCGGGTGAAATACCGCGAGCTGCGCACGTTGTCGGGAGGCGAGCAGAAGCGGTTGGTGCTCGAGTATCTGCTGACCGGTCCCGACGAGGTGCTGCTGCTCGACGAGCCGGACAACTTCCTCGACGTCCCCGGCAAGATCTGGCTGGAGAACCGGATCCGCGAGTCCACCAAGACCATCTTGTTCATCAGTCACGACCGCGAGCTGCTGGACAACACCGCCACCCGGGTGGTCACCGTGGAGCTGGGCGGGGCTGGAAATCGGGTGTGGACCCATCCCGGCGGGTTCGCTTCCTACCACCAGGCCCGAAAGGACCGGTTCGCCCGGTTCGAGGAGCTCCGTCGCCGGTGGGACGAGGAGCACGCCAAGATCAAGGCGCTGGTGGCGATGTACAAGGCCAAGGCGGCCTACAACGACAGTCTGGCCAGCCGCTATCAGGCCGCGAAGACCCGGCTGCGGATGTTCGAGGAGGCCGGACCACCGACCGAGCAACCGCGCGAGCAGCAGGTGACGATGCGGCTGAAGGGCGGGCGCACCGGCAAGCGCGCGGTGATCTGCGAGGACCTGGAGCTAATCGGGTTGATGGCGCCGTTCGACCTCGAGGTCTGGTACGGCGAGCGGGTCGCCGTGCTCGGCTCCAACGGCTCGGGCAAGTCACACTTCCTGCGCCTGCTGGCCAACGGTGGATCCGATCCCGACGTCGAGCACCGCCCGGTCGGCGAGGGCGCCATCGAACCGGTGCGACACCGCGGCAAGGCGCGCCTGGGTGCGCGGGTCCGCCCGGGCTGGTTCGTCCAGACCCATGAGCACCCCGAGCTGCGGGGCCGGACCCTGTTGGAGATCCTGCACCGCGGTGACGAGCGCCGCGACGGGATGGCCCGCGAAGCCGCCTCGAGGGTGCTGGACCGTTACGAGCTGGCGCACGCCGCCGAGCAGCGCTTCGAGTCGCTGTCGGGTGGACAGCAGGCCAGGTTCCAGATCCTGCTGCTCGAGCTCAGCGGAGCGACCCTGCTGCTTCTGGACGAGCCGACCGACAACCTTGACGTGGAGTCCGCCGAGGCGCTGGAGGACGGCCTGGAAGCATTCCGCGGCACCGTGCTGGCGGTCACCCACGACAGATGGTT
>JBBPYJ010000037.1:0-2392 GCA_038200025.1 Propionibacteriales bacterium | reverse complement strand
GACCTGCTCGATCAGCAGCGGCAACCCGCCGGTGGCGGTGAGCAGACGGCGTACGTCGTTGCCCTGGGCGACCAGATCGACGGGAAAGCCACCGGCGGTGTCCACACGCTGGGTGAACAGGTCGACCGCCGGTCCGGCCAGCGGCTCGTCCGCTCCCGGGATCGGCAGCGGACCGACGCGGATCACCCGTTCGCTGGGCATCCCCGCCATCGTCGACGCGGTGACCGCCAACTGGGCCTGGGTCGTGGCTTCGATGATCTCCTGGAAGGCCCTTCCCAGACCGGACGCCTCGATGTCGACCCCGTCCACGACCAGCAGGGTGTCGGTGCCGTCGAGGGCCCGCTGCAGGGCACCCACGCCGGTGTCCCCCGGGGCGGCCTCGCCGCCGACGGCTCGCAGGCACCCCGACAAGATCGCGCCGGTCGATGCCGATCCTGCGGCGTTGTACCAAGCCGTCGACCGGGCCCGGCTCGCCACCTGCCGCACCAGCATCGTCTTGCCGCCGCCGGGAGGCCCGGTCAGCGTCACCCACCGGGACTGACCCAGGGCACGGGCGACCTGCTCGAGCTCGCGCTCGCGACCTAGGCACGCCCTCCGCACCACCCCAAGGTATCGCGCTTGGGAGCTGCGCTGGGCCGCTCTCAGCCAGAGCCGATAGGGGCCCGCACCCGGTTTGGGTATTCCTACCGATGACCGCGGCGTAGCCTCTGGGCGAACCTTGGGCCGTCGTCGCGGACGGACCGATCGGGGGACGGTCTGCTCTGTGACCACGACCACGCTCCCGATAGCCT
Organism: Propionibacteriales bacterium; assembly: GCA_038200025.1. Taxonomy (GTDB): domain Bacteria; phylum Actinomycetota; class Actinomycetes; order Propionibacteriales; family Nocardioidaceae; genus Nocardioides. The sequence continues at coordinate 1,601 of JBBPYJ010000037.1, read as the reverse complement.
GCTGCGATGGCGGAGCAACTGCATGCGCGAGTGCTGGGAGACAGCGGGTCCAGGGTCGTTTTCTGCCACGGGCTCTTCGGTCAGGGGCGGAACTGGACCCAGATCGCCAAGGAGCTCAGTGCCGATCATCGGGTCGTGCTGGCCGACATGCCCGATCACGGCCGGTCGCCGTGGACCGAGGCCTTCGACTACGTCGGTGCGGCCGAGCGGGTGGCCGAGCTTCTCGTCGGAGAGCCGGCTGCGCTGGTGGGCCATTCGATGGGCGGCAAGATCGCGATGATCGTCGCGCTGCTGCACCCCGAGCTGGTCGAGCGGCTCTGTGTGGTCGACGTCGCTCCGACGGCGTACGCCGCGCACAGCGACTTCGAGACGTTCGTGACGGCGATGCGGGCGATGGACCTGGACACGCTGACCAGCCGCGACGATGCCGACACTCAACTGGCGCAGGATGTGCCCGACCCGGTGGTCCGTGGCTTCCTGCTCCAGAACCTGCGCCGGGAGGGTGACGCTTGGGCGTGGCAGCTCAACTTGTCGGTTCTCGGCGACGACCTCGACGAGATCCGGGACTGGCCCGACGCTGCGCTGGCCGGGTGTGCGCCGTACTCCGAGCCGGTGCTCTGGGTGGGTGGGGACCGATCTGACTACGTGGACGACGACCATGCGCCGGCGATGACCGCACTGTTCCCTCGGGTGCGTCGAGTCACGGTGAAGGACGCCGGGCATTGGGTGCACTCCGAGAAACCCGGGATCATGGTCGAGTTGCTCGAGCGATTCCTCGCCGCCGATCAGTCGGAGTCGGCTGACTGAGCTGGTCGGCTACTTCTGACGGGCCCGGTAGGCCGCTACCGCGTTGCGGTTGCCGCAGGTGGTGCTGCAGAAGCGCCGGGAGCGGTTCCGGCTGAGGTCCAGCACCACGCCGCCGCAGGTCTCGTCGGCGCAGACACCGAGCCTGGAGCCTTCGTCGGCGCGGATCACATCGATCATCGCCATCGCGGTCTCGACGCAGATTCGGGTCGGCAACAGTGCCTGAGGACTGATGGCGTGCAGGTGCCAGTCGAAGTCGCCGTGCCGGACCAGCTGAGGCAGTGCGTCGTTGGTGGCAAGCAGTTCGTTGATCAAGGGAACCGCTGCGTCGCGGTCGGCGAGCAGCAGGTCGCGCAGCATCGGCCGCAGGGCGCGGACGGCATCCAACTCGGCCCGGTCGCGGTCGTGGCGACCGGAGTAGTCGAAGTCCGCGTAGAAGCCGTCGAGGGCCCCGATCGAGTCGAGAGTGTCCGGCGGGAGGCTCGAGTTCACCAGGACGACGGCAGCCGAGAGGGACACCTCGGAGTCATGGGCGAATGGCATCTTGACAGATTACTGCATCGCGTCTTACTGTCACATGTCATGAGCACTTTGACCAATGACGCCGGACTGGTTGAGGGGCGCGCCACCGGCACCTCGGGACTCACGCTCGCCTTGGTCTCGGCGCTCACCTTCGGGCTGGCCGGGGTGCTCGCTCGCCCGCTCCTGGAGACGGGCTGGAGCGCCGGAACTCTCGTCCTGGTGCGCACTGGGCTGGCAGCGACCGTCGTGCTGCCCCTGGGCCTGACCGCCCTGAG
>JBBPYJ010000036.1:0-15272 GCA_038200025.1 Propionibacteriales bacterium | reverse complement strand
GGGTACGGCGGGGCCGTCCGCACGGTGGACCCCGAGGCGACCCGGGTCGGCCTGCGGGTGCTGCGCACGGGTGGCACCGCCGTCGATGCGGCCGTCGCGACAGCTGCTGCCCTCGGCGTCACCGAGCCCTACTCGGCCGGCATCGGCGGGGGTGGCTACTTCGTCTACTACGACGCCGAGCGCGAGAAGGTGATGACCATCGACGGGCGCGAGACCGCGCCGAAGCGGATGAGTCAGGACTCCTTCATCGACCCGGCGACCGATGAGCCCTACCCGTTCAGTCCCGAGTTGGTGACCAGCGGCGTCTCCGTCGGTGTGCCTGGGACGCTCGCGACCTGGGAAGAGGCCCTGGACCGCTGGGGCACCGCGTCGCTCGAGGACAGCCTCGAGCCGTCGGTCAAGTTGGCTCGCAAGGGCTTCAAGATCGACGACACCTTCCGTCAGCAGACCCTGGACAACGCCGACCGCTTCAAGTCGTTCACCTCGACCAAGCGGCTGTTCCTGTCCGGTGGCGATGCGCCGCAGGTCGGATCGACGTTCAAGAACCCCGACCTCGCCGACACCTACGAGCTGATCGGCAACCGCGGCACCAAGAAGTTCTACTCGGGATTCCTGGCCAAGGAGATCGTCGAGGCGGTCCGCAAGCCACCGACCTCGCGCCAGAACACCCTGCCGGTGCCGCCGGGACGGATGAAGAAGGGCGACCTGCGCTCCTACCGCTCGGTGAAGCTCCGCCCGACCCAGATCGACTACCGCGGCTACGACGTCTACGGAATGCTGGGTTCCTCCAGCGGCGGCATCACCGTCGGGGAGGCGCTGAACATCATGGAGCGCTACGACCTCGGGGCCGCCTCGGACGTCGACGCGCTGCACACCTACCTGGAGGCTTCGGCGCTGGCATTCGCCGACCGGGGCGCCTACATCGGCGACCGGTTCTTCGTGAAGGTGCCGTGGAAGGCACTGCTCGACGACGATTTCGCCGCCGAGCGGGCCTGCAACATCAACCCCGATTCCGCGGCCACCAAGCCGGTAGCACCCGGTGAGTGGCGCGGCGCCGACGGTGTCTGCCCGGCTACCCGTGGCGAGGTCGTCGCCGACAGCGACACCGAGAACATCTCCACGACCAACATGACGGTGGCCGACCGTTTCGGCAATGTCGTGGAATACACCTTGACCATCGAGCAGACCGGCGGCTCGGGGATCGTCGTGCCGAACCGCGGCTTCTTGTTGAACAACGAGCTGACCGACTTCTCCACCGTCTACGACGTCGAGGACCCCAACCGGATCCAGCCGGGCAAGCGCCCGCGCTCCTCGATGTCGCCGACGATCGTGCTCAAGGACGGCAAGCCGTTCTTCGCCCTCGGGTCGCCCGGCGGATCGACGATCATCACCACGGTGCTGCAGACGATCTTCAACCGGATCGACCGGGACATGACGATGCGGAAGGCGCTCGCGGCTCCGCGGGCAACTCAGCGGAACCGGCCCACGGCGCTCGCCGAGCAGGCGTTCATCGACAAGTACGGCGCCCAGCTCGCCGCACTCGGGCACACCCTGGAGTCCTCCGGTGACGGGTTGACCAGCGACCCCTCCATCGGCGCCGCTACCGCGATCGAGTTCGGCAAGAACGGTCGACTCACCGCGGTCGCCGAGCCGACCCGTCGTGGCGGGGGCTCTGCGGGGGTTGTGGCCAAGAAGCGCTAGCGCATGTGCGCAGGTGCGCCGGAAGGATCAGCGGGCGGCGGCAACGCCCTCGTCGGTGCCGGCGAGCCGCTGGGCCAACCAGACCGGGATGATCGAGAACACGATGAGGGCCGCGGCGACTACGTTGACTACCGGTGCCTGGTTGGGCCGGAACAGGTTCTGGTAGATCCAGATCGGCAGCGTCTGCACCCCCGACCCGGCGGTGAAGGTGGTCACGATGATCTCGTCGAAGCTCAGCGCGAAGGCCAGCAGACCACCAGCGAGCAGGGCCGAGCGAAGCATCGGCAGGGTGACCAGCCGGAAGGTCGTGAAGGTGCCGGCGCCCAGGTCCATCGAGGCCTCCTCCAGGCTGCCACCCAGCCGGCGTAGCCGGGCGACCGCGTTGTTGAACACCGTCACGATGCAGAACGTCGCGTGCGAGATCACCAGGGTGAGCAGTCCGAGCCGCAGCCCGAACATGGTCAGGAAGGCGTTGGCGAGCGCGATGCCGGTGACCACGCCGGGTAGCGCGATCGGCAGGATGATCAGCAAGGAGACGGTGTCGCGGCCGAAGAACCTGAAGCGTTGCAGCGCCAGGGCGGCCATCGTGCCCAGCACCAACGCGATGACGGTGGACACCGTCGCCACTTCAAGAGAGACCACGATCGCGTTTCGTGCGCCCGATGACGAGGCCGCCGCCGACCACCACTTGGTGGTCAGTCCCGGTGGCGGCCAGGCGAAGGTGCGCGAGGTGTTGAAGGAGTTCAGCAGCACCAGTGCGAGTGGGGCGTAGACGAAGATCAGCGCCAGGGCGCTGAAGACGCCCAGCAGGGTCCGGGTCAGCCGGGAGAAACTCATGGGGTGCTCACAGATTGTCCAGGGCTCCAGTGCGGCGGACCGCGGTCAGGTAGACCAGCATGATGATCACCGGGATGGTCGAGACCGCGGCAGCGAAGGGCATGTTGTTCCCGGTCAGGAAATTGTCGTAGACGACGTTGCCGAGCATCTGGTTGGCGCCCCCGACGATCTTGACCGCGATGTAGTCGCCCAGGGTCAGTGAGAAGGTGAAGATCGACCCGGCCACCGCGGCTGGGAACAGCACCGGCAGCACCACTCGCCGCATCGTCATCGCCGTGGAGGCACCCAGGTCCGCCGAGGCCTCCAACAAGGAGTTCGGCAACCGCTCGAGGCCGGCGTACATCGGCAAGATCATGTAGGGCAGCCACAAGTAGGACAACGTGATCACAGTGGCCGCCACACCGTAGCCGGGCGAGTCCAGCCCGAACGGACGAGCCAGCCAGGAGATCGGGCCGGTCTCCGAGAGCATCCCTCGCCAGGCGTAGGCCTTGACCAAGTACGACGCCCACAGCGGTGTCAGCACCGCGATCACCAGGACCCGTTGCAGTCGCGGTGAGGCGACCTTGGCCATGAACAGCGCGATCGGCAGCGCCACGACGACGTCGATGCAGGTGACCGCAACCGCGGTGAGCACCGTGCGGAAGGTGATCGAGCGGTAGACGTCGATCGTCCACAGGTCGCGGAAGTTGTCCAGTGTCCAGGCGCGGGTGATCTCACCGGTGAAACCGTCCACGGTCCACAACGAGGTGATGAACAGCGCCGCGAGCGCGCCGAGGTACGCCACCCCCAGCCAGAGCATCGGCGGCCCCAGCAGGAGCCCCAATCGCAGCCGGGGGTGGCGGTGCAGCGTTCCGGTAGCCAGTGGATCAGCCCTTGATCTCGGTCCAGGCCTGGGTCCAGTCCTGGTACGTCGTGCACTTGACGTCGGTGCGTCCGTCCAGGCACTGCTCGATCGGGGTGGTCCAGTAGTAGATCTTCTCGGCGTAGTCGGCATCACCGGCGTGGTAGCTGTCGCAGAAGCCGTCGCTGGTCAGGTCGCAGGCCTTGCCGTTGGCGGGGGCCTCACCGAACCACTCCGCGACGGCCGCGTTGGCCTCGGGACTGATGATGTGGTCGAGCCAGGCGTAGGCGCAGTTGCGGTGCGGGGTCTCACTGCCGACCATCCAGGTGTCGGACCAACCCGTCGAGCCGGAGTCGGGCAGGATCGCCTCGACCGGCACCTTGTCGGCCTTGGCGAGGTTGGCGATCACCTGCCAGGTGGTGCCGACGACCGAGTCGCCGGTGGTGAAGGCCTGAACCTCCTTGAGGTAGTCCGACCAGTACTCCCCGACATTCTCGCGCTGGGCCTTGAGCAGGTCGACGGCGGCAGCGAGCTGGTCCTCGTCGAGGGCGTAGGGGTCCTCGATGCCGAGGTCGGGCTGGGTGTTCTTCAGGTAGAGCGCCGCGTCCGCGATATAGATCGGGGAGTCGTAGGCGGTGACATCGCCGGCGTAGTCCGAGGCGCCCTCGAATACCACGCTCCAGTCGGTCGGGGCGGGAGTGACCTTCTCGGTGTTGTACATCAGCAGGTTGGCGCCGTAGCCGTGGGGGACGCCGTACATCTGGTCGTCGACCGAGTTCCAGTCCCGGTCCTTCAAGAAGTCCCAGACATCGGCGTAGTTGGGGATCAGGTCGGTGTTGATCGGTTCCACGTCGCCGCCGGCGATCAGCCGGAGCGAGGCGTCGCCCGACGCCGAGACCACGTCGTACTCACCGGACTTCATCAAGGTGACGGCCTCGTCGGAGGTGCCGAAATACTTCACGTTGACGTCGCAGCCGGTCTGCTTCTCGAAATCGGTCACCCAGTCCACCGACTTGTCGGTTGAGCCGTCCTCGGCATAACCGGGCCACGCCAGCACGTCGAGCGCACCCTCGTTGTCGCCGAGCTCATCGATCATCGGCAGGTCCGGAGCCGTGAAGCCGCCCTGCTCCTTGGCCGCCTCGCTGTCACCGCCCCCGCCGTCGCTGGAGGAGGTGCCGCAGCCGGTGACGGCGACGCAGAGAGCCGCCGCCCCCAGACCGAGACGGGATAGACGGGTGCGTTTCATCGGGATTCTCCTTGTGGTGAGGGTGTGCGGGTGTCGTGGAGCTCGATGACGTGCTCGTCGACCCAGGACAAGTCGACGCGCTCGCCAGGGGCGATGGTCTGGTCGGTACTGCCATGCAGGTTCTGACGCAGCACGGTCAGGGTGCTGCCGCCGGGCAGCTCGACCACGTAGTGGTTGACCGACCCTAGGTAGATGACCGTCTGCACGACTCCCGGCGAGCCGGTCGTCAGCGCAGTCGGCGACGCATCGTCGTGGGCGGACGCGGCGTCCAGCGTGATCTTCTCGGGGCGGATGCTGAAGGTGCCGGACCGCCCGAAGACCGCTCGCGCGTCGTCGCCGGTCAGCAGGTTGGAGGTGCCGACGAAACCGGCGACGAAGGAGGTGGCGGGGGACTCGTAGAGCTCGGCAGGGGTAGCGATCTGCTCGATCCGACCCGCGTTGAAGACCGCGATCCGATCACTCATCGTCAGCGCTTCCTCCTGGTCGTGGGTGACGAAGCAGAAGGTGATGCCGGCATCTCGCTGGATCTGCTTGAGCTCCAACTGCATCTCGCGTCTCAACTTCAGGTCCAGGGCCCCCAACGGTTCGTCCAGAAGCAGCACCTTGGGCTCGTTGACCAACGCCCGGGCCAGCGCCACCCGCTGCCGCTGGCCACCGGAGAGCTGGGTGGGTCGTCGGTCGGCGAACGAGTCCAGTCGGACGGTGGCTAGCGCGGCCAGCGCCCGCTCGCGTCGTTCGGCTCGTGGCACCCTCTTCACCCGCAGGCCGTATTCGACGTTGGTCACCACGTCCATATGCGGGAACAGGGCGTAGTCCTGAAAGACGGTGTTGACGTCACGGCCGAAGGGTGGGGTGCGGGTCACATCGACGTCCCCGAGTCGGATCCGTCCCGACGTGGGGTCCTCGAAGCCCGCGATCATCCGCAGGACCGTGGTCTTGCCCGAACCGGACGGTCCGAGCATGGAGAAGAACTCGCCGTCCAGAATCTCCAGGGTCAGGTCGTCCACGGCGGTCACGGTGCCGAATCGTTTGCTGACACCCTCGAGATGAACCGCGACGGACCCACCCCCGGTGTCGTCGGTGGCTCTGACCGAGGTGTCGGGGGCCTGCGGGGCGGAGTGTTCGGACATCACTGGCAACCTAGGGGAGCCGGATTCGTCGCGACAAGCACGATCCGGTATCGATTCGGCTCCTGCCCCGACAGCGTTTTGGGCGGATTCGGCGACTGAGGGAGGATGCCCCCTATGTCTCGAGGTGTGCTGGTCCGGCTGCTGCTGGTGCTCGGCCTGCTCGCTGCCTGTGCGGCGCTGGCGCTGAACCGTGAGCCGAGGCTGGGACTCGACCTTCGTGGCGGCACCCAGATCACCCTGCAGGCCAGCTCCACCGACCGGGTCGAGGCGAATGCCGAGTCGACCGACCGGGCTGTCGAGGTGCTGCGTGGCCGGGTCGACGCGCTCGGCATCTCCGAGCCCACCTTGACCAGAGCCGGCTCCGATCGGATCATCGTCGAGCTTCCCGACGTACAAGACCCCCGCGAAGCGGTGGAGACGATCGGTCGGACCGCCCAGCTCACCGCCCACGCGGTAGTGAAGTCGGTGCCGACGGCCGACGCGAAGCCCGGTGCGGACGGCAACCTGATCTATCCCGACGAAGGCGGCGGTTTCTTAGAGGTCGGGCCGGTGGCTCTAGAGGGCGAGGACATCTCCGGTGCCGACGCTGGACAACCGCAGAACGACGTCCAATGGGTGGTCAACGTCGACTTCAACGGCGCCGGCTCGCAGGCGTTCGGTGAATTGTCGGGCGCGGCTGCCTGCGCTCAGGGCGACGCCAAGCGCATCGCCATCGTGCTGGACGGCGAGATCATCTCCAGCCCCGTGGTGCAGGTGGCCTGTGGCGGACAGATCACCGGATCGACCGAGATCTCGGGCGGGTTCACCATCGACCAGGCCAAGGGCCTCGCCATCCTGATCGAGGGCGGCGCGCTGCCATTGCCGGTCGAGGTGATCGAGCAGCGCACGGTGGGACCCACGCTCGGCGCGTCCGCCATCACCGCCTCCTGGCAGGCCGGTCTGATCGGCCTGCTACTCACCGCACTCTTCATCTCACTGATCTACCGGCTGGTCGGGCTGATCGCGACGATCGCACTGTCCTCCTACGCGCTGCTGGCCTACGCCATGCTGGTCGGCCTCGGTTCGACGCTGACCCTGCCCGGACTGGCTGGCTTCGTGCTGGCCATCGGTCTGGCGATCGACGCCAACGTGCTGGTCTTCGAGCGGGCCCGCGAGGAGTACGCCGTCGCGCCCTCGGCCGGGATCGCCCGCGCGCTGACGGTGGGTTTCAACAAGGCGTGGAGCGCGATCATCGACTCCAACGTCACCACCCTGCTCGCGGCGGCGCTGTTGTTCTTCCTCGGCTCCGGGCCGATCAAGGGCTTCGGGATCACGCTGTCCATCGGCGTGATCGCCTCGATGATCTCCGCGCTGGTGATCGCGCGGGTGTTCACCGAGTTGGCGGTGTCGACCAAGGCCGTCTCCCGACGTCCCGCGATCACCGGACTGGGCAACGTCGGCCGGATCCGCACCTACCTGGACCGGCGCAACCCCGATCTGATGAGCCGCCGCAAGGTGTGGCTGGGGCTGTCGGCCGCCGCACTGGTCGCCGCGCTGGCCGGGATCTTCGCCCACGGGCTCAACCTCGGTGTCGAGTTCACCGGCGGTCGGGTGCTGGAGTATTCCACCACTCAGCCCATCTCCGCGGACCAGGCCCGGTCGGTCGTCGCCGACGCCGGCTACCCCGAGGCGACCGTCCAGGAGTCCGACAACGACAAGATCTCGGTCCGGATCGGCCAGATCAGTGACGACGAGGCCGTCGGCATCGAGCAGGCGATCGGTGCCGCGGCAGGCGGTGCGGTCAAGGAGCGCGACGAGAAGATCGGTGCCTCGCTGGGCACCGAGCTGCGCAACAAGGCATTGATCGCCTTCGCGATCGCGTTCCTGGCCCAGATGATCTATCTGGCGATCCGTTTCAAGTGGACCTTCGGCGTTGCCGCCGTGCTGGCGATGGCACACGACGTCGTGATCGTGACCGGGGTGTTCGCGTGGCTGGACAAGCCGATCGACGGGGTCTTCCTGGCCTCGGCGATGACGATCATCGGCCTCTCGATCAACGACACGGTGGTGGTCTTCGACCGGATCCGCGAACGCTGGTTCGCCTCCACCGGCCAGTCGTTCGAGATGGTCGCCAACAAGGCTGCGGTCCAGACGATGCCCCGCACCGTCAACACCGGGCTCGGTGCGATGTTCATCCTGGGCGCCCTCGCCGTCCTCGGCGGCGATTCGCTGCGGGACTTCTCGATCGCGCTGCTGCTGGGCCTGGTCATCGGCACCTACTCCTCGGTCTTCACCGCGACCCCGTTGCTGACGTACTTTCAACGGATCTCGCCGCTGGCTCGTGCCGGGCGGGTCCGGCGTGAGGTTCGTCGGGCCGACGACTCCGGTGCGGTCATCTAGCCCGAACCTCACCTCGTTGCCCGGCTCGCGCACAGCTCGATCCACAGCCTGTCCTGCTCGTGTCCAACACTGTCGCCGAACCTGGCTAGGCTGCGCGGATGCCCGAACCTGCGAAGTCCGAGACCACCTCGGTCCAGACTGCGCTCGCCACCGCCGTCGGTGCCCTGGGCGGCCAGGAGCGGCCCGGGCAGGTGGCGATGGCCGACGCCGTGGCGGCCGCCTTCACCGACGGTCGACACCTGCTCGTGCAGGCAGGGACCGGCACCGGGAAGTCGCTGGGATATCTGGTGCCGGCGCTGGTGCACGACAAGCGGGTGGTGGTGGCGACGGCCACCTTGGCGCTGCAGCACCAGCTGGTCGAGCGGGACCTGCCGCGGCTGATGGAGGCGGTCGGCGATCTGCCGGGAGTCGACACGTCGTACGCCGTGCTCAAGGGCCGCTCGAACTACGCCTGTCTGCATCGCGTCCGCGAGGGCGTACCCGACGAGCAGGGTGCCCTCGTCGAGATGCCGACCGGCTCGTCGGGTGCCGAGGTGCTGAAGCTGCGGGCCTGGGCGGAGAAGCAAGCCAAGACCAAGGGCGAGGGCCAGCGCGACGACGCCCCGCGGCACACCGATCGGACCTGGCGCCAGGTCAGCGTCAACCATCGGGAGTGCTTGGGGGCGGCCAAGTGCCCCTTCGGCGAGGAATGCTTCGCCGAGCGGGCTCGGGAGAAGGCGCAGCGGTCGCACCTGATCGTCACCAACCACTCGCTGCTGGCCATCGACGCGATCGAGGGCGTTCCGATGATCCCCGACTACGACGTCGTGGTGATCGATGAGGCCCACGAGGTCGTCGCCCGGGTGACCCAGGCCGCCACCGACGAGCTCGCTGTCGCCGACGTCGAACGCGCCGCCCGGCGCTCGCAGCGTCATGTCGGTGACGAGAGCGACGCGGCCGACCGGTTGGCCGAAGCCGGAGACGCGTTGACCGAGGCCCTTCTGGCCGCGACACCGGGTCGCTTCGACACCGTCCCCGAACAGCTTGCCGACACGCTCTCGATGGTCAGGGACTCCGCCCGCGCCTGCTTGTCGGCCTACCCCAAGGACGCTGCGTCCGCCGATGCCGCCGCGACCATGGCCCGTGGATTGGTCCAGGACGTCTTCGCGACCGCCGAGCGGATGGCGGCCGACTCGAAGGCCGACGTGCTCTGGCTGTCCGAGCCCACCGAGTGGTCACCGGCCCGGCTGCACGTCGCGCCACTGCAGGTGTGGGGACCGATGCGCGACAAGCTACTCGCCGACAAGACGGCCGTGTTCACCTCGGCGACCCTGATGCTGGGCGGTGACTTCGCCACCACAGCGGTCTCGGTGGGACTCAAACCTAGCGAGCGCCTGGACGGGTCCGGGTCCGCAGACGCCTCGACCGACCCCGAGGACGGCGTCCTCCCGTGGCGCGGCCTCGACGTCGGTTCGCCGTTCGACTACGGCCAGCAGGCCATCTTGTACGTCGCTCGCCATCTGCCCGCGCCCGGGCGGGACGGTCTCGTGGCGGCTCAGCTGGACGAGATCGTCGAGCTGGTCGACGCCGCCGAGGGGCGCACGCTGGGGTTGTTCTCCTCGCGCCGTGCCGCCGAGCGGGCCGCCGAGGTGGTCCGCGAGCGACTGCCCCACCTGACCACGCTGGCCCAGGGCGACGCCCAACTGCCGGAGCTGGCCAAGCAGTTCGTTGGCGACCCGCACACTTGCCTGTTCGGGACCTTGTCGCTGTGGCAGGGGCTGGACGTCCCGGGGGACACCTGTCAGCTGGTGATCATCGACAGGATCCCGTTCCCACGACCCGACGACCCACTGATGTCGGCGCGTCAGCGGGCCGCCGAGCAGGCAGGCGGCAACGGCTTCATGGCCGTCGCGGCCACCCACGCGGCGCTGTTGTTGGCCCAAGGCACCGGCCGCTTGATCCGCACCACCACCGACCGCGGTGTCGTGGCCGTCCTGGACCCACGCCTGGTCACCGCGCGCTACGGGAGCTTCCTCAAGGCGAGCCTGCCGCCGATGTGGACCACCACGGATCACGCCGTCGTACGTCGTGCCCTGGGTCGCCTGGCCGCCGCCGCCGGGTGACCCCACCGGCGTCGGCGCCGGAACCTCACATCTTGCGCAGGACTGCGGTGACCTTGCCGAGGATGGTCGCGTGGGTGCCGTCGATGGGCTCGTAGGCCTCGTTGTGGGGGAGCAGCCAGACCGTGCCGTCCTTGCGCTGGAAGGTCTTCACGGTGGCTTCGCCGTCAATCATCGCGGCCACCACGTCGCCGTTGGCGGCAACCTGCTGCTGCTTGATCACGACGTAGTCGCCGCTGCAGATCGCGGCGCCCACCATCGAGTCTCCCGACACCTCCAGCAAGAATAGTGTCCCCTCGCCGACCAGCTGGCGCGGTAGCGGGAAGATGTCCTCGATCCGCTCCTCGGCCAGGATCGGGCCACCGGCGGCGATCCGACCCACCATCGGCACATAGCTGGCGGCGGGCAGGGAGTCCCCGAGGGCCGTCTCGTCGTACGCCGTCTCCTCGGCGTGCGAGATCGACCGACGCGCCGCCATCACCTCGGGCAGGAAGACCTCCAGCGCCCGTGGACGATTGGGATCACGGCGCAAGAAGCCCTTCTCCTCGAGTGTCTTCAGCTGATGGGCCACGCTCGAGGAACTGGTCAGTCCGACCGCGGCACCGATCTCGCGCATGCTGGGCGGATATCCGCGCTGCTCGATGGCTTCTTTGATGTGGGCCAGCACCTTGGTCTGACGCGGGGTCAGCCCAGAGGCGTCCGGCGGGCCATCGGGGAGCTCGGACACCTGGTCGCTCGGTTTGGCGTCGCGCCGTTTTGCCATCGTTGCTGCCTCTCGGGTGGTTTGGGCCAACGGGTTGGCGCCGTCGGGTTCGGGCTCACTTGTTGCCACTGAGGCTAGCGTCCGCCGCTGCGGTTTTCAAACACGTGTTCGAAGGGCGTGTCGCGACCTGTGACCGGCGGGTTGCTGGAACAGGCGTTCGAATCTGTTGTTGACAAGGTTCGAACACGCGCTCTAATGTCGTACGTGTGTTCGATCGAATGTCTGATCGAGGCGCCACCCACCAGCTGCTCAGCGGCCGCTGTCGGCGGTCGCCGCTAGACAGGAGGCGTCCACACCACCACCCGGCGGTCACCCGCCGAGACCCTTCCCCAAGGAGCCCGCATGAGCACCATGACCGCCACCCCCGTTCAGTTGATCGACTGCCGATCGGTGCGTCTGACCCGCCGTGGGCGCTTGACGATCCTCGCCCTGGGTCTGATCGCGGTGCTGCTGGTCGGGGTGTTCCTCGGCTCGGGCTCGGTTGCCACCGAACAGCCAGCGCCGACGACAGTGGTCCAGGTAGCCCCGGGCGAGACGATGTGGGACATCGCGAGCCCGTTGACGCCGGCCGGTGAGGATGTGCGAGGGGTGATCTTCGATATCAAGCGCCTCAACGGGTTGGAATCCTCTGCGCTCGACGCCGGACAACGACTGCGAGTCCCGGCGCTCGGGTGAGCGCGGCCCCTACCCAGAGGTCGTTCAGCGGCCAACCTCGAGACTCCGCCGGTCGATTCGACCCCGGCCGGCGGCCAATTCAATAAGCAGGGGAAGTCCAAGGGGCGGGTCCGCGCTATCGCGCGACCCGCCCTCTCGCATTCGCTTGGATGCTCCACCCGGTGAGCGGTTTGATGCTCAGCGGGCCGAGTCGGCGGCCCGCAGCTCACGATGCGACCGGCGGCGATGCAGAGCCAACCCGACGGTGACCAGGACCAGCCCGATCAGCAGCCAACCCCAAGGACCAGGGGCTTGCACCAGGTCCACCATTGCGCGCTGGACACGGGCCGCGGCGCCGATGACCGGGTCGTCGGGGTTCGCGCCAGCCAGGACCCGAGTCTCCCACCACGCGTAGTAGGCGACGTACGCGCCCGAGACGACCAGGAGAGCACCACTGGCGCGCGGCACCCACCGCCCGGTGCGGCGCAGGCGTCCGACCACGGAGTCCTTGGCCAGCGCGACAGCGACCGCGACGGTGCCGACCACTAGGCCCATCCCAGCCGCGTAGGTCAAGAAGAGCAACACGCCGACCGCCACCGAATCGGAGCGGAAGCCGGCCACCACTACGGCCAGGAACGGACCGATCGTGCAGGTCAACGAGGCGACGGCATAGCCGGCACCGAAGCCGGCCATCGAGCCGAACGAGCGAGTCAGCGGTTTGGGCTTGGCCCTTCGGCCCAGACGCCCCCGGGTCAGAGTCGGCATCTTGATCTCGTGCCCGGCCAGCAGCCAGACACCCAGCGCGACCAAGAGCAGCCCCAGGATCAGCGTGACCCAGGGCAGGTGCTGTTGGACGCCGGACGCGACCGGGGCGATCGCCAGGCCGAAGACGGCGAAGACCGCGGCAAAACCCAGCGTCATCGCTGCCGTCAGGCCCAGCGCTCGCCCCACAGCACGGGCGCCCGTCGTCTGCTCCCCGCCCACGATCAACAGCGTCAGATAGGCGGGGAGAAGCGCGAAGCCGCACGGGTTGACCGCGGCCAGCATGCCGGCGCCCAGCGCCAGGGCCAGCGTGCCTTCGGTCATCTAGGTCGCCTGCTGGAGGCGACTGGTTCGGGTCGCGTCACCTCAGGCGAGGTCGGCGACGGTCTCGGCAAGGTCCTCATCGCTGAGGTAGCCCTGGGAGACGACCTGGCCCTCGGCGTCGACCACGACGTAGACGCTCTGCTCGACGATTGAGAAGTGCCGCCAGACCGCGCCCTCGGGATCGGTCAGCTGCAGGACACCGGGCGTGCTTTCGGCGAAGTCGGCGATAGCGGGGCCGTCGTCAAGGCCGCCGACCCCGACGAACTCGACCTCGTCGTCATACTCTGCGGCAAGACCGGTGACACCGGGAGCCTGCGCGCGACACGTCGGGCACCACGGGGCCCAGAACCACAGCACCGCGGGCTTGCCAGCCAGGCTGCTGCCCTCGAAGGCTGCGCCATCGACGGTTCTTCCGGAGAAGCGCAGGATGTCGGGGATGCTGGACGCTTCGACGCTGGGAGATCCCTGGCCCGGCTTCGGCGGCTTCGCGGATTTCGAGGGTGCCTGGGTTGCCTGGGACGAGGGCGGCTGAGTCGGCGTAAGTTCAGCGGCGGGCTCTGACGTGCTCGAAGCGGCTGCGGCATCGTCAGTTGCCGATTCGGCAGTCGAGGACTCGGTGCCTGATCCGCACGCGCTCAGCAGGAGACCGAGGATCACGATGGTCGCTACAGCGACGAGGCGGGAGGGCTGGGGACGACTCCGGGCGCGCTTCATGTTGTCAACCTACGTCGACCGGACGGGCGGGGACCATGATCGTCCTTACGGTCCGGTGACGCTGCGGGCGCCCGCTCCTCCTTGTCTGCCTGTTCGGTCGGCGGTGCAGAGGTCAACCCGACTGCGCGCAGGATCCTGGCGACCAGCACCAGGCCGAGGAACAGGCACAGCACCGCGCCGACCGAGGTCATCGCCAAGAACCACCACGCCTGGGTCTGACCGGATCTGACGCTGGTGCCGAAGTCGATGGCCAAGAACACCAGGTAGCCCCAGGCGATCACGGCTGCGGTCATAGCCAGCGCCAAGCCGAAGACGCCGGGCGGCGGCAGTGAGCGCTTCTTGGGTCCGCGCCGAGACCCCGAGTGCTTGCTGGCGTTGCCCATGGCGACATTGTGGCTGATCACGACGGTCGCTGTCGCGCTCGGTCGGCCGTTGACCTGCGGTTATGGCCGCGCTGGTGCAAGAGGTCGGAATTTGTTGTCGATCGACGCTTGCCAACCCTGGCCCACCCCACGTACGGTTACCACTACATCTAGTAGTTACACCGTTGTGGTTTTCCACATGTGGTCCACAGTCGGGCCGCTTGGGTTCCACAGATCATCGGCAGATGTGCACAGGAATCGATCCGTCATCCACAGCTTCGGCCCCGCAACGGGTCCAGCAGACCACCTCTGGAGGGAGGCTCCCGCGATGCACTGCCCCTACTGCCGGCACACCGACACCCGGGTGCTCGATTCGCGGGTGGCCGACGACGGCGGCGCGATCCGGCGGCGACGCACCTGCCTGACCGACGCCGGCGGATGCGGCAAGCGGTTCACGACCGTGGAGCAGATGCAGCTCACCGTGCTCAAGCGCTCTGGTGCCAGCGAGCCCTTCACCCGGGACAAGGCGACCTCCGGGGTCGCCAAGGCCTGCAAGGGACGACCGGTGACCCCCGACCAGCTGGCCCGGTTGGGCCAGGAGGTCGAGGACGCACTGCGCACCGACGGTTGGGCCGAGGTCCCCGCCCACGAGATCGGCCTGGCGATCCTGGGTCCCCTGCGGCTCCTCGACGAGGTGGCCTACCTGCGCTTTGCCAGTGTCTACCGGGCCTTTGAGTCCGCCGACGACTTCGAGGCCGAGATCGCGCTCCTGCGGGTGGAGCGAGCCGCCTGCGAGGTCGAGCAACCAGTCCCTTCGGGCTGACCACGAACTGCCCGGCGTACGCAGTGGGGAAGCTGCGTGCGTCGGGCACACCATGACTTTTTCCTCAACCAGTGAAGCAACGATCAGGAGATGGAACAGCGATGACCCAGACGGCGCGTCCCGAGGAAACCAGTGGTACGAGTGCGAAGGGCGGCCTCGGTATGGAGCGAGTGTTCTCCACGGAGGGGGTGCACCCCTATGACGAGCTGACCTGGGAGCGACGCGACGTCGTCCAGACCAACTGGAAGACTGGCGTGACGGTCTTCGAACAGCATGGTGTGGAGTTCCCCGACACCTGGTCGGTCAACGCCTCCACGATCGTGACCACGAAGTACTTCCGCGGCGCGGTCGGCTCCGACGTGCGCGAGTGGAGCCTGAAGCAGCTGGTCGACCGGGTCGTGAAGACCTATCGCAAGGGCGGGGAGGACCACGGCTACTTCGCGTCCCCGGCCGACGCCGAGCTCTTCGAGCACGAGCTGACGTGGCTGCTGGTCAACCAGTACTTCTCCTTCAACTCCCCGGTCTGGTTCAACGTCGGTACGCCGTCGCCGCAGCAGGTCTCCGCGTGCTTCATCTTGTCGGTCGACGACTCGATGGACTCGATCCTGAACTGGTACAAGGAAGAGGGCTTCATCTT
>JBBPYJ010000035.1:0-16619 GCA_038200025.1 Propionibacteriales bacterium | reverse complement strand
CGGACCTACGGCGTGGAGTTCTCGATGGCCGACGCCTTCCTGCTGTGGGCCGACGTCGAGGCACTCCTCCTGCGCGATGGAGACCGTCCACGCCGTGGTGGGCGGAGCGCGCTGATGTGCCTCGGGATCCCCGGCCGGGTGGTGCGAGTCCTGGAGGGCAACGCCGCGATGCTGGCTCTGGTCGTCGTGCTCGGCGCCGAGCGGCCGGTCAACCTCGGGATGCTCGAGGACATGGCGGTCGAGCCGGGAGAGTGGGTGCTGATCCACATGGGCTTCGTGGTCGAGCGGGTCGACGAGGCGGGTGCGGAGCGGGCGATGTCGGGCCTGGAGCTGATGGGTCGCGAGCGCGACGAGGCGACCCATGGGTGAGCGCGATCGCGTCCGGCGCCGGTTCGAGGTATCGGGCCTCGTGCAGGGTGTCGGCTTCCGGCCGTTCGTCTACGTGAGCGCCAGCGAGCTGGGCCTCACCGGCCTGGTGGCCAACACCGGCTCCGGGGTGCTGGTCGAGGTCGAGGGCGAGGCCATCGCGGTCGACGACTTCGCCCGCCGGCTGGTCGAGGATCCGCCGCCGCTGGCGATGGTCGAGTGCGTCCGGTGTACGGACCTGCCGACGGTGGGTGGAGATGGCTTCACGATCGCGGCCTCGGACCGGGACGGGGGTCGCACCCTCGCCTCGCCCGACATCGCGCTCTGCGGGGACTGCCGCGCCGAGCTGGAGGACCCGCGGGACCGCCGTTACCGGCACCCGTTCATTACCTGCACCAACTGCGGACCGCGCTTCACGATCATCACCGCTCTGCCCTACGACCGTCCCGCCACGACGATGGCGGGCTTTGCCATGTGCGAAGCGTGCCGTGGCGAGTACGAGGACCCGGCTGACCGTCGGTTCCACGCCCAGCCGATCGCCTGTCCCGACTGCGGACCCACCCTCGAGCTGGTTGAGGCAGGACCTCGAGCGGCGACCGGGGAGGCTGCCCTGCGGCGAGCCCGTGAGCTGCTTGCCGCCGGGCGGGTCGTCGCCGTCAAGGGGCTCGGCGGCTATCACCTGGCCTGCGACGCGCGGAGCGAGTCCGCGGTCGCCGAGCTGCGCCGTCGCAAGCAGCGCGGCGACAAGCCGTTCGCCGTGATGGCTCGCGACTCCGACGTCGCCGACCGGCTGGTCGCCATCGGCGAAGGCGAGCGACGGCTGCTGCTGGGCAGCCGGAAGCCGATCGTGCTGCTGCCCCGTCGCGGCGGGGCAGGCGCCCTCGCTGCGTCCGTCGCCCCCGGCAACCCCGACCTCGGTGTGCTGCTGCCCTACACCGCAGCGCACGTGCTGCTCCTTCAGGAGCCCGGCCCCGACGTGCTGGTGATGACCTCGGGCAACCTCTCCGGGGAGCCGATCGTGACCGACGACGAGGAGGCCGTCGAGCGGCTCGGGACGATCGCCGATGCCTGGCTGCGCCACGACCGGGTCATCCACGTGCCGTGCGACGACTCGGTCGCCCGCTTCGTCGGAGATGCCGAGCTGCCGCTGCGTCGGTCCAGGGGTCATGCTCCGCTGCCCGTGGCACTGCCCTTCGACGTCGAGCCGGTGCTCGCGGTCGGCGCCGACCTGAAGAACACCTGCGCGGTGGCCGACGGCCGTTATGCCTGGTTCAGCCAGCACATCGGCGATCTCGACGACGTCGCGACGCAGGCCGCGCTGACCACCTCCGAACGCCACCTCGAGGAGCTCACCGGCGTCAGTCCCCGGTTGCTGGTCGCCGATCAGCATCCCGGCTACCGCTCGAGCGGCTGGGCGGTCGAGCACGCCGAGGGACGACCGGTGCGCCTCGTCCAGCACCACCACGCCCACGTCGCCTCGGTGATGGGCGAGCACGGCCTCGGACCCGACGACACGGTGATCGGCTTCGCCTTCGACGGGACCGGCTACGGCACCGACGGGGCCGTGTGGGGAGGCGAGGTGCTGGTCGCGACGTACAAGTCGTTCCGCCGCGCCGCCCACCTCGCCTACGTCCCGCTGGCGGGCGGCGACGTCAGCGTCCTGCGGCCCTACCGGATGGCGCTCGCCCACCTGCGCTCGGCCGGGCTCCCCTGGGATGCCGACCTGCCGCCGGTCGCGGCCTGTCCGGACATCGAGGGTGGCGTCCTGGCCCACCAGCTGGAGACCGGGTTCGGGTGCGTGCCGACCTCGAGCATGGGCCGGCTGTTCGACGCGGTCTCCTCGCTGGTCGGCGTGCGACACGTCGTCGACTACGAGGCGGAGGCCGCGATCGAGCTCGAGGCCCTCGCCCGGACGGTCCAGGATGCCGAGCCCTATTCCTTCGACGTCCGCGCGGGTGGGGCGAACGACACCCTGGTGGCCGACGCCCGGCCGCTGGTCGCAGCGGTGGTGGACGACCTACGCCGGGGCGTGCCGGTCGCTCTCATCGCCGCTCGCTTCCACGCCGGCGTGGCCGGCCTGGTGGGTGAGCTCGCAGTCCGAGAGCGCGACCATTCCGGTCTCGACGTCGCTGTTCTCTGCGGTGGCGTCTTTCAGAACTCGCTGCTCCTCGACGCTTCGGTCGGGGTGCTCGAGAAGCACGGCTTCACCGTGCTTCGGCCGCGACTGTTGCCACCTCACGACGGCGGCCTCGCGCTCGGACAGATCCTGGTCGGCTCGCAAGGCTGACCACACCAACAACGAAGGAGATCCGCTCATGTGTCTGGCAGTTCCAGGTCGCGTCATGTCGGTCACGGACGTGGACGGCACGACCATGGCCGAGGTGGACTTCGGCGGTCTCCGCAAGGAGGTCTGCCTCGCCTACATCCCCGACGTACAGGTCGACGAATACGTCATCGTGCACGTCGGCTTCGCAATCCAGCGGCTCGACGAGGCCTCAGCGCTCGAGACGCTCGCCAACTTCGACAGGCTCGGCATTCTCGAGGAGGAGTTCGGCGACGGCTTCGAGCTCGCCGCCCGACAGGCAGGAGAAAGCTCATGAAGTACCTCGACGAGTTCAGCAACCCGGACCTGGCCAAGAAGCTGCTCGACCAGATCCACGCGGTCACGACCCGGCCCTGGGCGATGATGGAGGTCTGCGGCGGCCAGACCCACTCGATCATCCGGCACGGAATCGACCAGCTGCTGCCCGAAGGCGTGGAGATGATCCACGGACCCGGCTGCCCGGTCTGCGTGACGCCGCTGGAGACCATCGACAAGGCCCTTGCCATCGCCGAGCAGCCAGGCGTGATCTTCTGCTCCTTCGGCGACATGCTGCGGGTGCCGGGCAGCAGCAAGGACCTCTTCGCCATCAAGAGCGCCGGTGGCGACGTCCGCGTCGTCTACTCCCCGCTGGACGCCCTCAAGCTCGCCGTCGACAACCCCGACCGACAGGTCGTCTTCTTCGGGATCGGCTTCGAGACCACCGCTCCAGCCAACGCGATGACGGTCTACCAGGCCAAGCGGCGCGGCATCGAGAACTTCTCGCTGCTCGTCTCCCACGTCCTGGTCCCTCCGGCGATGGCGGCGATCATGGAGTCGCCGGCGTGCCGGGTCCAGGCGTTCCTCGCGGCAGGGCACGTATGCAGCGTGATGGGGACGACGGAGTACCCGCCGCTCGCGGAGAAGTACGGCGTCCCGATCGTGGTCACCGGCTTCGAGCCGCTGGACATCCTGGAGGGGATCAGGCGCACGGTGACCCAGCTGGAGGAGGGCCGCCACGAACTCGAGAACGCCTACGCCCGGGCCGTCACCGACCAGGGCAACCTGCCGGCGATGGAGATGCTCGCGGACGTCTTCGAGGTCACCGACCGCACCTGGCGGGGGATCGGGATGATCCCGAGCAGCGGGTGGAAGCTCTCGGAGAGGTATGCCGACTTCGACGCCGAGACCCGCT
Source organism: Propionibacteriales bacterium (assembly GCA_038200025.1). GTDB lineage: Bacteria > Actinomycetota > Actinomycetes > Propionibacteriales > Nocardioidaceae > Nocardioides. The sequence goes on along the minus strand of JBBPYJ010000035.1, from coordinate 12,759 downwards.
TCTCGGTGGGTGACATCCACACCGACGAGTCGCCACTGTGTCGCTCGGGTGAGGTGCTCCAGGGCCTCATCAAGCCGCACGAGTGCTCCGCCTTCGGCAAGGAGTGCACCCCGCGGAACCCGCTCGGCGCCACCATGGTCTCCTCGGAGGGAGCGTGTGCGGCCTACTACACCTACCGCCGGCTCGAGCTGGTGGACGCCCGATGAACGACCTGGACTTCGAGGGCTGGGTCTGCCCGACCCCGTTGCGCGACACCCCCAACATCGTGATGGGCCACGGCGGCGGCGGCGCGATGTCGGGTGAGCTGATCGAGCAGCTGGTCCTGCCGGCGTTCGGCGGCGCGGCCCGCGCCGAGCTCGGGGACTCCGCGGTGCTGACGGTGCCCGCCGGACGGCTCGCCTTCTCCACCGACTCCTACGTGGTCAAGCCGATGTTCTTCCCCGGCGGCTGCATCGGGGACCTCGCCGTCAACGGCACCGTCAACGATTTGGCGATGTCGGGTGCCACCCCGCTCTACCTCTCGACCGCGTTCATCCTGGCCGAGGGGACTCCGCTCGCGGACATCGGTCGGATCGCGATGGCCGTCGGCAAGGCCGCCGAGATGGCGGGAGTCCAGCTGGTGACCGGTGACACGAAGGTGGTCGACAGCGGCAGCGGCGACGGGGTCTTCATCAACACCGCAGGGATCGGGGTGGTGCCCGACGGCGTCGACATCGCACCACAACGCGCCGAGGTCGGCGACGTGGTCCTGATCAGCGGCGACATCGGCGTCCACGGCATCGCGGTGATGAGCTGCCGGGAGGGCCTGGAGTTCGGGACCACGATCGAGAGCGACAGCGCGGCGCTGCACGGACTGGTCGCCGAGATGCTCTCGACGGGGGCCGACGTCCACGTCCTGCGCGACCCGACCCGCGGAGGTGTCTCGGCCAGCCTCAACGAGATCGCCAAGGCCTCCGGAGTCGGCATCGAGCTGGTCGAGCGGGACCTGCCGATCCCGCCGGAGGTCGGCGACGCCTGTGGGCTGCTCGGCCTCGATCCGCTCCAGGTCGCCAACGAGGGCAAGCTGCTGGCGATCGTGCCGGCCGACCGGGCCGACGAGGTGCTCGCGACGATGCGCCAGCACCCGCTGGGGGCGGGGGCGTGCCGGATCGGGACCTGCGTCACCGAGCACCCGCGGATGGTGGTGGCGCGCACCGGTCTCGGCGGCACAAGGGTGGTGGACCTGCCGATCGGCGAGCAGCTGCCGCGGATCTGCTGAGGATGTCCGCCGAGGGGGCCGTGCTCTTCGCCTGCTACGCCTACCCGCCCAACGAGCTCGGCTATTGCGGGCCGCAGGGTGCCGCCGCGATGCTCGACTCCTCGGCGGTGGCGGAGATAGAGCGACGTGCCCGTCGGTTCGAGGGAGCGTGGAGCTATCTGGAGTTCCTGGCCGAGACCGCGGGGACCGGCGACCCGCTGGCGGTCGAGGTCGTCGAGGCCTACTGGGTCGGCAGCGACCTGCTCGACGCCGTCGATCCGGCCGCGCTCGTGGCCCGGCTGGCCGACCGCTTCCGGGGGCAGCCCGGCGGCACCTGGCGCCACGCCGTCGATCGCGCTCTGGCCCACCACAGCTTCCAGGTGTTCGACGTCTATCCGTGGGCAGCGTTGCTGTTGCAGGGTCTGCCCGCTGGGCCGGCGGTCAACGTGCTGGACCGGTGCCGCATCCGGGTAGGCGTCGTTGAGTCAGTAGCGGGGGAGTCGGTCGAGGTGACCACCCGGCCACTGGCCTGGGACGGGTCCACCCTCGTCGCCGGAGACGTCGCCACTGAGACCGCCCGGTGGTCAGTAGAGGGTCGTGCGCTGCTCTCCGCCCCCGCCGTGGGTGAGCTGGTGGCCCTGCACTGGGACTGGGTGTGCGACGTGCTGGCGCCCGCGCAGGCACGCAGGATCTGTGCGATCGAGCAGCATGAGCTTGCGGCTGTGGGTCTGACCGTGCCGCCCTGACCACGCCCGACGTGAGGCCCTCGTGGGGAACCTCAGACTCCTGCTCTTCCGACGGCACCATCAACGCATCCACGACCACCGCTACACCCACACCGAACAACCCAAGGACGTCATCATCCTCAAGCTCACCAGTTGAACGGGCCGACCAGCGAGGCCGGTAAGCAGGCTGGCCTGGCGGCGCACCCGCGTCCGTAGCCTCCTGCCGGTCCGTGCCGATACTGGCGTCGCAAGCTCGATGCTGCTCGGATGGTCTACCTTCGCCCTGTGAGTGCCCAAGCCCCCTCTGCCGTCATCCTGGTCCGCGCCGAGCGATTCAAGCCCAACCCGGCCACTGCCGTGGACAATGCCTTCCAGGCTGACGCCCCCGAAGGTCAGTCGGACGAGGCGACGGCGGCAAAGGCGCTCGCGGAGATGGATGGGGTTGCCGACGCGTTGCGCGCGGCCGGCGTGCGAGTCCACGTGTTCTCCGATGAGGACCACACCCGCCCCGACAGCGTGTTCCCCAACAACTGGCTGTCCACCCACGCCGGCGGCCAGGTCGCGATCTACCCGATGTATGCGTCCAACCGCCGTCACGAGCGTCGTACCGACGTCCTCGAGATGCTCAAGTCCGACTATCGCGTGCAGACGATCGTCGACTACTCGGGTCTCGAGCCCGATGGGATCTTCCTCGAGGGCACCGGGGCGATGGTCTTGGACCACTTGTCCCGAGTGGCGTACACCGCGCGCAGTCACCGCGCCGACACCCATGTGCTGGAGCGGTTCTGCACCGACTTCGGCTACGAGCCGATGGCCTTCGACGCGGTGGACTCCGCGGGCGTGCCGGTCTACCACACCAACGTGATCGCCTGCGTCGGCACGGATGTGGCGCTGTTCGCCTTGGAGATGATCCCGGACCTGCAACGCCGCGAGCAGGTCCGCGAGCGGCTGACGGCCAACGGACGACGGGTCGTGGAGATCACCGAGGAGCAGGTCCGGCTCTTCGCCGGCAATGCGGTCGAGCTGTGCGGTCGTACGTCGCAGGGCCGGCGCCGTTACCTGATGGCGATGTCGGCCACTGCGCACCGCAGTCTGCGGCCCGACCAGATCGAGGCGATCGAGGAGTCCTGCGAGATCGTCGCCGTCGACATCCCCACCATCGAGCTAGCCGGGGGATCGGTGCGCTGCATGATCGCCGGCGTGCACCTGGACCACCGCCCGGAGAGCGAGCCCGAAATCAGCGAGGCGGTCGAGGCCATCGATGACAACCCGCTGACCGCCGACGGGCGCGACGTCGTGGATCAGGACTGATCTGGAGTCCGGTAGTGCTGGGTGAGCCACTCTGCGATTGCGGGCACGTCGAGGTCTCCAGTGGCCGCGACGAGCACGAACTGCTCGGCCTCGTCCACGTCGTAGGTGAGATCGTGCCCGTTCAGGATGCAGAGAACTCGCATCGCTGACCAGGCCAGGCGCTTGTTGCCGTCGATGAGAGCGTGGTTGCGCACCAGCGAATGCAGCAAGGCCGCGGCCTTGTCGCTGAACGTCGGATAGGCGTCCTCGCCGAACACGGTGACCTGGGGGCGTCCCGCCGCAGCGGCAAGACCACCTAGATCTCGCACCGCGACCTCACCGACGACCCCATCGGCGATGTCGAGTAGATCATCGACGGTCAGGTAGTCGATCTGTAAGTCGCTCACCTACTCAGGCGGTCAAGCAAAACTGCGTCTTCGGTCGCGACCCGGTCGATCGCCGTTCGCAGGCGTCCTGGGCGATTGGAGGTGTACTGCGCGATAGCGGCGCGAGCGACTTCCTGCATCGACCGGCCCTCCGCCTCCGCCTGGGCGCGCAAGGCCTCGGCTTCTGGTTCGGTGAGTCTCAGATTCATAGCCATCGTCCGATGGTACCGCACTGGTACCACCCGCTCCCGCAATGCCGGACTCCAATTAGAGAGATCGGACCGTCGTTGCGCGCTCGATCAGCCACGGCTCCAAGGTGACTGGTCCCGTGAAGGGCTCGTCGCTCAACAGGGCGACCAGACGCTCTACCGCCATCCGGCCCAACTCCTCGGGACGTAGGTCGACTGAAGTGATGGGCACCGGATTTCCGCGGGTGTGCTCGGAGTCTGAGCCTGCGACGATTTGCAAGTCAGCAGGGATAGTCCTCCCCAGTGCACTGGCGGCGGTGTAGACACCGGTGGCGTGGCGCCCGGTCTGACAGAAGACCGCGTCGCAGTCAGGGGAGGAGCTCAACAGATCGTGCAGGGCGCGCTCCCCGCCGGCCAGCCCCTCGGACTCGGGGACGCGGTGCAGGTCGGGGGGCATCTTGCGCTCAGTGCACCACGCGTCGTACGCCGCGCCGACATCTGCGTTCCACGAGTTCGCGTCGGTGCCGGTGACCACACTGATGTGGCGGGCCCCGCCATCCCAGAGCAGGTCGAGCACCCGGCGCGCCGTCCCTGCGTCGTCGGTGTCGATCCAGTGCGAAAGCTCCAACTTGGCTGAATCGCGACCCACCGTCACCACGTCGCGTCCTTCGCTGATCAAGGTAGTGAGTACCGGGTCGGACTCGATCGGGTCGCAGATGATGAAGCCGTCGACGGCGGCCCGGGTGGCAGGGACAGTGGAGCGAGCAAGGTCCGGCACCAGCATCAGGCCGAAGTCGTGCTGTACGGCGGTCACCGCAGCGGCCCCCGCCAGGCGCACGAAGTGGTCGACGCCATCCGGGCTGCGGCCACCCAAGGAGTCCAGCGGGCGAATGTCGAGACCCAGGACGCCGGTGCGACCGCGGCGCAGGCCAGCCGCTGCCGGGTGGGCGTTGTAGCGCATCCGCCGGGCCACTTCGGTAACGCGTTCGCGGGTGGAGCTCGCCAGGGTGCCCTTGTTGTTGAGGGCGTGCGAAACCGTGGTGGTGGAGACCCCGGCCTCCCGCGCGACGTCGTGGATGGTCACCCGCTGCTGCCGTTGGCCACCGGAACGATCGTTGCTCGGGCTCACGCTGCCGAGCCTATGCCGATGTTACGATTGAGTGACACGAATCACGTTAAACATTTCTCTAAAACGTTTGTTGCCCTACGGTCGATACCACCACCCCCGCCGCCACCTCCGAGCGAACCGAGGCCGGATCACCTACTGCGGCAGGACGAGAGGAAATCCTGATGCGCGTCGTCCACCTCACCGCACTCGTCGCCACGGCTGCTCTGGTCGCAGCGTGCGGTGGTGCGCCAGCCGATGATGATTCACCGCCCCCCGAACTCACGAAGGGCGAGTTGGCGACCACCACCACCGACCCGTCCGGGGCGCTGGACGAGGCGACCTGGGATCTGCCCTACGGCGAGCCCGCCTCCATCGACCCGATCAAGTCCTTCAACTACCCCGAGAACACCGTGGTCTCCAACCTGTGCGAGGGCCTGACCCAGGTCCAGCCCGACCTGACCATCGAGCCGAACCTCGCCGCGTCCCTGGATCAACCAGACGCCCAGACCTACGTCTACACGCTGCGCGACGACGTCACCTTCTGGAACGGCGACCCGATGACCGCCGAGGATGTGGCCTTCAGCATCGGCCGCCAGCTCGACGCCGAGGAGGGCAGCTACTGGGCCGGCTCGGTGACTTCCAACATCGCCTCGGTGAAGAAGACCGGCGACCTGGAAGTCACCATCAAGCTGAAGAAGCCTGACGTCACCTTCGACAGCTACATGTCCACCCCGATCGGCAACGTCGTGCAGAAGTCGTTCCGGATGGAGGCCGGTGGCCAGTTCGGCACGCCGCAGGGCGGCATCATGTGCACCGGTCCGTTCAAGGTCGACAAGTGGTCCAAGGGCGCGAGCCTGACGCTGGCCAAGAACGAGGACTACTGGAATCCCGACAAGGCGGCAAAAACCTCCAAGGTCACCTTCCAGTTCATCGTGGACGGCGGCTCGCTCAACGGCGCGCTGACCACCGGGGCGATCGACGGGGCCTACGACGTCCCGCTGAACACGGTCTCCCAGCTCCGGGCCTCCGACAGCGGCGAGCTCATCCTCGGCAGGTCACTCCAGATCGTCGCGGTGATCTCGACCGGGGACGGACCGCTGGGGAACCCCAAGATCCGGCGTGCGATCGCGATGTCGTCGGACCGGGAGGCGATCGCGAAGGTCGTCTACGGCGAGACCGCCAGCGCCGCCCGCTCGATCATCCCGCCGGGTGGCTGGAGCTATGGAGAGGACATCTACTCCGCGACGCTGGAGGACCTGCCGGGCACCGAGGTCGACCTCGAGGCCGCCAAGAAGCTGGTCGAGGAGGCCGGCGCTCCCGACGAGCCGATCACCATCGCCTACCCCGCCGAGCGGCAGTACTACGCCGACATGCTGTCGGAGATGGCCAACGCCGGACGCGAGATCGGCATCACCATCGAGCCCAAGGGCGTTCCGAGCGCGCAGTACGGCGCGTTCTTCTCCGACGAGAAGGCCCGCGAGGGATACGGCGGCTTCATGACCACCAACTACATGGACGTCCCCGACCCACTGTCGTTCCTGCGGACGATGGCGATCAAGGGCGGCAGCCAGAACTACAACGGCTACGACAACGCCGAGGTCGCCAAGCTCCTCGACGAGGCTGCGGCCACCCTGGACGAGGACGAGCGCGCCACCCTGGTCAGCCAGGCGCTGACGATCTGGGAAGAGGACATGGCCTGGATCCCCATCGTGGCTCCTGCGGTGCGGCTCTACCTGGACGACAAGGTGACCGGCGTACCCGCCTCGTTCTCCTACCTGTACTACCCCTGGGCGGCCGACCTCGGCAAGGCCTGAGCCGATGATCGCCTACCTGATCCGGCGGATCCTAGCGATGATCTCGATCCTGCTGGTCGGCAGCTTCTTGATCTTCGGCGGGATGTATCTGGCTCCCGGCAAGCCGGAGACCTTCCTGGTCGGAGGGCGCAGCGTGTCACCGGCGGTGCTGGACTCGATCCGGGCCCAGTACGGCCTCGACGATCCGTTCCTGGTCCGCTACTGGGACTGGTTGTCGGGGGCGGTGACCGGTGACTTCGGTCAGTCGCTGGTCAGTCGACAGGACGTCTCCACGTTGCTGACCAGTCGGATGCCGACGACCTTCGCTCTGACCCTGATGGCCGCGGTGCTCATCATCGTCCTGGGGGTCGGGTTCGGGGTCTTGGCCGGCGCGAAAGGTGGCATCGTGGACTCAGCGATCGTGTCCATCTCCGGCATCGGGCTGGGGGTGCCGACGTTCTTCGCCGCTGCGATCCTGACCAACGCCTTCGCCGTGCGCACCCAGATCTTCCCGGTCTTCGGGGCAGGGGAGGGCGTCGGGGACCGAATCTGGCACCTCACGCTGCCGGCCCTGGCCCTGGCCCTGCCCGCTGTTGCGGTGGTCGCCCGGATCACCCGGACCGCGGTGATGGAGGAGCGGCACTCCGAGCACGTCGTGCTGGCCACTACCCGCGGGCTGCCGCGTGGACTGGTGATGCGTCGACACGTGCTGCGCAACGCGATGCTGCCGATCCTCACCATCGTCGGCGTCAACATCGCCGGATTGGTCGCAGGCGCCTCGGTCATCGAGCACGCCTTCACTCTCAACGGCATCGGCGCCCTGCTCGTGGACGCGGTGCAGCAGAAGGACTTCGCGGTGGTGCAGGCGGTCTCGCTGGTGCTGCTGTTGACCTTCGGGGTAGTCAACTTGATCATCGACCTGCTCTACGCCGTGCTCGATCCGCGCGTCCAGACCCAGGGAGCCAACTCATGAGCACCACCTCGGACGACAAGGAGGTGGAGTCGAAGCCGTCGCTGTTCGCCCGGGCCAGGCACCAGCTCGGCATCGGCGGGTTGATCGCGGCAACCATCGCGGTGCTGTTGTTGCTGCTGGCGATCCTGGCGCCGCTGTTGGCGCCTTACGGTTCACTGGACGGCAGCCTTCTCGAAGCCCACCAACCGTCCAGCCGTGAGCACCTGCTCGGCACCGACCAGGCCGGCCGCGACCTGCTGAGCCGACTTCTGTACGGCGCCCGGTCGAGCCTGGCCGGACCGGTGCTGGTGGTGGTGCTGACCGCGATCATGGGCACCACGCTCGCGCTGGTCGCTGCCTGGAACGGCGGCTGGGTGGATGCCGCGATCGGCCGGGTGCTCGACCTGCTGTTCGCGTTCCCGAGCCTGCTGCTGGCGATCATCGTGGTCGCTATCTTCGGTGGTGGAATGCTCCAGGCCGCGATCGCGCTGTCGATCGCGTTCACGCCGTACACCGCCCGGGTGCTGCGCAGTGTCGCGATCCGCGAGCGGGTGCTGGGCTACATCGAGTCGGCGCGTCTGCAGGGCCGGTCGGGGGTGGTGGTGGTGGTCAAGCACCTGCTGCCCAACGTGTTCCCGCAGATCGCCACGGGCGCGGCGATCAACTTCGGCTACGGCATGATCGACCTGGCCGCGATCTCGTTCCTGGGTCTGGGAGTGCAACCGCCGGCCGCCGACTGGGGGCTGATGGTCGCCAACGGGCAGGACTCGCTGGTGCAGGGCTATCCACAGCAGAGCATCTATGCCGGGGTCGCCATCGTGCTGGCGGTGGTGTGCTTCGGCATCGTCGGTGAGCGTCTCGGCGGGCGACGGGCCGGTGGTCGGGCATGAGCCTGCTGTCGATCAAGAAGCTGACCATGACCGTCCCGGTGCCGTTCGGTACCCGGCAGATCCTGCGTGACGTGTCCCTGGAGGTGGGCGCCGGTGAGGCGGTCGGCCTGGTGGGGGAATCGGGCAGCGGCAAGTCGATGACGCTGCGGTCAGTGCTGGGCACCGAGCCGGCCGGCAGTGACGTCGGCGGCTCGCTGACCTTCGAAGACCAGGACCTGCGGGCGCCATCCTCGTCGGCGTTACGACGGTTGCGCGGGACCAGGATCGGGGTGATCGGGCAGGACCCCAGCTCGGCACTGAACCCCGTGCACACCGTCGAGCTGTTCCTCACCGAGGCGCTGATCGAGGTGATGGACGAGCCGCGCGCGAAGGCTCGAGAGACCGCGAAGAACCTGTTGACCAGTGTCGGTCTGCGCGATCCGGAGCGGGTGCTGGCCTCCTACCCGCACGAGCTGTCCGGCGGGATGCTGCAGCGGGTGTGCATCGCGGCGGCGCTGGCGACCGAACCCCGGCTGTTGCTGGCCGACGAGCCGACGACGGCCCTGGATGTCACCACGCAGTCGGAGGTGATGGCGATCGTCGACGAGCTGCGCCGCGACGAGGACATGGCGATGCTGTTCGTCACCCACGACCTGGAGCTCGCCGCAGCGGTGTGCGACCGGATCGCGGTGATGTACGCCGGGGAGATCGTCGAGGTCGCCGAGCCGGACCAGCTGCGCGACTCGCCGCGGCACCCGTACACCCGGCTGCTGCTCGACGCCCGCCCCGGGATCGACGCGACGGCCACCGAGCTGGCGGTCATCCCAGGACGCCCGGCGGCGGCGTACGAGATCGAGCAGGGGTGTGCCTTCGCCGCCCGCTGTCCGTGGGTGGAGCCGGAGTGCAAGGCACACGACATCGAGCTTGAGGAGTTCGGGGAGCGAGCCGCCCGGTGCCGAAGATCCGAGGAGATCAAGGACGAGCTCGCAGCCCCGATGTCGGAGGTGGATCATGACTGAGGGCAGTGCTGTCGCGGTCGAGATCAAGGAGCTGACCAAGATCTACCCGGCCGGCAGGAAGTCCGAGCCGACCCATGCGCTCGCCGGCGTCGACGTCACGGTGCCCGAGGGGACCTGCCTGGCGGTGGTCGGGGAGTCCGGCTCGGGCAAGACGACGCTGGCCCGGATCGTGGTCGGGCTCGAGGACGCCTCCGGCGGGACGGTCGAGGTCGCGGGTCGCCAGGTCAGCCAGAAGGTCAACCGGTCCGAGCGCAAGCAGCGGGCCCGTGAGGTGCAGATGGTCTTCCAGGACCCCAACGGGTCGCTGAACCGACGGATGTCAATCGGCTCCGCGTTGGGGGAGGTGGTGTCGTTCCACCAGGAGCTGCCGCGCTCGGAGGTGAGTGGCGAGATCGATCGGCTGCTGGAGTCGGTGGGGATGGACCCGATCCACAAGAAGGCGCACCCCGACCAGCTGTCCGGTGGGCAGCGACAGCGGATCGCGATCGCCCGTGCCCTCGCGGCGAGGCCGAAGATCATCGTGCTGGACGAGGCGGTGGCCGCTCTCGATGTGTCGGTGCAGGCGCAGGTGCTGAACCTGCTGGCCGAGCTGCGCAAGGAGGCCGGGTTGACCTACCTGTTCATCACCCACGACCTCGCGGTCGTCAAGCAGGTGGCCGACAAGATCGTAGTGATGCAGCACGGCAAGGTCGTCGAGCGCGGAGACGTCGCCCAGGTGCTGGATGACCCGTCGACCGACTACACCAAGCAGCTGCTGGCCTCGGTGCCGCGGCCGGGTTGGAAGCCGGTGCGCCAGCTGGGGGACTTCAGCAAGTCATGAGATCCTTCGAGTGCGTGGTGATCAAGGGTGCTGACCCGGTCGCGCGGGGTCAACAGTTGGCTAGGGCTGCTGGGCCGACGTTCCTGGACGGGCTGACGACGTACGAAGCCCTGTTCACCGCCGGCGGCGTCACCTCCGCCGACGTCAGGCGCGTCGCCGAGGGGACTGGCGTGGCGCTCGCCGACTGGGCGCCGGACCTGGCCGCCGAGATCGACTCGTACGCCGACACCGTCGGCATCGAGCGCTGGCGCCTGCACGCTCTGAACGCCCGGACCGAAGTCTTGGCCTTGGGGAACCCGAAGCTGCCGGGGGAGTGCTCGACCATCGTGCAAACCGCGCCCAAGGTGATCGGCGCGCAGACCTGGGACTGGCATGCTCAGTTGGCCCGAGCATGGCACGTGGTCGAGCACGGTGACGTCGAACTGCCGTTCGTGACCCTCACCGAGCGCGGGATGGTCGCCAAGATCGGCATGAACGCCGCCGGGGTAGGGCTGCTTTTCAACATCCTCGGGCACACCTCGGATGGCACTGGTCAGGGTGTGCCCGTGCACGCCGTTGCGCGGCGGGTGCTCGACACCGCCACCGATGTCGATCAGGCGGTCGAGATCGTCAGGGGTGCGCCGCTGCGGGCCTCGAGCTGTCTGACGGTGCTGGGGCCGGATCGTGCGGTGTGCCTAGAGGTGACCCCGGCGGGGGTCGCCGCGGTCAAGGCAGATGGAGACTGGCTGGTCCATACCAACCACTTCCTGGACCCCGGGCTCGCCGCCGGCGACCTCCGAGTCGCACCCGAGCCGGAAACCCTAGCTCGATTGCGATTGCTGGCCGAGCGGGTGCGGTCGCGAACCGCCCCGGCTTCACGGGACTTGTTGGTCGAAACCCTCTGCGCTCACGAAGACGCCGACGGTGCCGAGGTCTGCTGCCACCCGGGCGAAGGTCAAGGCTTCGGTACGGCGTGGCAGACGCTTGCCACCATCGTGCTCGACCCGACCGCCCGCACGATGGCCCTGGCGAGGGGTGGACCCTGCGAGATCGACCCCGGGGATTGGAGCAACCTCAGCAGCCGAACACGTTGACGCTCAACACGTCGATCTCCCGACGAGGATCGCCTAAGAAGGCGCCGAGTCGGCGAGCGACGGTGTCGAACGGACGCTCTGGACATCCTGACTCCTCGCTATCGAGGCGTCCTCGATCGTCTTGGACGGCGACGCGCTACCTCGACCTGGAGTCCGCGCTCACCGAACCCCTGCCGGGACGCCCTTCCGCATTCTCCGTACGCTGTCTCGGCACACACTTCCGGCCATCAGTCGGCCGGGGAGGAGAGCGCGACGAGTGTTGCGAAGTGCCCCCATTGTTGCAGTGTGACTCGTGCCTGGTCAGCGTCATCGGAGCGCGACGCGGACTATCGCTCCGAGGAGCACCAGACGATCCACTCCCGATCAGGTAGTACGCCCAGGTCTCGCCGACCATTGCTCCGACGATCGTCAGAGCCGAGATCCCGGCCAGCGCGAGGTTCGCGAGTCGGTTGCACCGGTACGCAAGTAGCAGGGACTCGGCAACCATCAGGCTCGGGACCAGAATGGACGGCGTCGTCGAGGCCAAGAAGGTCTGGCCGATCTCGAGGCCCGCTCCGGCCACCGTGCCCGTCAGGGCACCATTGACCACATCGGCGCGCCAGAAGGCGAAGAAGTCGACGTAGGAGAACACGAACAGCATCGAGACCCACAGCCCGCTCAGGACGATCCGGCGGTCCAGCGGCGCGTCAACCTGGGCGGAGGCAGTGGTGGTGGCACGTGCGTCACCGTGGTGGGGCGGTGCACGACCGTTGTTGGATAGGCGTGGTTGCCCGCCCAGTTGGGCCCAGGTGGCGGAGGATCAGTCGATCTCGCCGCAAGCGACGGGCAGGGTCGCGACGTACTTACCGTCGACGTAGCCGCCGTGGACGACGATAGCCTCGTCGGACAGTTCGGCGAGATCGCCGTCCACCGAGAAGGTCCCGCGGTAGTTGATCTTCGCCTTGTCGGCCGTCGGGAACGGCGTGAGCGGCTGGAGCACCGGGCCGTAGAACGGTAGGCCGTCGCCGATCGTCAGGACGCCGTCGTCCCCGGCCGCGGACGGCGGCGGGCAGGTCGCGTTGGTCGATTCGTCCAGACCGTGGATGTGCTGCGGGTGCAGCATGCCTGGGACGAGGTTGCGGGCGTGGAGCTTGACGCGAAGGGTGCCGTCCTTCAGGACGAGCACCGCCTTGCCCATCACGCCCGAGTCGTTCAGCTCCGTGAGGCGCACCTGGTGCACCTCGGCCCCCTGCGTGTCAGCAGGGGATGCAGCGGCCACCGGGGCGGCGACGGCGAGGGCTGCGGTGGAGAGGGCGAGCG
>JBBPYJ010000034.1:0-11901 GCA_038200025.1 Propionibacteriales bacterium | reverse complement strand
CGATCTGGACACCCTCGCAACTGCACTTTATGTGACCACCGACGATCTGCTGCGGGCCCATCCCGAGCGTGTTCCGGTGCGTCCGAAGATCGGGATCGTGCCACGCACCAGCGACGCCGAGATGGTCACCCTTGCGGTGATGCAGGCACTGCTCGGGTTCACCAACGAGACCCAGTGGCTGCGCTACGCCCGCAAGAACCTGCTGGCCATGTTCCCGACCCTGCCGCTGCAGTCGGGCTACAACAAGCGCCTCCGCAAGCTCGCAGCCACGATGACCTGGCTGGTCGCCGAACTCGGCCGGCAGACCAGCGTGGCCCAAGACCAGGTCTGGGTCGTGGACTCGACCCCGGTCGAGTGCGCCCGCTCGCGTGAGACCGTGAAACGCTCTGACCTGGCCGGATGGGCCGAGTACGGCTACTGCGCCTCGCACTCCAGGTTCTTTTGGGGACTGCGTCTTCACCTGGTCTGCACTCTGCACGGGCTGCCTGTGGGGTGGGCGTTGACCGGCGCCAAGGCCGACGAGCGAGAGGTCCTCGAAGCCATCCTGGCCGCCACCCCGGGGTTGGCCAGGCCCGGGCGACAGGTCGTGATCGCCGACAAGGCCTACTACGGCCGGCTGTTCGAGGAGACCCTGGACCGGGCCGGTATCGATCTGCTCCGCAAAGCGCGCAAGGGCGAGCCGCCCCGCCCGGGACAGCAGTTCTTCAAACCGCTGCGGCAAGTCATCGAGTCCGTCAACGCGACCCTGAAGACACAGCTCGACATCGAACGACACCGCGGCAAGACCATCCAGGGCGTATGCACCCGCATCGCACAACGCGTCCTCGCCCTGACCGCCGCGATCTGGCACAACGACGCCCTGGGACAACCCGTCCGACGCTCACTGACCGCCTACGACCACTAAACACCCCTTGGAATTTGTCATCTAGGCCGAAGATCCCACGATGTCGCCGACTGCCTGCGGCGCCGGTACGACGCGGGTCGACCCAGGCCGCCGCGTCGATGTCACGGTTCTGCGACGCGCCAAGGCCCTCACGCAGCAAGGTGATGTCCTCGACCTCGGGGGAGATCCGGGTGCCGGACAACCAGTCCTCGAAGGTTATCGAGCCGTACGCCGCGTCCGTCCGCGGCAGGGGCGTTCCCGAGCGCATCGCCCTGCCTCCCGAGCCTGGCACCGAGACTCCGATCACGCGCCGACCCAAGCCCCGGGTGGCGGTCACCCGGCGGGCGAGGTCCACCACGTCGAACCGCTGCGGCCCAGCGAGCTCCGGCGCCTGTCCCAGGGGGCCGGACTCGACCAAGGAGACCAGCGCCCCGCCCACTTCCCTCGCCGCCACCGGCTGGGTCAGCATCCTCGGGACGAACGAGACCGACCCGACCCGGACGAAGCCCAGCACCTGCTCGGCGAACTCGTGGACCTGAGTCGCCCGCAGGACACTCCAGGGCACCGGCCCCTGGCTCACCAGACGCTCCTGGAGGCGCTTGGCGGCGTAGTAGCCGAGGTCGACCGACGACGCCTGTTCCTCCAGCGACCGCGATTCGCACCGGCTCAGAGCAACTCGGGCTCAGTCTTGTCGCGGACCTCACCCTCGCTGACGCCTGGAGCCAGCTCCACCAGCTTCAGGACCCGCTCGCCGGCGGTGCCGGAGGCAGCGACCTCACCGGTGGCCGGGTCGATCACGTCGATGACGCCCAAATCGGTGATGATCCGCTGCACCACGCGCTTGCCGGTGTAGGGCAGGTCGCAGTCGTTCAGGATCTTCAGCGACCCGTCCTTGGCGGTGTGCTCCATCAGTACGATCACCCGCTTGGCGCCGTGGACCAGGTCCATCGCGCCGCCCATGCCCTTGACCATCTTGCCCGGGATCATCCAGTTGGCGATGTCACCGGCCACCGACACCTGCATCGCACCCAGGATGGCAGCGTCGATCTTGCCGCCGCGAATCATCCCGAACGAGGTCGCGGAGTCGAAGAACGACGCCCCCGGCCGCACGCTCACGGTCTCCTTGCCGGCGTTGATCAGGTCCGGGTTCTCCTCGCCGTCGATCGGGTAGGCACCCACCCCGAGGATGCCGTTCTCGGACTGCAGCACCAGCTCGATGTCGTCGTCGACGAAGTTGGGCACCAGCGTCGGCAATCCGATCCCCAGGTTGACGTAGGAGCCGTCGGTCAGCTCGGCGGCGGCGCGGGCCGCCATCTCGTCTCGCGTCCAGCTCATCGCGCCGCCTCTCGGGTAGTTCGCTTCTCGATCCGCTTGTCGCCCGCCTGCTCGGACGTCAGCGCCAACACCCGCTGCACGAAGACGCCGGGGGTGTGTACGTCGTTGGGGTTCAGCTCGCCGGGCTCTACGAGCTCCTCGACCTCGGCGATCGTCGTCCGGGCGCACATCGCGGCCAACGGGTTGAAGTTGCGCGCGGAGTCGCGGTAGACGAGGTTGCCGTGCCGGTCGCCCTTCCAGGCCCGCACCAGCCCGAAGTCGGCCACGATCGACTCCTCGAGCACGAACTCCTTGTCGCCGTCCGCAGTGGCGAAGACCCGCACCTCCTTGGGCGGCGAGGCGACCACGACGTCGCCGGAGTCGTCGTACCGCCAGGGCAGTCCGCCCTCGGCGACCTGGGTGCCGACCCCGGTGGCGGTGAAGAACGCCGGGATCCCCGACCCCCCGGCGCGCATCCGCTCGGCCAGGGTGCCCTGCGGTGTCAGCTCCACCTCGAGCTCGCCGGCGAGGTACTGGCGGGCGAACTCCTTGTTCTCCCCAACGTACGACGAGATCATCCGGCGCAGCCGTTTGGCGACCAGCAACCGCCCCAGACCCCAGTCATCGACGCCACAGTTGTTGGAGACCGCCTCCAGGTCCGTCGTCCCCGCCTTCAACACCGCCTCGATGAGGACCGAGGGGATGCCGCACAACCCGAACCCACCGACCGACAGTCGGGCTCCGTCCGGAATGTCGGCGACCGCCTGCGCCGCGCTGTGGACCACCTTGTCCATCGAACAACCTCCTCGAGCTGATCGGCCGGGATCACCCGACGCGGGACTTCCCGAGCGTCCATGGACCAACCTGGAACACCCGAGGAGCCCACCCTAGTGACCAGAGCGGCACCTCGCCCAGCGCCTGGAAGCACCTACTAGGCTCGGGGCTGTGCCCGCCCATTCGAAGCCTGACTGGCCGAAGCCCGACTGGCCCAAGGTCCGGCTGCACGTGGTGACCGGCAAGGGTGGCACCGGCAAGTCCACAGTCGCGGCCGCGTTGGCGCTGGCGTTGGCCAGCCACGGCAACCAGGTGCTGCTGTGCGAGGTCGAGGGACGCCAGGGGATCGCTCGGATGTTCGACGTCGATCCGCTCCCCTACGAGGAGCGCCAGATCGCCACCGGGCTGACCGTCAGTGGGGCACCCCGGGCGCCAGGCAGCGTCTACGCCCTGCATATCGACCCCGAGTCGGCGCTGATGGACTACCTGTCCATGTTCTACCGCCTAGGTCGGGCCGGCCGGGCCCTGGATCGGTTCGGTGTCACCGAGTTCGCGACCACGATCGCCCCCGGCGTGCGCGATGTCCTGCTGACCGGCAAGGTCTACGAGGTGGCCAGACGCGACGGTTCTCGCAACAAGGGCCGCCGGTACGACGCGATCGTCCTCGACGCGCCGCCGACCGGGCGGATCGCCCAGTTCCTCGGTGTCAACCAGGAGCTGGCCGGGCTGGCCAAGGTAGGGCCGGTGCGCAACCAGGCAGACAGCATCATGACCCTGCTGCGCTCCGAGCGCACCGCGGTCCACCTGGTGACGGTGCTCGAGGAGATGCCGGTGCAGGAGACCGCCGACGGACTCGACCAACTGCGCAAGGCCGGGCTGCCGGTCGGCGGGGTGGTGGTCAACCTCGTACGACGCGGCGATCTCGAGGCCGACGATCTGGCGGCGGCCCGCGCCGGCACGCTGGACATCGCCGCGATCGCTGCGGATCTCAAGGGTGCCGGGGTCGAGATCGACGCCGAAGACCCGTTCGTCGAGGCACTGGCCGACGAAGCCCGCGACCACGCCGAGCGACGGGGACTGGAAGACACCCAGCGTGCACTCATCGAGGACCTGGGGGTCCCCACCTACGAGTTGCCCCGGTTGGCGACCGGCGTCGATCTCGGCGCCCTCTACGAGTTGGCCGCTGCCCTGAAGGTACAGGGGATGGCGTGACCGCCAAGAAGACCGGCAAGCGGGCCGGCGGCAAGTTGCCGCGCCAGGGCACCACCAGGAGTCGTACGCGGGTCGGGCCGCTCGCCGGAACTCCCCATGTCGCACCCACCCTCGACATCGACGCCCTGCTGGATGATTGCGGCACTGAGATCATCGTGTGCTGCGGGGCCGGCGGGGTCGGCAAGACCACGACCTCGGCCGCCCTGGCGCTGCGGGCCGCCGAACGTGGCCGTCGAGTCGTCGTCCTCACCATCGACCCGGCCCGCCGATTGGCGCAGTCGATGGGTGTGGAGAAGCTGGACAACACCCCGCGCCAGGTGCAGGGCGCCAAGTGGGCTCGTGGCTTCGGGGGGGCGAAGGGGGGCGAAGCCCCCCATCTGTACGCGATGATGCTGGACATGAAGCGCACCTTCGACGAGGTCGTGCTCAGCGGCTCCAACCCGCAGAAGGCGCAGCAGATCCTGTCCAACCCGTTCTACATCGCACTGTCGAGTTCCTTTGCCGGGACCCAGGAATACATGGCGATGGAGAAGCTCGGTCAGCTCTACCGACAGGCCCAGGCCGACGGCAGCTACGACCTGATCGTCGTGGACACCCCACCCTCGCGCTCGGCTCTGGACTTCCTCGACGCACCCGAGCGGCTGTCGAGCTTCCTGGACGGCCGGTTCATCCGGTTGCTCATCGCGCCGGCTCGCGGACCTGCCAGGCTGATGACGGCCGGCCTCGGGCTGTTCACCGCCGCCCTCAACAAGATCCTGGGCGCGGCGTTCCTGACCGACGTCCAGACCTTCATCGCCGCGCTGGACACGTTGTTCGGCGGGTTCAGGGTCCGCGCGGAGAAGACCTTCGCGCTGCTGCAGGCCGATGGCACGGCGTTCTTGGTGATCGCCGCACCGGAGCCGGATGCGCTGCGCGAGGCGGCGTACTTCGTGGAGCGGCTCGGCGAGGACCAGATGCCGTTGGCCGGACTCGTCGTCAACCGCGCCAGCCCGGCGCCCCCCGGAAAGCTGTCGGCCGACGAGGCGATGACCGCGGCCACCCGGCTCACCCGCCGCACTCGCGGCAAGGCGTCGGCGGCCCGCACGGCCGGGCTGTTGCATCTGCACGCCGACCGGACCCGGCTGGTCGAGCGCGAAGCCCAGCTGCGTCGGCGGTTCGCCGCGGCCCACCCCGACGTGCCCACCGTGGTGGTGCCGGCGCTGTCCACCGACGTTCACGATCTGGCCGGCCTGCGGCGGATCGGTGCGCTGCTCGCCGAAGGCTGACCGCCCGGACCAACCCCGGTCTCGCCGGAGACGCCCAGAACTCCGTCGGTGAGAATTCAGACGGTCGGGGCTCAGCCGGCCAGAGCGCAGTCGGCCAACGGGACTTCGCGGGCCATCTCGTCGCGCGCGGTCTCAAGCACCGAGCGCCACGAGCCGGTCGGGCGGCGGCGCAGCAGCGCGCGGCGCTCGCGCTCGGTCATCCCGCCCCAGACGCCCCACTCGACCTGGTTGTCCAGTGCCTCGGCCAGGCACTCGGTGCGCACCGGGCAGGCGCTGCACAGTTGCTTGGCCTGGTTCTGCTTGGCGCCCTGTACGAAAAGCAAGTCCGGCGCCTGCTGCCGGCAGGCAGCCTCGGCGGCCCAGTCTTCAACCCACATGATGTTCCCCATATCCATCCGACCTGACGTCAGATCCGTTGAGCAGCCGTCCCCATGACAACTGCTTTGCACTGACTGCATCGGTGCCGGTCCGGACCGACTTGAGGGTCGCACCGACAATTCTCGATGCAGCAGCCGGCACAAGACAAAAGTAAACAAATCCAGGGGTGGCCAACAGACCCGTTACGCCTATCCGTTCTAGTCATTTGTGACTAGTTACCTCCCTTCGGAACTCGTTTACGAGGTCGGCGCGGAAGCGCTGCGGGGACGCCACCGGACGGCGAGGGATTGGGTGTGCTAGACGTGTCTCCCGTAGTTTGGGGGCTATGTCTGTGCCTCCCGCCGAGCGTCTGTCCGCCGGCAAGGTCCTCTCCCACCTCACCGTGATGATCGCCGTCGCGGCGGTCATGGGGTTCGTCGTGGCCGGTCTGGCAATCCCCTTCGCCGGTGCGCTCGGGATCGGCGCCAAGGGGGTGGCCGACTCCATCGAGGAGCTGCCCACCGAGCTGCAGACTTCCGACCTGGCCCAGAAGACCCAGATCGTCGACGGTTCGGGCAACACGATCGCGACGTTGTACGACGAGAACCGGATCACCGTCCCGCTGTCGCATATCTCGCGCAAGATGGTCAAGTCGATCGTGGCGATCGAGGACTACCGCTTCTACCAGCACGGCGCGCTGGACCTGAAGGGCACCCTGCGCGCCCTGGTCACCAACCAAGCGAACAGCGGCGTGGTTCAGGGTGGCTCCTCGATCACCCAGCAGATGGTGAAGCTGACACTGGTCGACCAGGCCGACACCAACCAGGAACGTCGGGCCGCGACCGACGACACCTACGCCCGCAAGCTTCAGGAACTCCGCTACGCGATCGCCTTCGAGCAGAACTACTCCAAGGACTGGATACTCGAGCGCTACCTCAACATCGCCTACTTCGGTGACGGTGCCTACGGCATCCAGGCCGCCGCCCGGAACTACTTTGACAAGAACGCCAGCGATCTGGATTGGAAAGAGTCTGCGATGCTGGCCGGGCTGGTCAAGAACCCCACCGGCTACGACCCGACCAGTGCGCCAGATCGGGCGTTGGCCCGTCGCAACGTGGTGTTGGACCGGATGGCCCAGCTCAACGTCATCAAGACCAAGAAGGCCGCCAAGCTCAAGGAGCGGGACCTCGGCCTTTCGCCCGTCAACACCCGCAACGGATGTGTCTATTCGCGCGCACCCTTCTTCTGCGACTACGTCGTGCAATACCTGCTGAAGGACAAGCAGTTGGGCAAGACCGAGGAAGAGCGCAAGCAGCTGCTCTACTCCGGCGGGCTGACGATCCGCACGACCGTCGACCTGAAGATGCAAGACGCCGCCGACGCGTCGGTGCGCTCGCACGTCTATCCGACCGACAACGCCATCGGCGGATTGGCACTGGTCACCCCCGGGACCGGCGAGGTGCGCGCGATCGCGCAGTCGAGGCCGATGGGGCGCAAGCGTAAAGACGGCGAGACCTTCTTGAACTACGTCGTGCCCGAGAAGTACGGCGACTCGCGCGGCTTCCAGGCCGGCTCGACGTTCAAGGCCTTCGTGCTGGCCGCGGCCATCGACAAGGGCTTGTCGATGACCGAGCAGATCGACGCCAAGGAGACGATGACCTTCGACGAGACGAAGTACATCGACTGCGACGGCCAGCCCTACGGCTCCGGTGAGTGGGAGGTCTCCAACTCGACCTCCTCGGGGCTGAAGAACATGTACACCGGCACCCGGGAATCGGTGAACACCTACTTCGCCCAGCTGGAGATGAAGACCGGCCTGTGCAGGCCCTACCGACTGGCCAAGCAGATGGGCATCAAGCTCGTCAACCCCACCGGGGACGAGAACGGCGACGGCGCCGAGCGGGTGCCCTCCTTCACTCTCGGCACCGCGAACACCAGCCCGCTGGAGATGGCCGAGGCCTACGCCACCTTCGCCGCGCGCGGCTACCACTGCGACTCGCGGCCGGTGACCGGCATCGAGGACTCCGCGGGCAAGCAAATCCGCAACTACCGTCAGAAGTGCCAGCAGGTGCTGCCCGGACCGGTCGCGGACGCCGTCAACGACGTGCTCCGCGGAATCCTGGAGCCGGGTGGCTTCGGCTACAGCGCCGGCATCGCCCCCAGCCAGGTGTCGGCCGGCAAGACCGGCACCATCCAGGAGAACCGCGCAGTGTGGTTCGTCGGCTACACCCCGAGCCTGGCCGCGGCATCGATGATCGCCGGGGCGAACTACGACGGCACCCCGCTGACGCTCAACGGCCAGAGCCTGGCGGGGCAGTACGTCTCCTCAGCGTTCGGATCCACCACCGCCGGCCCCATCTGGGGTGACGTCATGAAGGCCGTCGAGGGCGAACTGCCCGACGAGGACTTCGTCGCTCCCAGTGGCAGCGCGATCACCGGCGTGCTCACCACCGTGCCGTCCCTCGGCGGGCTGACCTTGTCTGCGGCCCGGTCCCAGCTCGAGGCTCTGGGGTTCGAGATGGCCGTCTCGGGCTACGTCGACTCCGGCTACCCCGTCGACACCGTCGCCTTCACCGGCCCGGGCGCGGGGACCCAGTTGGGCAGCGGCGACACGGTCACGGTCTACCAGTCCGACGGCACTCCCCAGCCCCCGCCCCCGCCCCCGCCCCCGCCTCCGCCCCCGCCCCCGCCCGACAAGCCGAAGAAGCCCAAGGGACGCGGCTGAGCCAGGCTCAGACGAGCTGGCGACGCACCTCGGCGGCCACCTCGGCGCCATCGGCCCGTCCCTTGACCTGCGGCTGGACGGCGCCCATCACCTTGCCCATGGCGCGCATTCCGGCCCCGGCCGCGTCGGTCGTGGCGATCGCCTCGGCAACGATCCTGGCCACCTCCTCGGCTGACAGGGCCGCGGGCAGGTAGTCGGCGATCACCGCCGCCTCGGCCCGCTCCTTCTCGGCCATCTGGGGGCGCCCGCCCTCGGCGAAGGCGGCGGCGGCCTCCCGGCGCTTCTTCGCCTCGCTGGACAGCACCGCGACGATGTCGTCGTCACTGAGTTCGCGGGCCTGCTTGCCGGCGACCTCGGCGTTGGTCACCGCCGTCAGCACCATCCGCAGGGTCGAGGCGCGCAGCTGGTCGCGAGCTTTCATCGAGGAGGTGAGGTCGGTGCGCAGTTGTTGCTTCATGCCTGACATGACCTCTATTGTGCCGCCGATGTGGAATTCTTCGCACATGAGTTATCTGCGCAGGGCCGGGACGGTGGCCAGGTTCGGCCTGGTCGCCGGGCTGGGAGCGGGGGCCGCGCTCACGGCGTACGCCGTCTGCGAGGCCCGGGCCTTCGTCCTGCGCGAGGTGACGATGCCGGTGCTGCCCGCCGGAGCCGATCCGCTGCGGGTGCTGCACCTCAGCGACATCCACATGATTCCCGGCCAGTCGGCCAAGCAGCGGTGGCTGTCCACGCTGGGCGATCTGGCTCCCGACCTGGTCATCAACACCGGCGACAACCTGTCCCACCGCGATTCGGCGCCGATCGTCCTGGACAACCTGGGGAGCCTGCTTGACGTGCCCGGGGCGTTCGTGTTCGGCTCCAACGACTACTACTCCCCCACGATCCGCAACCCGTTGCGTTATGTCCTGCCCGACGACGGCAGCCGACGGACCGACCAGCCGCCGTTGCCGTGGGGTGACCTACAGCAGCGGTTCACCGGCGCCGGGTGGGTGGATCTGACCAACCGCCGAGACAGCATCGAGGTCAACGGGCTGCGGATAGCTTTCGCCGGGGTCGACGACCCGCACCTCGAGCGCGACGTCCTCTCGTCGGTGGCTGGACCTGCCGATGTCGGCGCCGACGTGCGGCTCGCGGTCGTGCACGCGCCGTACCTGCGGGTGCTGGACCAGTTCGCCGCCGACGGCTACTCCGCGATCATCGCCGGGCACACCCACGGCGGCCAGGTCTGCATCCCGGGGTACGGCGCCCTGACCACCAACTGCGATCTGGACAACGCCCGCGCCAAGGGCCTGCACCGCCATCCCGCGGACTCCGCCCACGGCGATCCGGGCTCGGCCTGGCTGCACGTCTCGGCGGGTGTCGGCACGAGTCCCTACGCGAGGATCCGGGTCGCCTGCCGCCCCGAGGCGACGTTGATCACGATGATCGCCAGCAGCTGAAATGCTGCGCGCGGCGATGGCGGGCCGAACGGTGCGGGCGATTGGGGCTGGGCGTCGGCGCTCGGGTATGCTCGCCAGGCTGCAGACGGGCTGTGGCGCAGCTTGGTAGCGCGCGTCGTTCGGGACGACGAGGCCGCAGGTTCAAATCCTGTCAGCCCGACAGTGCGACACGTACGAAGCCAGGGATTCGGTGGCTGAGGTCATCCGATCCCTGGCTTGTTGCTTGCTGGCCGACCCCGTTGCTCCCGCCTCCTCAAGGGCGCTCCCGCCTCCTCAAGGGCGCTCCCGCCGCCGTATAAGGGGGCGCTAGCGCACGTCAGGGGGCGGGAGCAGCGGGCCAGCGGCAGGTGCTAGCCGATCAGTCGGCAGGTCTGGGGTGTCTGACCCGGTCAGCGAGCAGCGGCGACGATCTCGGCGATCTGCACGGTGTTCAGCGCGGCGCCCTTGCGCAGGTTGTCGTTGCTGATGAACAGCGCCAGACCCCGCAGGTCGTCGACGCCCTCGTCCTGGCGCAGGCGACCGACGTACGACGGGTCCTGACCGGCAGCCAGCAGCGGCGTCGGGATGTCGGTGAGCTCCACACCCGGGGCGGCGCCGAGCAGCTCACGCGCCCGCTCGACGGGTAGCGGGCGGGCGAATTCGGCGTTGATCGACAGCGAGTGGCCGGTGAAGACCGGGACCCGGACGCAGGTGCCGGAGACCCGCAAGTCTGGGATGCCGAGGATCTTGCGCGACTCGCGGCGCAGCTTCTGTTCCTCGTCGGTCTCCCCGAGACCGTCGTCGACGATCTCACCCGCCATCGGTAGCACGTTGTAGGCGATCGTGCGGGCATATTTCACCGGCTCGGGAAAGGACACGGCCGAACCGTCGTAGGCCAATTCGCGGGCCTTGTCGCCCGCAGCCTCGACCTGGCCCGCGAGCTCGTCGACACCGGCGACTCCGGAGCCTGAGACGGCCTGGTAGGTCGAGATGACGAGCCGGATCAGACCGGCTTCGTCGTGCAGCGGCGCCAGGACCGGCATCGCGGCCATCGTCGTGCAGTTGGGGTTGGCCACGATCCGGACGCCAGAACCTGGTGCTTGCGCCAGGGCGATGTCCTGCGGGTTGACCTCAGAGCAGACCAACGGGATCGCCAGGTCCTTGCGGAAGGCCGAGGAGTTGTCGATCACCAGCGCGCCGGCGTCGGCGAACTTCGGCGCCAGAGCGCGTGAGGTGGTGGCCCCGGCGGAGAACAGCGCGATGTCGAGACCGCTCGGATCCGCGGTGGCGGCATCTTCGATCACGACCTCGCGGCCGGCGTACTCCAGCACCGTGCCGGCCGATCGCGACGAGGCGAAGAACCTGATCTCATCGACCGGGAAATTCCGCTCGGCGAGGATCTGTCGCATCGCGACCCCAACCTGTCCGGTAGCACCGACGATGCCGATCCGTACGCCCATCTCAGCGGCCCGTCCCGCCGTAGATTACGGCCTCGACCTCGGTGGCGTCGAGGTCGAAGGCGGTGTGCGTGGCGATCACCGCGTCGTCGATCTGGTCCTCGGCGACGATCACCGAGATCCGGATCTCTGAGGTGGAGATCATCTCGATGTTGACTCCTGCCGAAGCCAGAGCGGCGAAGAACCTCGCGGTTATGCCGGGGTTCGACCGCATGCCGGCACCGATCAGCGACACCTTGCCGACCCGGTCATCGTAAAGAAGGCGGTCGTAGCCGACCTCGTTGCGGACCCGGGCCAGGGCGCTCATCGCGGTCTGCCCGTCGCTGCTGGGCAGCGTGAAGGAAATGTCGGTCAGCCCGGTGGCAGCGGCCGAGACGTTCTGGACCACCATGTCGATGTTGATCTCGCCGTCGGCCAGCGCCTCGAAGATCCGGGCGGCCTCACCGATCTTGTCGGGCACCCCGACGACGGTGATCTTGGCCTCGCTGCGGTCGTG
>JBBPYJ010000033.1:0-11383 GCA_038200025.1 Propionibacteriales bacterium | reverse complement strand
CCTACCACGAGGGCGGTCACGCGCTGGTCGCCGCGGCGCTGCCCAGCAGCGACCCGGTGCACAAGGTGACGATCCTGCCGCGCGGTCGGGCGCTGGGCTACACGATGGTGCTGCCCGACTCCGACAAGTATTCCCAGACCCGTTCGGAGCTGCTCGACAAGCTGGCCTACATGCTGGGGGGACGCGCCGCGGAGGAGATGGTCTTCCACGACCCGACGACCGGTGCCGGGAACGACATCGAGAAGGCCACCGGCCTGGCCCGGGCGATGGTAACGCAGTACGGAATGACCGAGCGGCTGGGTGCGGTCAAGTTCGGCGACTCCACCTCCGAGCCGTTCATGGGCCGCGACATGGGTCACGGCCGGGACTACTCCGAGGACGTCGCCGCGATCATCGACGACGAGGTCAAGCGGCTGATCGCCGAGGCCCACCAGGAGGCTTTCGACGTCCTGGAGGAGAACCGCGATGTTCTGGACTCGTTGGTGCTCGAGCTGATGGACAGGGAGACGCTGGACAAGGCAGAGATCGCCGAGGTCTTCACGGCGCTGCGAAGGCGCCCGGCGCGCCCGGCCTGGACCGGCTCGTCCGAGCGCAACCCGTCGGCGATCCCGCCGGTGGAGATCCCTCAGGAGATCAGGGACCGGGTGGCCGCCAACGGACAGGCCCACGCTACGGCCGAGGCCGGCGTGGTGATCACGCCTCCTGGACCGGGTGGTGACGTGCACGGTGACCCCGTCGTCGAGGGCGTCCAGGGCCCCCTGGGTGGCTCCGGCACCCCGCCGCCGGCATGACGGACCCCATATCGGTAGGGCTGACCGATCCGGCCGACGTGCCGGACTTCGACCATGAACGGGCCGCAGCGGCGGTGCGCGAGTTGCTGTTCGCGATCGGCGAGGACCCCGACCGGGAGGGCCTGCGAGAGACGCCGGCCCGGGTGGCCCGCGCCTACGCCGAGCTGACCCTGGGCATGCGGCAGACGCCGGAAGAGGTGCTGACCACGACCTTCGACATCGGTCACGACGAGATGGTGCTGGTCCGCGACATCGAGCTGTGGTCGATGTGCGAGCACCACCTGGTGCCCTTCACCGGGGTAGCCCACGTTGGCTACATCCCGGCCGAGAGCGGCAAGATCACCGGGTTGTCCAAGCTCGCCCGATTGGTCGACGTCTATGCCAAGCGCCCCCAGGTCCAGGAGCGGCTCACTACCCAGATCGCCGACGCCCTGATGGATCTGCTCGAGGCCCGCGGGGTGATCGTGGTGATCGAGGCCGAGCACCTGTGTATGACGATGCGGGGCGTGCGCAAGGCCGGCGCCCGGACGATCACCTCGGCGGTGCGTGGGCTGATGCACCGGTCCGCCACCCGCTCGGAGGCGATGATGCTGATCCACCATGGTCGATAGGGAGCCGATGACCCTGGTCATGGGGATCGTCAACGTGACGCCCGACTCCTTCTCCGACGGCGGTCTGTGGGCCGATCCCGAGCTGGCGATCGTCCAAGGGCTGCGCCTGGTCGAGGAGGGTGCGGACA
This sequence comes from Propionibacteriales bacterium, assembly GCA_038200025.1. Classification (GTDB taxonomy): domain Bacteria; phylum Actinomycetota; class Actinomycetes; order Propionibacteriales; family Nocardioidaceae; genus Nocardioides. Next base: position 9,853 of record JBBPYJ010000033.1, on the reverse strand, counting down.
TCGTCGATGTCGGCGGTGAGTCGACGCGTCCGGGCGCGACCCGGCCGCCGGTGGCCCAGGAGCTGGACCGGGTGCTGCCGGTGATTTCGGCGTTGGTCGCCGAGGGTGCGGTGGTCTCGGTGGACACGATGCGGGCCGAGGTGGCCGTCCGTTCGGTCGAGGCCGGTGCGACGATCATCAACGACGTCTCTGGCGGGCTCGCCGACGAGCACATGCTGGGCGTGGTCGCGGGCTGCGAGGCGACGTACGTCGCGATGCACTGGCGGGCGCACTCCGCGCAGATGCGCGACTTCGCGACGTACGACGAGCCCGGTGGCGTCGTGACGGCGGTCTGCGAGGAGCTGTCCGGGCGGTTGGCGGCCATGGTCGAGGCCGGCATCGACCTGGACCGCGTGGTGCTCGACCCCGGGATCGGGTTCGCCAAGCGCCCCGAGCACGACTGGGTGCTGCTGCGCGGGCTCGACCGCTTGCACGCGCTGGGTCGCCCGTTGCTGATCGGGGCCAGTCGCAAGTCCTTCCTCGGGCGGCTGCTCGGCACCCCCGAAGCGTTGCGTCCGGCGCCCGAACGCGACGCTGCCACCGCGGCGCTGACCACCTGGCTGGCGATGGCCGACACCCCGGCGTGGGGCGTCCGCGTGCACGACGTTCAGGCCAGCCGGGATGCGCTGGCGGTGCTCGGACGGCTGCAACAGCAGTCCGCCGACGTGGGGGGGAGGCAGGAGAAGTGACCGACGAGCTGGCCATTACCGGGATCGAGTGCTTCGGCTACCACGGCGTCTTCGAGTTCGAGCGTCGTCAGGGACAGACCTTCGTGGTCGACCTCACGCTGGGTGTGGACACCGAGCCCGCGGCGGCAACCGACGACTTGCGAGACACCGTGGACTACGGAAGTCTCGTACTGGCAGTGAAAGCAGACGTGGAGCGGGACCCGGTCGATCTGATTGAAACTTTGGCGAACCGGATCGCGTCGACCTGTGTTCACTTGGATCGTGTTGAATGGGCTCGCGTCACCCTGCACAAACCGGACGCCCCCATCGATGCGACATTCGAAGATGTCCACCTGACGATCACCCGGCAAGCCAACCTGAAAGGGCGAGTCCAGACGTGACCGAGACCCCGAACCCCTACATCATCGACGCCGACACCATCACCGGCGAGATGCGTCCGATCCGACGCGCCGTGCTGGCACTTGGCTCCAACCTCGGCGAGCGGTTCTATTCGCTGCAGGGCGCCGTGGACGCGCTCAAGGACACTCCCGACGTGTGGGTCACCGCGGTGTCCCCCGTCTACGAGAGCACGCCGGTCGACGGTGCGGGTGACGACTACTTGAACGCCGTCGCGCTGATCGACACCACCATGTCGGCTCCGCGTCTGCTGGACCGCGCGCTGGCGATCGAGGATGCCTTCGACCGCGAGCGGACCGGTCTGCCCAATGCCCCACGGACCCTCGACGTCGACGTCGTGGTGGTCGGTGACCGCCGCAGTGACACCGACGACCTACGCCTGCCGCACCCGCGGGCCTCGGAGCGCTCCTTTGTCCTGCAGCCGTGGTGGGACGTCGAGCCGGACGCCGTCTTCCCGGGCGGGGAGCCGATCGCGGACCTACTGGAGAAGACCGATCGCTCGATCATCACCTTGCGCGAGGACATGGAGCTCGAGCTCCTGTGACCCAGGACCCGTCCGGGTCACCGGGTGGATCCTTCGATGAGCCTGACGATAATGGCAACGACCCCGCCAACTACCGGGGCGACGAGGGATTTGGGGGAAGGCTGGGCCCCCTGCCGCCCGGCGCCATCGTCGGCTCGCTGTGTGTCGGCCTGGTCGGCGGATGGCTGATCCGGCGCATCGCGTCGTACGCCGGGCAGTCGGCGCCGTTGGTCAGCTGGAGCCAACCTCTGGCCCTGTTCTTCAGTGCCGCCATCCTCGGCTTGCTGGCCTGGAACACCCGCCGCGCGTTGGACGGTCTCCAGACCCGACCGGAGGCCCACCGGCTGGTCAACCGCTTGGTGCTGGCCCGAGCCTGCGCGTTGGCCGGTGCGCTGGTCGCGGGCGGCTACCTGGGCTACGCTCTGTCCTGGCTGGGCGACCCCGCGCAACTGGCCGGCCAACGGGTTCTGCGCTCCGGCCTTGCGGGACTGGGGGGACTGCTGGTGCTGGCGATAGCACTGGTGCTGGAGCGCGCGTGTCGTGTCCGTGGCGGGGGCGAGAAGTCCTAGCCTTGCGCCTATGAGCCCTTCCGCGTCCCGCCGATGTCAGCGCAGCACTCGGGTGGCGGTCGCCGTCGCCCTCATCCTGGTGGCAGCCGCCCTGGTCGGGTGGGCGGTTCTGGACAACGTCGCCGCGCTCGGCTCGATGGCCGCGATCGCAGCCGTAGTGCTGGGGGCCGCCGCTACTCGGATCACCTACGTCGAGCTCGTGCAGTCGCGCCGGGACGCGGCCATGGATCGGGCTATCCAGGCCCAGGACTACCTCGGTCTGGCCACCCAGCGATCCGCCGAGCACGCCGATCAGGTGACGTCGCTGCAGCGGCGTATCGCTCGGCGCGAGACCGCCTTGAACGAGCTCGAGGAAGCGCTGGTCTCGGCTCAGGATCGGGCCGCCGAGGCCACCCGGCTGGTCGAGTCCGAGACCGGCCGGGCCGACGCCGCCGTCGCCGACTCGGCTGCGGCGGCCCTACGTCTGGTTGCGGCCGAAGAGCGGGCCGCCGAGGCGATCGTGCGGATCGCCGAACTCGAGCAGGAGGTCGATGTGGTCAACGCCGAGCTGGTGGCCTGGAAGATCGAACAGGCCGAGCAGGCCGGGCCGGTCGCGCAGCGCTGGCACGCCTGAGGCGTCGCCTGAGCCAGGAGCGCTCGAGCCGCTCACCGTTCGTGCGGGCGCAGGACGTACGCCGCCAGCGGTATGTCGCTCGTGACCCCCTCCCCCTTTGCCGAGCCGAGAGCGGCCAGGTCGAGGCGGGGTGGCTCCAGGTCTAGCCGTGGGGGGAACGGTCCGTCGGCCAGTGCAGTCATAACTGCGGCGGCCTCAGCCCGACGGCCCTGCTCGACCAGCCAACCGGTGAGCCGGTGCACCGGGGGGAGCCCGCTGTGCACGAGCGACCGGGACCCCCACAGGTCACCGATCCCAGCCGCCAAGACCTCCCACCACTCGTCGTCACACCCGGGGATCTCGGTGAAGTAGCGGTGCAGATCACCGGCGAGCACCCGGTTCAAGAACACCTCGCTGGTGCGGTCGTCGCCGTTCGCCAGCACCGACTCCAGGGCCATCTTCTTGGTCGCGAACCGGTCCTGGAGATCGGTCAGCGAGGACCGCTGCTGGGTGATGGACGAGCCGTCGGCGCGGATCCGCCAGTGGTAGACGATGTCGGGCAGCACGTCGAACCGGCCGGCCAGGTAGGCCCGAGTGGTCGTTGGCTGGTCCTCGTAGCGCACCCCGGTCGGCCACGACAGCCCGGCCGTGTCCCAGAAGGTGCGGGTGAAGATCTTGTTCCAGGCGAAGACGTCGCCCAGGATCTCCGGGTGGTCGGCGGCGCGAAGACCGTAGCGAGCGGGCGTATGCAGGCGTCGCATCCAGGGCGGCTCGACCAGCGGTGCTCCCTCGAGACCGGTCTCCCAGCGCACGATGCCCCCGGTCGCGAAGTCCGATCCCGACTTCGCAAGCATCGCGACCAACCGCTCGTAGGCGCCGGGGGGCACCACGTCGTCGGAGTCGCAGAAGGCCAGCAGCTCACCCAGGCAGTGCCGAGCCCCCTCGTTGCGGGCCGCACCCAGCCCCGCATTCGCGGTGTGTACGACGCGCACCCGCGGGTCGCGGGCGGCGTACTCGTCGGCGATGGTGCCGGAGGAGTCGGTGGACCCGTCGTCGACCACCACCACCTGCAGGGGCACGCCACGCTGGGCCAGGACGCTGTCCAACGCGGCGGGCAGGTAGGCGGCCACGTTGTAGACCGGCACCACGACGCTGAGCAGTCGAGGACCGACCTCGCCCGGTTGTCCCAGCCGTTGTCCCGGCCGTCGCCCCCGCCATCGCATCCGCCGAGGGTAGTCCGCCGGTGGCATCGATCGGGTCGATTAGGCTCACCCACCGTGAACCAAACGCCTGAGCCGACGACTGGGCTGACGACTGGGCTGACGACTGGGCAGACCGGCCCACCCGACCCGGCGGACTACCCGGCCAAGGTCCTGCTCGTCGCCGGTGCCGGACGCAGCGGCACCAGCACACTGACGATCCTGCTGCAGATCCTCGGTCTGCACGTGCCGACTCCCGAGGTTGCCGCCGACGCCACCAACCCCAAAGGCTTCGGCGAGCCGCGCTGGGTGGTCGACCACCACGACGACCTGCTGGCGCGGGCGGTGGTCGCGGTAGGCGATGCCCGTCCGCAGGGCTGGCTGGACACCGGCACCCTGGCCGCCCGCGAGGAGGAGCGCGCCGAGGTCGCCAGCTGGCTTGCCGGCCACCTCGGTGAGCACCGTGAGCTGGTCGTCAAGGACCCGCGGCTCAGCTGGTTCCTGGGTCTGTGGCGGATCGCGGCCGAGCGGGCCGGAGCGACCCCGGTGGTCGCCACCATGCTGCGTCCCCCCGCCGAGGTGGCCGGCAGCCGCGCGAAGTATTACCACAACAAGCTCGGCCCCGCGCACCTCACGGCGTCGTGGATCAACATGCTTCTGCACACCGAGCTGTCCACCCGGGACACCCCGCGGGTCTTCGTGAGGTACGCCGACCTCCTCGACGACTGGGTGCGCACCACCGAGCACGTCGGCCAGGCCCTCGACCTGCGCCACGTCATCGACGCCAAGAGCGAGGCGATCCGCGAGGGGCACCGGTTCATCGATCCCAGCCTGCGCCGGGTCACCGGGACCCTCGACGACCTCGACCTGCCGCGGCCTCTCCACGAGATCGCCGCCGACTCGTGGGCCACCCTCGATGCGATGGCCGAGCCCGACGGGGACACCGCCGATCGTCGGGCCACCCTGGACCAGCTGCTGACGGCGTACGCCGATCTCTATGCCGACGCCGAGGCGCTGACCCGCTCCACGGTCGTCGCCGCGACCGGGCGGACCGCCGGGGGAGTGCCGGGCGGGACCGTGGACCGTGGGCCATCGGTTGTCCCCTCCGCCGCGACCGGCGGCCTCGCCGATCGGCTGCCGCACGGCGTACGGGCAGCGATCCCGCCCTCGGTGCGCCAGGGACTGCGCCGCGCCCTGGGTCGGATGCGTTGAGTCGAGGGTGACCGCGGACCTGCGCAACCTCGAGGGACACACCGACTTCGACATCACCTGGCCCTGGAGGACGGTTGGCGGGAGGAGCGGGAGGTTGCGGCGCGGTAGCACCGCGGTGCTGCGGGTCAAGAACGAGGCGGCCAACCTGTCGTACGTGCTGCCGCCGCTGTTGCGCTGCACCGACCAGGTCCTGGTCGTGGACAACCAGTCCGCCGACGGCACCGCCGAGGTGGCGCTGGAGACCGCCAGAGAAGCGGGGTACGCCGACCGACTGCGGGTCGCGCACTACCCCTTCGACGTCGCGCGGGCAGGGGCCGAGCACCTGGCCACCCACGAGCGATCGGTGCACTCGCTGGCCTACTTCTACAACTGGTGCTTCGCGCAGGTCTTGACGGCCTACTCCTGGAAGTGGGACGGCGACATGGTGCTGACCCGCGAGGGCGAGCTGTCCCTGCGCGATCTGGGTTGGCAGGTGGGCCGCGAGCCGGTCGTGGTCCGGATGCCGCGGCACGGACTGTTCGTCGACGACGAGCAGCACGGCTACCTCGACCTGGGGTGGCGCAACCGCGAGGAGTGGGGGTTTCCGACGGGACCCGACTTCGTCTACGCCAAGGCCTTCGAGTGGGAGGTCCGGCGTACGCCGCCGCAGGTCCGCCGCGTTGTCCTGCCCGACCTGCTCTGCGTGGAGATCAAGCACCTGCACGGCGACGAGTTCGCGCACTGGACCGACCCGGCCGCGTTCGCCCAGTCCTGGCGCAACCAGCGCAAACGGCGCGAGTGGGAGGTCTTCCACGCTCTGCGCGAGGGCGAGGTGCCCGACGGGGTCCAGGAGGTCCTCGCGCCCCCGGGAGCGCGGTTGATCGACCACGTGACCCGCACCGTGCTGCCGGGCCTGGTGCGCGCCCAGACGCGCCTCCCGGTGTGATCCGTCGCACTGGCCATTCCCCGGGGGGATGATCCGCGGCTACGCTGGCGTTCTTCTAGATGTTCTCGAACGTCGAGAGAGTTGTCCTGTAGATGTCGAGACTCCGAGCGCTCAGCGGAGTGGATGAATCCACGAGGGAGCGATGAGATGCAGCAGTCGTTTCGGGTAGGTGTGATCGGCGCGGGCCGGGTCGGCTCGGTGCTGGCCGTCGCCCTGCGCGCCGCGGGGCACGAGATCGTCAGCGTCGCCGGCGAGTCCGACGCCTCTCGGCGTCGCATCGAGACACTGCTGCCCGGTGTGCCGATCGAGAAACCGACCTCGGTCGCGCGGCACTGCGACCTGCTGCTGCTGACGGTTCCGGACGACATGCTGCCCAACGTGGCCGCGGTGCTGAGCGCCAGCGGCGCCATCCGGCCCGGTCAGGTGGTGGTGCACACCTCGGGACGACACGGTCTGGCCGTGCTCGAGGAGGCGCGGATCGTCGGTGCACTGCCGATCGCCCTGCACCCCGCGATGACCTTCACCGGGACCGAGGTGGACCTGCCCCGGCTGCCCGGCTGCGTGTACGGCGTCACGGTCGGCACCGCGCAGCAGGACCTCGCCCAACAGTTGGTCGCCGACCTCGGCGGCAAACCGATGTGGGTGCCCGAGGAGCGGCGCGCGCTTTATCACGCGGCCCTCGCGCACGGCGCGAACCACCTGGTCACCCTGGTGGCGCAGGCGCGCGAGCTGTTGGCGGCCGCGGCGGGTGACGATGCGGCGTACGACGCCGACGACACGCTGCGCCCGCTGCTCACCGCAGCCCTGGACAACGCGCTGCGCGAAGGCGACGCGGCGCTGACCGGGCCGATGGTCCGCGGCGACGTGAACACCGTGGGCGCCCACCTGGAGACGATCGAGGCCAACGCCCCGCACACGCTCGCGTCGTACGTCGCGCTGGCCGGCAACACCCTCGACCGGGTGATCACCGACGGCCGGGTGCTGCCGATCCGGGGGATCAAGGTCCGCCGACTGCTTGATGCGGCCGTCGAGCGGTCGGGGCGCAGTGCTGGACGTCGGGCAACCACCATGAACCGCCGCGAGCCCTGAGCCGATGACGGTCGCCGTCGCGACCACGCGCGCCGAGTTGGCCGGGCATCTCGCCGTCGCTCGTTCGGGGGGACACCGGGTGGGTCTGGTGCCGACGATGGGGGCCCTGCACGCCGGGCACGCGTCGTTGATGACGCAAGCAGCCGAGGTGGTCGGTGCCGGTCCGGTGGTGGTGTCGATCTTCGTGAACCCCTTGCAGTTCGGACCGAACGAGGACCTGGATCGCTATCCACGCACACTGGACGCGGATCTGGAGATCTGCGGGGCGGCCGGGGTCCGGGTGGTGTTCGCACCGTCGGTCGACGAGGTCTATCCGAGCTCGGGCTCCCAGCACCGCAGGGACTCCGCAGTCACCATCGACCCGGGACCGCTCGGCGCGATCCTCGAGGGTGCGACCCGACCGGGGCACTTCGCCGGGGTGCTGACCGTGGTCGCCAAGCTGTTCGGACTGGTACGTCCGCAGGTGGCGGTGTTCGGGGAGAAGGACTTCCAGCAGCTGGCCCTGATCCGGCGGCTGGCCGACGACTTGTGTATGGGGGTCGAGGTCGTCGGGGCAGCCACGGTCCGGGAGCCGGACGGACTGGCGATGAGCAGTCGCAACCGCTTCCTCGAGGGGCCTGCGCGTGCGCAGGCGACCGTGCTGAGCCAGGCCTTGAGGGCGGCTGCGGCCGCGGCTTCGTCGGGCGCGGCGGCGGCACGCGAGGCGGCCCTGGCGGAGCTGGCAACCGAGCCCGACGTACAGCTGGACTACTTCACGATCAGGGCCCCCGACCTGACCGATCTCGGTGAGGTGGGCGCCGCACAGCCCGGGGTTTCGGCGCGTGCGCTGGTCGCGGCCAGGGTCGGCGCGACCCGGCTGATCGACAACGCGCCGGTGCTCCTCGGCTAGCCTGCAGCATGGCTTCGACCGCCCGACATGTGCCGCAACGCCTCACCGCACCCGAGCCCGGATGGACGACCAGGGCCGACGTGGTGGTGATCGGCTCCGGGATCGCCGGGCTCACTGCTGCCCTGCGCATCCACGCGGCCGATCGGGACCTGAAGCTGCTGGTGGTGACCAAGGACGTCCTCAATGCCGGCTCCACCCAGTGGGCGCAAGGCGGGATCGCGGCCGCTCTGGGCCCCGAGGACAGCCCGGCCGAGCACGAGCGCGACACCTTGGTCGCTGGGGCCGGTGCCTGTGACCCAGACGCTGTCCGAGCTCTGGTCACCGAGGGACCGGCCGCGGTGCAGGAGCTGATCGCGCTGGGCACGAACTTCGACAAGCAACCCGACGGTGAACTGAGCCTGACCCGCGAGGGCGGCCACCACCGCGACCGGATCGCGCACGCGGGCGGTGACGCGACGGGTGCGGAGATCCAACGGGCGCTGATCGCGGCCATCGAGCAAACGCCGGCCATCGAGGTGGTCGAGCACGCTCTGGCCGTCGACCTGATGTTGGACGGCCCGGTCGGCGATCGGGCCAGCGGGGTCGCCGGAGTGACCCTGCACGTGATGGGTGAGGGGCAGCGCGACGGTGTCGGAGCGGTGATGTGCCGGGCGGTGGTGCTGGCCTCCGGCGGGTTGGGACAGGTGTTCTCCCAGACCACGAATCCGGCCGTGTCCACCGGCGACGGGATGGCGCTGGCGCTGCGCGGCGGCGCGGTGCTGCGAGATCTGGAGTTCGTGCAGTTCCACCCGACCGTGATGTATCTGGGGCCGGACTCGATCGGCCAACAGCCCCTGATCTCCGAGGCCGTGCGCGGCGAGGGAGCCTTCCTGGTCGATTTCGCGGGGCACCGCTTCATGCAGGGGCAGCACGAGTTGGCCGACCTGGCCCCGCGCGACGTGGTGGCCAAGGCGATCACCCGGCGAATGCACGAGACGCAGCATCCGCACATGTGGCTCGACGCCCGGCACCTGGGTGCGGCGTTCTGGGAGCGGCGATTCCCCACGATCCTGGCTACCACCCGCAGGCACGGCGTCGATCCGGTCACCGAGCTGATCCCGGTCTCGCCGGCCTGCCACTACGTGTCCGGCGGGGTGGCCACCGACCTCTTCGGCCGATCCAGCTTGGCGGGCCTCTATGCCACCGGCGAGGTCGCCTGCTCGGGGGTGCACGGTGCCAACCGGCTGGCGTCGAACTCGCTGTTGGAGGGATTGGTCTTCTCCCGCCGGATCGCCGAGGTGCTGCCCGGTGAGCTGCAGGCCTGGCGCGAGCCAGCCGTGGACGGCCGCGTGCCCGGTCTGGTCGATGGCGACTGCCGGCGCGAGCTGCAGTCCGCGATGACCGAGGAGGTAGGGGTGTTGCGCTCGGCGGACGGGCTCGCGACCGCGTTGAAGACCTTGCAGTCGATGGTCGGCGACGAGGACGCCCGGGTGGACCAGGCGGGCTGGGAGACCACCAACCTGGTCACGGTCAGCCTGGCGCTGGCCGATGCCGCGCGACTGCGCGAGGAGACCCGGGGCTCGCACTGGCGCGAGGACTTTCCAGATCGAAACGACCAGGAGTGGGCCGGCCACTTCGACACGGTCCTGGTCGACGGAGCGACCGCGGTCAGCTTCGTGCCGGTCCCAGCTAGTGACGGGGCTAGCGTTCTGGCCAGTGACGGGACCAATGGCGGGACCAATGAAGGGGGTG
>JBBPYJ010000032.1:0-14908 GCA_038200025.1 Propionibacteriales bacterium | reverse complement strand
TCGACGACCGCGAAGTTGTGACCACGCTGCACGCACTCCTCGAGCGCCCCAGCCATGTTGTCGCGCAGATAGTCGAAGCCGAGCTCGGTGTTGGTGCCGTAGGTGATGTCGCAGGCGTAGGCCTCGCGGCGCTCCGCGGGTCGCATCGAGGGCAGGATCACGCCGGTGGTCAGGCCGAGGAAGTGATGGATCCGGCCCATCATCTCGGACTGGAACTGGGCCAGGTAGTCGTTGACGGTGACGACGTGGACGCCCTTGCCGGACAGCGCGTTAAGATAGGACGGCAGTACCGCGACCAGGGTCTTGCCCTCGCCGGTCTTCATCTCGGCGATGTTGCCCAGGTGCAGCGCGGCGGCGCCCTGGATCTGGACGTCGAACGGGCGCATGCCGGTGACCCGCTTGGAGGCCTCGCGGACCGTAGCGAAGGCCTCGGGCATCAACTGGTCCAGGGTCTGCCCGTCGGCGAGGCGCTGCTTGAACTCATCGGTCATCGCCCGCAGCTGCTCGTCGGTCATCTCGACGAAGTCATCCTCGATGGCGTTGACGGCCTTGGAGATGGCAGCCAGCTGGCGCAGTATCTTGCCCTCGCCGATGCGAAGCAGTTTGTCGATGATGGCAGGCACGGTGGTGGAGGCTCCTGGAGTTCGTCGGCGGGCTATCCGCCCGATAAGGCTGGGTTCAGTGAGGGATCAAGTGACGGTCAGACTTGCGCCAGTCACTCTACCTACGGGTTGGGAGATTGTTCAGCGGAGCGCCAGCCGTCGGGCGGGTCGTCGCCCAGGGGGCCCGGCGCCGCCAGTCGATGGCTCATCGCACCCCGGCGTACTGCAGGAGCGCGACCCCCACCAGGACCACGACCAGGCCGAACGTCTGGCGCCGATCCAGGCGGTCGCCGAACACCACTGCGCCCGTGACCGCGGCCAACGCGACCCCCGCGCCGGTCCAGATCCCGTAGGCCAGCGCCACGGTGAGCCCCAGGGACAACGACACCGCGATGCAGCCCACCGAGGTGACCATCGCTGCGAACGTCAGCACCGTCCACGGCACTCGCCGCAACCCGTCCGAGGCGCGCAACGCCCCCACCTGGAGCCACTGCATCAACACCGCCCCGAGCAGCCACCACCACTCCACTACGGACGCTCGAATCTGGCTGCGCGAGGCTGCAGGAGGAGTACGCCGACCAGCAGCAGCACCAGCGCCGAGCCCTGCAGGACCGTCAGGCCCTCGTCGAAGACGACCGCGCTGGCCAGTGCCGCCGCCATCAGCCCGACCCCGGTCAGGGTTGCGTACCCGACGCCGAGATTCATCCCACGCACCAGCGCCTGGCCGAAGATGGCGATCGACGTGCCGTAGGCCACCACGGCCAGTGCCGTCCAAGCCACGTGGGTGAAACCGTCGGAGAGCCGCAGCGACATGGTGCCGCCGACCTCCAACACGATCGCCGCCGCCAACAGTCCGTACGCCGTCCGAAGTGACTCCACCTCGCTAGCGTCGCAGATCCGTGGAATCGCCCCACCGTGAGGCTTCTCGCCCTGGCCGCCACCCCCGTCGTTCGCTTGCGCCTCCGTAGATGCGCTCCCGCCTCCGTTTACGGGGGCGGGAGCGCATCTGCGGGGGCGGGAGCCGGTCAGCCGGTGGGCTTGCGGGGGCGGGAGCCGGTCAGCCGGTGGGCTCGGACCTGTCGGAGGTGAGCCGCGTCACTAGAATGGGGGGCGTGCAGACCTCCCTCTATCTGGCCTCCGCAGAGTCCCAGTCCGGCAAGTCGGCTCTCGCCGTCGGGTTGTTGGCGCAGATGTGTGAAGGAGGTGGCACCGTCGGCGTCTTTCGCCCCATCGTCCGCGATAAGTCGTCCGACCCGCTGATCGACCTGCTGCTGCCCCTGAGCACCAGCGGTGCGGACCCCGAGGATGCGGTGGGAGTGACCTACGACGTCATCAACCACGACACCGAGTCGGCCATCGGCACGATCGTCGACCGCTACCACAGGTTCTGCGAGGGCCACGATGCCGTCCTCGTGATCGGCTCGGACTTCAGCGGTGTGCCCACTCCGACGGAGTTCAGCGTCAACGCCAGCATCGCCGCCAATGTGGGTGCGTCGATGGTCCTGATCGTGCCGAGCCTCGACCGGGGTCCGACCGATGTGATCACCTCGATCGACCTGATGGTCGGCGAGGCGCGAGCCCGGCACGCCAGAATCGCAGCCGTAGTCGCCAACCGGTGCGACCCCGAGCAACGCGACCACATCGCCAGCGCACTGACCGAGCACCTCGGCGACATCCCCGCCTATGCCCTGCCCGAGGACAGCCTGCTGTCCGCGCCCACCGTGCGAGACGTGATGGCCGCCTGTGAGGGTGAGCACGTCCGCGGCGATGAGGAGCTGTTGGACCGCGAGTCTGTCGAGGTCATCGTCGGGGCTATGACGATGCCTCATGTGCTGGATCGGTTGACCGAAGGCTGCGTGGTGATCTGCCCCAGTGACCGCGAGGAAGTCCTGCTCGCGCTGGTGATGGCGCACCGAGCCGTGACCTTTCCGTCGCTCGCCGCGATCATCCTCAACGGCGGTTTCCAGCTCTCCAAGCAGACCACCACGATGCTCGAGGGTCTCAACGTGGAGTTGCCGATCATCACGGCCAGCGGCAACACCATGCAGGTCGCCCACGCGGCCGAGAGGGCCGTCGGCGCGATCACCCCCGACGCACCTCGCAAGATCGAACGTGCCCGCACCACCGTGCGCGACCACATCAACCTCGAAGGCATCGCCTCCGTCGCCAGTGCGCGCTCCGAGGTGGTCACCCCGTTGATGTTCGAGCACCGGCTGACCGCGCGCGCTCGCCAAGCCGGTGCTCGCGTCGTGCTCCCCGAGGGGATGGAGGACCGCATCCTGCGCGCCGCCGACATCGTGCTGGCGCGCGGCATCGCCGACCTCACCCTGCTCGGCGTCGAGGAGGACATCCGGGCCCGGGCAACCTCGCTGGGCCTAGACATCGAGCGAGCCCAGATCATCGACCCCACCAGCGACGACCGGCGTCAGGAGTACGCCGATACCTACGCAGAACTGCGTGCACACAAGGGCGTCACCGCCGATCAGGCCCTCGACGTGGTGGCCGACCCGTCGTACTTCGGCACCTTGATGGTGCACGCCGGGGCGGCCGACGGCATGGTCTCCGGCTCGATCACCACGACGGCCGCAACGGTCCGGCCGGCCCTCGAGGTCATCAAGACGGCCAACGGCGTGGGCGTCGTCTCCAGCGTCTTCTTCATGTGCCTGGCCGACAAGGTCTTGGCCTACGGCGACTGCGCGATCAACCCGATGCCGAACGCCGAGCAACTTGCCGACATCGCCCTCTCGTCGGCCAACACCGCGCGCACGTTCGGTCTCGAGCCGCTGGTCGCGATGCTTTCCTACTCCACCGGCGGCTCCGGGACGGGCGCCGACGTGGAGAAGGTCCGCGAGGCCACGGCCCTGGTACGTCAACGTGAACCCGAGCTTCAGGTCGAGGGTCCCATCCAGTACGACGCCGCGGTCGACCCCGCGGTGGCGGCCACCAAGCTCGCCGACTCCACCGTCGCGGGCCGAGCCAGCGTGCTGATCTTCCCCGACCTCAACACCGGCAACAACACCTACAAGGCGGTCCAGCGCAGCGCGTCGGCCGTCGCCATCGGGCCCGTCCTGCAGGGACTGCGGATGCCGGTCAACGATCTGTCCCGCGGCTCGACGGTGCGTGACATCGTCAACACCATCGCGATCACCGCCATCCAAGCGAAAGGCTGAGCCGTGCCAGACACTGTGACCGACACCGTCCTGGTCATCAACGCCGGCAGTTCCTCGCTGAAGTACCAGCTCATCGACTCCGCCACCGGCGAGTCGCTGGCGGCCGGACTTGTCGAACGCATCGGTGCGGATGACTCCAGCGCTCGGCACGACACCGGGGGTGAGCGCTTCAGCTATGAGTTCGACTGCCCAGGTCACGGCGCGGCCTTCGAGCAGGTAGGAGCACAGTTCGCCGCTCACGGTCCGGATCTGGCCTCCGCCGGGATCGTGGCCGTGGGGCACCGAGTGGTGCACGGCGGCGACCGGTTCACCGGACCGACGCAGATCGACGACGACGTCATCGACGCGATCAGCGCCCTGGCCGAGCTCGCACCCCTGCACAACCCGGCCAACGTGCAGGGCATCCTGGCCGCCCGGCAGACCTTCCCTGACGTGCCGCACGTGGCGATCTTCGACACTGCCTTTCACGCCACGATGCCTCAGGCGGCGAGCGAGTATGCGGTCCCTCGGCAGTGGCGACACGACTACGGCGTGCGCAAGTACGGCTTCCACGGCACTTCCCACGCCTACGTGTCGCGCCGGGTGGCCGCCCTGCTCGGTCGGCCCCTGGCCGAGGTGAACTCGATCGTCATCCACCTCGGCAACGGCGCCTCGGCGTGCGCGGTTGCAGGTGGTCGAAGCGTCGACACCTCCATGGGTCTCACCCCTACCGACGGACTGGTGATGGGCACCCGCACTGGTGACTTGGACCCGGCCGTGGCCGGCCACCTGGCGACCGTCGCCGGGATGTCGGCCGCCGACTTCACCCACGCCATCAACAACGACAGCGGGCTGCTCGGATTGACCGGCAGTCGCGACTTTCGCGAGGTGATGGCCAAGGTGGACACCGGCGATGAGGCCGCCCGGACGGCGTACCAGGTGGTGGTGCACCGCATCGTGCGGCACGTCGGGGCGCTGGCCGCACCGCTGGGACGCCTAGACGCCGTGGCCTTCACCGCCGGCGTCGGCGAGAACAACCCCAGGCTGCGGGCCGACGTACTGCGGAGCCTGTCCATCCTCGGCCTCGCCGTCGACGACCAGCGCAACGACACCGCCTCGGGTGAGACGCTGATCAGCCCGGACCGTGACTCAGCCAGTGACCCAGCCCGCGCGGCGCCGACAGCCTGGGTGATCGCGACGAACGAGGAGTACGAGATCGCTCACCAGAGCGTCACCTTGCTCAGCACCCGCGCCGCCACTCCGGGATAGTCCCTAGCATTCGGCAAGCATTCCTGGCCGGCAATGGTGCCGTTTGCTAGGGACTATCCCCTTTGACTCACCGGCGCGGGCACGGCAACCTGGCCCGGTGACGACTGACCCGACCCAGTTGCTTGCCCGGTACGACGCCCAGTTGCGCACCGACGCCGAGACCCCGAGCGCGATCTCGGTGACTACCCACGGCCCGCTGCGGCTGGTGGCGTTCGCGGGCGGCCGCGGCTTCGTCACCTACCAGGACCTCGACGGTGCCGACGGCGACCAGATCCAGGAGCTTGTCAGTGCGGCCCTCGACCACTTTCGGGCTGATCCCACCATCCTCCGGGTCGAGTGGAAGACTCGCGGGCACGACCACGCCCCCGGGCTCCACGACTCACTGATCGAGGCTGGCTTCGAGCCCAACGAGCCCGAGTCGATCATGATCGGCGAGGCCAGCGCCCTCGCGGTCGACGTGGCGCTGCCGGACGCCGTCACCCTGCGCACCGTCAGCACCGAGCCCGACGTGCGCGCGATGAGCGCGATGGCCGATGAGGTGTTCGGCGACCCGGTGTCGCCTGAGATGGCCGACGCCCTGCTGCGACGACTGGCCCGTAACGACGGTATGGAGCTGTGGGTCGCCGAGGCCGAGGGGCAGATCGTCAGCGCCGGTCGGCTCGAGCCGGTCGACGGCACCGATTTCGCCGGCATCTGGGGCGGCGTGACCCGGGAACGGTGGCGCGGTCGAGGGATCTACCGCGCTCTGACCGCGGCCCGGGCCCGATCCGCCCTGCGGATGGGCAAGACACTCATCAACAGCGACTCGACCGAGTTCTCCCGCCCGATCCTCGAGCGCTCCGGCCTGGTCAAGGTGTCGACCACCACGCCGTACCTCTGGCGGGCCTCAGCGACCGGGCGGCCCGGCGCTCGAGTCACACTTGGCGAGGCGCTGCCGATAGCTTTCCGCGACGATCACGCCGACCACCGCGGTAGCTAGGACAATCCCTCGCTCTGTCCAGCCAGACCGCACGACCAGACCGGCAGCGGACAGCGCGATCAGGACCACGGTCACGCACGCCACGACCAACAGCATTCGCCCCGCGATCAGCAGCTCGCGAGCTAGGAACTTCGCGACCCTGGCCCTCGCCTGACAAAGCCGGCCAGCACGCCGGCTGG
The DNA here is from genome assembly GCA_038200025.1 of Propionibacteriales bacterium. GTDB lineage: Bacteria > Actinomycetota > Actinomycetes > Propionibacteriales > Nocardioidaceae > Nocardioides. The sequence goes on along the minus strand of JBBPYJ010000032.1, from coordinate 8,730 downwards.
GCTTTACAGCAACATTCATCAAAGGACCTCCCGAGACCGAGATGAGAATTCATCCCAACCTAGACCCGAGGACCCAGATCCGCCACCGCAGATAGTTCGGCCTCAATCCAGACAGGCCAGGAGACCAGGGCTCAGGTCCCCGCGCTTCTCGATCACGATCTCACCCAGGCCGAGCCAGTCGGCCAGCCGGCGTAGCTCAGCCGCCAGCTGCTCGCCGGTGTCGGGTGGGGCGTGCAACTCGGCGTACGCGCCCTTGACCAGCAGCCGGGAGGTCGCGCGATCGGCCTTGAGGTCCACGCGGGCCACGATCTGGTCGCCAAGCAGGAACGGCAGCACGTAATAGCCGTAGATCCGTTGACCCGCGGGGACGTAGATCTCGATCCGGTAGTGGAAGTCGAAGAGCCGTTCGGCCCGTTCACGCAGCCAGACCACCGGGTCGAAGGGACTCAGCAAACTGCGCGCGGCGACCCGACGCGGACGACGAGCCCCGACGTACCGGTAGGCCGGACGCGCCCACCCCTGGATCCGCACCTCCTCGAGCTCACCGGACTCCACCAGCTCGGCGACGGCAAGCGCGGTGTCGGCGGTGCTCATCCGGTAGTAGTCGGTCAGGCAGCGCACCGTGCCGACACCGTGGGAGCGCGCCGCGCGGCGGACCAGCTCACGATGCGCCTCCCCCGGTGTCGGGGTTGGCGCGTTCAGCACCACGGCGGGCAGCACCCGCTCGGGCAGGTCGTAGATCACCTCGAAGGACGAGTTGCGCCCCGCGATCGCCACCTCGCCGACGAGGTAGAGGTAGTCGAGCATTTTGCGGGCCTGCGACCAGTTCCAGCCCCAGTGCTCCTTGCTGCGCGGTTTGCCGTCGTCCAACTCGCGGGCGGTCGCCCCACCGAGGTCGGTGATCGCGGTCAGCAGCTCGGCCTCGAGATCGGGCCGGCTGGCGGTCGCGTCGAGGAATCCCCACTTGCCGCGCTTGGCTCGGTACGCCGCCCGGCGGTGCGCCATGAACGGCCACAGGTCGACCGGCATATAAGCCTGCACGTGGGCCCAGTACTCCACCAGTCGCCGAAGCTGGCGACCCGAAGCGGCCCGCGCCAGCAACGTGGGGTCGTAGGGGCCCATCCGAGAATAGAGCGGCATGTAGTGAGCCCGTTGCAGCACGTTGACCGAGTCGACCTGCAGGACCCCGGTGCGCTCCACGGTGCGTTGCAACGTCCGCAGCGTCGGCGTCTGGTGCGCGGTGTCGGTGAATCCCTGGGCGGCCAGCGCGATCCGCCGCGCCGCCACCTGCGACAACTGCTGCATCAGGGAATCTCGAAGAGCTTCTCCCGCACCGCATACATCGCGGCCTCGACCCGGGAGTGCAGTTGCATCTTCTCCAAGATGTTGCGCACGTGGTTCTTCACGGTGTTCTCGCTGATGTAGAGCGCGCGCGAGATGGCGCGATTGTTCTTGCCCTCGGCGACCAGCTTGAGCACTTGGAGCTCTCGATCGGTGAGCCGCAGACCGGGCACCTGCTGGCGCTCGGGCTTGGCCAGCTGCTTGAACTCCTCGATCAGTTTCGACGCCATCGACGGTGAGATCAGCGACTGACCATCCGAGACCACTCGGACCGCCTGGGCGACCTCGTCAATCGAGGAGTCCTTGAGCAAATAGCCCGAGGCGCCACTCTTGACCGCCTCGTAGAGGTCGGCTTCATCATCGGACACCGTCAGCATCAAGATCTTGGCCGAGGGCACCCGCTGCTTGATCTGGGTGCAGGCCTCGATGCCCGACAACCGTGGCATCCGCACGTCCAGGAGCACCACGTCGGGCGCGGTGGACTCGGCCAGTGCAATCCCGTCGACCCCGTCACCGGCCTCGCCGATCACCTCGATCCCGGGCTCGGCCTCCAGCAGCATGGTGATGCCGCGGCGGAAGAGCTCCTGATCGTCGACGACCAACACTCGAATGGACTCCGCTGGGGTCGACGCTGGGGTCGATGGGAGATCCGTCACCCCGGCATCATTGCAGAAAAGCGCAGATGCCGGGGGTACGGCGGCGCCGTCAGCCGCAGTCGGTCTCCAGCGCGATCACGCCGTAGTCGTAACCCCGGCGCCGGTAGACCACCGACGGTCGTCGGCTCTCGGAGTCCACGAACAGGTAGAAGTCGTGGCCGACCAGTTCCATCTCGTAGAGCGCCTGCTCCAGGGTCAGGTGCGAGGCAGGGTGGGTCTTCTCGCGGACCACCAGCGGTCCGTCACCGACCACGGTGATCGGTCCGACCTTGTGCTCGGTCGTGTCGGCCCCCACCTCTTCAGCGTCGGCTTCGGCCCTCTCGATGCTCTCCTCGGCCAGGGCGGCCAGCTCGGCCGCCCTCTCTTCCTTGGTCCCGCGGCCGCGATGCCCATGTCGACGATCAGCAGCCCTGCGCATCTGCGAGGACATCTTGTCCAGCGCCAGGTCCAGTGCACCCATCTTGTCGTCGGCGGCGGCCTCGGCGCGGATGACGGGCCCCTTGGAGAACGCGGTCAACTCCACCCGGACGGGGTCGGCTATCCGTGGGTTCTGCTCATTCTCTACCTCTACCTGGACCCTGATGATCCGATGATCGTGCTTCTCCAGCTTCGCGAGCTTGTCGGTGACGTGACTTCGGAACCCGTCCGAAATCTCGCAGTGCCTCCCGGTGACCACAACATCCATGTGTTCCTCCTGTGTGAGTGCTATCTCGACATGAACCCGCGCGGCGTGCTCCTCTCTTCGTGCGCGAGGTAGGAGTCCGCCCGGCCGACCTGGTCTTCGTCCCCACAATCGCCTGCTGAGGGGTTCGCAGCTTGGCTGCCACTACTGACCTTCTCCCGTCGTTCGTCGCATCTGACGACGAGGGCGAGGCAGGACTTACTTCTAAGCCGCACCGTGATCGAACAACCCACGGGGAGCGAAAGCCCTCATCTGAACCCGCACCACGGTGGGGGGTACACGGGGGGCGACGCCCCCCGTGGGTGTTCTTACGTGGGCCGTTTCGCCTGCGACTGGCATCGGCTTGCGAACCAGCGTCCAGAGCTAGGCTCTGGACTGCCCGGTCTGCGCAACCACGGACCCGGGCGGACTCCATGACTAGACGTTAGTCCTTCCTCCGACGTCGGTGGACGACGCCCCCGTGGGCGAGCGAACCTCAACCGGGCAACCGTCGTCGGGTGGCGGCGACGACGGCGATCCCGGCGACGGTGAAACCGGCGGCATTCAGGGCCCGCTGGGCCTCCCTCGCGGTCGCGCCGGTCGTCAGCACGTCGTCACAGATCACCACCACGCATCCAGGATGTCGACGACGCGCCGCAACGACTCGGCCCCGGCGACAGCTCATGGAGTCGCGCAGGTTCGCATAGCGGTCCTCGATGCCCAGGCCGGCTTGATCGGCAACCGGACCGCGGCTGGCCAACAGCCGATGCACCGAGAGGTGCAGGCCCCACCGGCGCGCCACCGAGGCGGCCTCGCGGGCCAGCGCGTACGTCGCGTCGTATCCCCTGGCCCGGACCGTCGAGGGCCGTGACGGCACCGGCACGAGGACTACCGGAGCAAGCGGGCCCGCGGTTGTCGCAGCGACTGCGGCCCACACCGCACGGGCGAGCAAGTTCCCCAACGGCGCCCGCAGTGCCTGCAGCTGATGCTCCTTGTGGCCGACCACCAAGTCCTTGCGCAGCCCGGCATACTCGCCGCTCGCCCAGGGCGCCGCCAGGCCCGCAGGTGTGGGCGTGGGCCAGACCAGGTGGGCCGACCGCGCAGGTTCGTTGCGGCCCAGCAGCTCGTCTCGACAGTCCGGACACAGCAACCGTCCGGGACGCAGGCAGCCCAGACAGGATGACCCGGTCACCAGATCGGCGACGACATCGCGCAGCTGCCAGGGCATCAACCCAGCCCAGCAGCGGTTCCGCCGCACCGCAAGGGCCACCGGCTCGACCTGTGGACGACCGACTGGGGCGGGGGTAGGGCCGGGGCTGGCGGGGGGCTCAGCCGGTGTAGGTCAGGGTGGAGGGAGCGAAGTTCGCCTCGACTGGAACCCGACTCGTAGCCGACAGATCGACGTAGGCCTGCGGTGTAGAGGCCACCAGCGGGGCACCCTCCTCGGGTGCACCCGCGAGCCACTGGAAGTCGCCGGACAGTGTCGGCGAGGCCGTCGACAGCAGACCGGGTGAGCCGTCGACAGACAGGGTGCGCACCTGGGCCAGATCCCGCTCGGAGATCAGCACCGCCACCGTCGTCGGACTCTGCCAGGCCAGGCCCGCGAAGCGGGCACCGTTGTCGACCGGACCGGCCAATTGGGATGCGGGGGTCGCGGCCCGCACCACACCGCGGTCGTTGTAGCGCAACCGGCTCACCAAGACGACGTCACGGCGCTTCTGGCGCACCACCGCCACCAGTCGGGAGCCGTCGCGGGAAACCAGGAACGACCGCACGTCCTTGCCGGTCACCCCCGGCACCTGCAACGACAGCGCCTGCCCCGACGTGAGCACCTGCACCTGGGCACCCGTCCGGGTGCGGTCGACCAGCCACAGCCGATCGGCGAAGTCCCACGCGGGCGTCAGCAGGTTGGTGGCCTCGCTGAGCACTTCTTGAACCTTCGCCTGTGCATCGTAGGTCGCAGCGACTAGCACCGCGGTGCGTTTCGCGGTCAGCCCCGCGACCTGGCGCGAGTCGGGGCTCAAGGCGATGTCGGTGAACCCGTAGGCGCGCTCACCGACCAAGCCGTCCACCGGCTCCATCGCGTCGGGAGGGCCGCCGACGACGCGACCGTCGCGCAACGCGAACATCGCGGTGCTCGAGGTGAAGTCGGAGGGATCGAGTTCGGCACCCTCGTCAGGACGGATGTCGCGGGGTAGACCTGGCAGCGCCTGCCCTCCGGCGGTGAGCCGGATCGAGCGGATCGTCGGATCCTGGCGCAGCGTCCAGGCGATCTGGGCGGCCGCCAACTCGGCCTGCTGGGTGGTCATCTGCGAGGCGTCGCCCTCCAGTGCCACATCGGCCACCCCCGCCGCGTCCACGGGCACCGAGAGGCCCAGGGTCAGCCCCTCGGGCAGCGCGTTGTGCGAGACCCCGTCCAAGGCCGGACCCGGTCCGCTGAGCAGGCTGCGCATCAACGCCGTCGCGAACTGCTCGCCGCGCGGCACAGCGACCGGTTCAGGCACCAGGATCTGGCCGGTGGGGTCGCCGTAGTAGACATCGACGGTGCGGTAGTGGTCATCGGTCCAGGCCTTGGGCACGACCAGCGCGTCGGGCAGCTCGGCGATCCGCCACTGACCGTTCTGCATCTCGAGCTCGAACCGCAGCGTCGAATCGGCCGCCGGGACCGGACCTTCATACACCCCCCTCGAGTCCAGCCGGTAGGCGTCGGTCATCGTCACCGAGACCGCGGTCCGGGTCCTGTTCACCGCCCGGCTGGTGTCGCCGTAGACGATGGTGGCCTGCTCGGGGTCCCAGGTGGGCTGAGCCGCGTCGGTCAGGAACTGCCGCGCAACGTTGGTCTGGATCGGGGTCGCGGTCATCGCCTCGAGGAAGTGCTGGATGATCTCGGTCCGCGACTCCCCCGGCTGGGGCGGGTTCGGGACGTAGCAGCAGGCCACCGGGATCCCGGCCTCGCCGGCATTGCCAGCTTCCACGACCGGGCCGCTGTTTGGAAGTCTGACGCAGCCCGTCAGCGCCAGCACCAGCCCGAGGACCAGCACCGCCCGCCGAAGGGTGGTCGACGCTCGCATTCTGGTCACACCAGCTCCTGCGAGTCCAGCGAATCCATTGAGTCCAGGGGCACCAGCGGGATCGGGCTCTGCCGCAATCGGCCCCCGGCCCGACGCGGCAGCGTCAACCGGAACTGCGCACCCTCCCCGGGGCGTCCCCACGCCTGCAGCCAACCACCGTGCAGGCGAGCATCCTCCAAGGAGATCGAAAGTCCGAGACCGGTGCCGCCGCTGGTGCGGGCCCGGGCCGGATCGGCCCGCCAGAAGCGGTTGAACACCAGGGCCGTCTCTCCGCTGGTCAGGCCAACCCCGTAGTCGCGGACCGCGATCGCGCTGGCGTGGTCGTCGCAGACCACCTGGAGCAGCACGCCTCGCGACTCGGCGTGATCGATGGCGTTGGTGACCAGGTTGCGCACCACGCGCTCGACGCGACGTACGTCGGCCTCGGCCAGGCATAGCCGGCCGGGTGCCTGGATCAACACCTGAACGCCACGCTGCTCGGCGAGCGGTCGGGTCATGTCGACGACCCGGCGGGCGACGTCGACCAGATTCACATCGTCGATGTCCAACTGTGCGGCGCCGGCATCGAACCGGCTGATCTCCAGCAGGTCCGAGAGCAGGGTCTCGAACCGGTCCAGCTCGTGGTGCAGCAGCTCAGCGGCCCGCCTGGTGCTCGCGTCGAAGTCGGGGCGAGCGTCGTAGAGCACGTCGCCGGCCATCCGTACCGTGGTCAGCGGGGTCCGCAGCTCGTGGGAGACGTCGGAGACGAAGCGCCGCTGCACCCGGCTGAGATCCTCCAGTTGGCGGATCTGACGCTGCAGGCTCGAGGCCATCTGGTTGAACGACGTCGCCAGCCGGGCCAGGTCGTCCTCACCGCTGACTCGAACCCGTTCTTGCAGCTCACCGGCCGCCAGTCGCTCGGCCACCCGACGCGCCAGCCGGATCGGGGTGACCACCTGACGGGTCACGATCCCGGTCAGCGCGGCGACCAGCACCAGCAGCAGCGCCCCTGCGGTCAACAGCGCGCGGTTCACCAGTGAGAGGGTCTGGTTCTCCTCGTCGAGGGAGAACAGGTAGTACAGGACGTAGGTCTCGCCGTCGGCCTTGAGATTGATCTGCGAGCCGACGGCGATGCCGGGACCCTGTTGGACGTCGCCGCCGGCTGCACCGACCTGGATGGTGGTGTAGCTCCACGCGGGGTCGGCCACCACGTCGAAGTGCTGGCGCAGCGCCTCGGGGACCGAGGCGACGGCCAGGCCCGGCGTGGACCGGGTGCCACCGGCGGTCAGCGGCTTGCCCGATCCGACCGGGCCGGCCAGCACCACCTCGAAGCCGCGCACGGCCCCCCGCTCCTTGATCGGGTCGAAGAGGTCGTCCAACTGGGAGCCGACGTCGGTGTCGGTCCCCGGAGTCTGGGTAAGGCGGGTATTGGCAGCGAGGGTCTCACTGGCCGATTCCGCGAGCACGGCGTCCACTCGATTGTCCAGCAGCCCGTCCCGGGTCTGGCGCAGCAGCAGCCAGCCGACGGCGCTGATCACCACCGCCGAGAGCACCAGGGTGGTGACCACCACCCGGGCCTGGATCGACCGACGCCAGAACGTCAGCGCCCGGCGCAGTCCTGCATACCGCGGCGAGTCGGCCATCTCACAACCCGACTCAACCGGTGCCGGCCTTGTAGCCGACACCTCGCACGGTCACGATGATCTCGGGGTTCTCCGGGTCGTGCTCGACCTTGGAGCGCAACCGCTGCACATGCACGTTGACCAGCCGGGTGTCGGCTGAGTGCCGATAGCCCCAGACCTGCTCGAGCAGCACCTCGCGGGTGAAGACCTGCCAGGGTTTGCGGGCCAGGCACAGCAGCAGATCGAACTCCAGCGGCGTCAGGTTGACCGGTGTGCCGTTGCGGGTGACCGCGTGCCCAGCGACGTCGATCACTAGGTCTGCGACGGTCAGCGACTCGTGCGCGGGCTCGTCCAGGCGCCGGACCCTGGCGCGGATCCGGGCCACGAGCTCCTTGGGTTTGAACGGCTTGACGACATAGTCGTCGGCGCCGGACTCCAAGCCCACCACGACGTCGACGGTGTCGCTCTTGGCGGTCAGCATCACGATCGGCACGCCCGACTCCTCGCGGATCTCCTTGCACACGTCGATGCCGTCCTTGCCGGGCAGCATCAGGTCCAGCAGCACCAGGTCGGGCTGGAACTCGCGGAAGGCGCTGAGGGCCAGATCGCCGCGGGCGCAGACCCGGGATTCGAAGCCCTCCTGGCGCAACACGATGGCCAGCATCTCGGCGAGGGACGGGTCGTCATCGACGACGAGAACCCGCCCCTTCGGCGCAAGATCAACGTTCATGGAACCAAGTGTGCCCCAGGGCTGGTTCAGTAGCGGTACTGATCGGCCTTGTAGGGGCCGCCGACGGCCACGCCGAGGTAGTCGGCCTGCGCGGCGGACAGCTCGGTCAGTCGGACGCCGAGGCTTTCCAGGTGCAGTCGGGCAACCTCCTCGTCGAGGTGCTTGGGCAGCACGTAGACGCCCACGGGGTACTCCTCGAGCTTGGTGAACAGCTCGATCTGGGCCAGCACCTGGTTGGTGAAGGAGTTCGACATCACGAAGCTGGGGTGCCCGGTGGCGTTGCCCAGGTTCATCAGGCGACCCTCGGACAAGATGATGACCGCATTGCCCGTTGCGCCGTCCTTTCCTGGGAAAGTGAACAGGTCCACCTGCGGCTTGACGTTCTTGTGGACCACGCCCTGCCACGACTCCAGCCCGGACATGTCGATCTCGTTGTCGAAGTGGCCGATGTTGCCGATGATCGCGTTGTGCTTCATCCGGCTCATCTGGTCGGCGGTGACGACGTCCTTGTTGCCGGTGGCGGTGATGATGATGTCCGCAACGCCGAGCACGTCCTCCAAGGTGGCCACCTGGTAGCCGTCCATGGCCGCCTGCAGCGCACAGATCGGGTCGATCTCAGTGATCACCACGCGCGCACCCTGGCCGCGCAGCGAGTCGGCCGACCCCTTGC
>JBBPYJ010000031.1:0-9413 GCA_038200025.1 Propionibacteriales bacterium | reverse complement strand
GACCATGTTCAAAAGGTGAGGGCAGCGGTGGGCGTGCGGATCCCGGTTATCGCCTAGATCGAGAAGCCGCAGGCGATCGACAACCTCGACGAGATCATCCGGGCCTTCGATGCCTTCATGGTGGCCCGGGGGGATCTCGGAGTCGAGTGCCCGCTGGAGGACGTGCCCTTCTTGCAGAAGCTCGTGGTCGACAAGGCCCGCCGCAACGCCAAGCCGGTGATCGTGGCTACCCAGATGCTGGAATCGATGATCACCAACCCGGCGCCTACCCGAGCCGAAGCCTCCGACGTCGCGAACGCCGTGCTGGACGGCGCCGACGCGGTGATGCTGTCGGGGGAGACCAGCGTCGGTGACTACCCGTTCGCTGCGGTGCAGACGATGGCACGCATCATCAGTTCGACTGAGGACCACGGGTTGGAGGGGATGGCGGCGATCGACTGGCAGCCGCGCACCCAGGGCGGCATCCTGGCCAAGGCGGCCGCCGAGGTGGCCGAGCGTGTCGGGGCCCGCTATTTGGTGGCTTTCACCCAGTCCGGGGACTCCGCGAAGCGACTGGCCCGCTACCGCGGCCCGATCCCGGTGCTGGCGTTCACGCCCCTGGCCAAGGTGCGCAGTCAGTTGGCCCTGAGCTGGGGGGTCGAGACCTTTCAGACCGTGGCAGTGGAGCACACCGACGAGATGGTGCGCCAGGTCGACGAGCAGCTCCTCGAGGTGAAGCGGGTCCCCGAGGGTGAGCTCGTCGTCATCATCGCCGGGAGCCCCCCGGGCATTCCCGGCTCGACGAACGCGATGCGGATCCACCGGATGGGCGATGCCATCAACGAAGTGGCGCCGGCCTACCGTCGCGGGCGCTGACCTATAGAACCATCGCGTGCCCGGATCCAAACACATGTGGACGGGGCGTTTGGGCGCCCTGAGAATTCGGCGCCGAGTGCCCCGGGTGGGATTCGAACCCACACTGGATGGTGTTTGAGACCATTGCCTCTGCCGTTGGGCTACCGGGGCGCAGCACGAAGAACCGTACCGGAGCGCCCGCACGTGCCACGCATCAGGCACCGGCGATAACCTGGCCGGGTGACCGACGCCCCCACGACCGAGTCGGCGACCCGCCGGGTGGTGATCGCCGAGGACGAAGCGCTGATCCGGATGGACCTGGCCGAGATGCTGGCCGAGGAGGGGTACGACGTCGTGGGGCAGGCCGGCGACGGGGCGAGGGCGGTCGATCTCGTCGAGCAGCTGCGGCCCGACCTGGTGATCTTGGACATCGCGATGCCGGTTCTCGACGGGATCGCTGCGGCCGAGAAGATCGCCGCGGCGCGGCTGGCGCCGGTAGTGATGCTGACGGCGTACTCCCAGCGTGACCTGGTCGAGCGGGCGCGGGAGGCCGGTGCGATGGCCTACCTGGTCAAGCCCTTCGGGCGCGGAGACCTCGTGCCCGCTATCGAGATGGCAGTCGGGCGCTACGCTGAGCTCAACGTCCTGGAGGCCGAGGTCGTTGACCTCACCGAGCGGCTGGAGGCGCGCAAGAGTGTGGACAGGGCCAAGCAGGAGTTGCAGAAGTCGTTGGGACTGAGCGAACCCGACGCCTTCCGCTGGATTCAGAAAACAGCTATGGACCTGCGACTGACGATGCGTGAGGTCGCAGTCGCAGTCATCACCGATGGCCCCGGTCTCGGGGCGAAGCAGTAGAGCAAGACACCACAGATTTCTCGGAGCGTAACCAAACAGTGACCGTGGCGTTGTAGGGTCCGGAAGCCGGACAGACTTACACTGCCCCGGTTCGCACAAACGCGAGGTGCGACCTGAGGAAGGACGACGAGTGAAGACTCGAGCAACCGGACACCGAAGTTTCAGAGGGGTCGCTACGTTGCTGATCGTGCTGGTGCTCGCGCCGATGCTCATGACGATCGGTGCCTCTTCCGCCTCCGCGGCGACACTGTGCCTGCCGAAGCAGGGCGAGACCAGTTGCATCAGCGGCTCGATCGGCACGCGCTCCAAGCCTTATCCCGGCGTCGATGTCACGCTGGCGAAGCCTGACGGCACCGAGGAGACCGTGGTCAGCGACGACACCGGCAAGTGGAGCTTCGCGGTCACCGAGAAGGGCACCTACTCGGTCCGCGCCGACGCTTCGCAGTTGCCGAAGGGCATCAACCTGATCCCGCCGGCGGCGGCCGAGGCCGGTGACGCGAAGGACTCGTTCAGGATCGAGATCAACAAGCTCGGGGCTTCGCGAGCCGTCATCCTTCAGGTGCGGGCGGAGGACTACGACGCCAGCACTAACTTCACCGACCAGCTCATGCAGAGCATTGTCAACGGGATCCGCCTAGGGCTGTTGATCGCGTTGGCGTCGCTGGGTCTGTCGCTCATCTACGGCACGACCGGACTCTCCAACTTCGCCCACGCCGAGCTGGTCACGCTCGGGGGAGTACTCGGCTATGCCTTCATCCGGGTCCTAGGCCTGCCGATGATCGTGGGCGGGATCGCGGTCGTGATGGCCTGCGGGGCTATCGGGTGGCTGCAGGACAGAGCGATTTGGCAGCCGTTGCGAAGGCGTGGCCTGGGACTGAACCAGTTGATGATCGTCACGATCGGGCTCTCGTTAGCCGCCCAGTACACCTTCCAATACTTCATCGGTGCGGGCACCGTCAAGGTCGAGCTCGGCACCGGCGACGTGGCGAACATCGGCCCCGTGGTGATCACCTACCGATCGATGGGCGCGATGGCGATCGCCATCGTGATGATCCTGATTGTCGGGTTCGCCCTGCTGCGCACCCGGATCGGCCGAGCCACCCGGGCGGTCTCGGACAACCCGGCACTCGCCGCCGCATCGGGGATCGACGTGGACCGGGTGATCCGACTCGTGTGGACCGTGTCCGGTGCGTTGGCAGGTTTGTCCGGCCTTCTCTACGCCCTGGTTGTCAGCAACGGCATCCGTTGGGACACCGGGTTGCAGATCTTGCTGTTGTTGTTCGCCGCGGTGACCCTGGGTGGCCTCGGCACCGCGTTCGGCGCACTGGTCGGCTCGCTGATCATCGGCCTGGTCGTCGAGCTGGCCGGACCTCTCGGCGCCCCCGGCGACCTGAAGTACGCCGTAGCGCTCGGGATCATGATCGTCTTGCTGATGGTGAGGCCCCAAGGCCTCCTCGGCCGGGCCGAACGAGTGGGCTGAGGAGGCCGACATGACGACTAACGCAACCGAACCTGGCGAGTCGAACGCCGAGGAAGAGTCGATCGCCGTCGACACCTCCGAGAAGCAGGGCAAGCACCCGGTGCTCTACGCGGTGTTGATCGCGCTCGGCATCACGGTGTTCCTCCTGGTCGCCGTCGAGCTTGCCGGTGGCAACTCGGTGCTGATCATCAACGGCATGCTGCGCGAGGCGATCTCGCCACAGACCGCCGCGGTGGCGGTCGCGGTGATCGGGCTGAACGTCCACTTCGGCTACACGGGTCTGCTGAACTTCGGGCAGGCCGGCTTCATGCTGCTGGGGGCCTACGGATTCGCGATCTCGCTCTCGCGAGGGCTACCGCTGCCGCTGGCGATCCTGGTGGGTCTGGCCGCGGCGCTCGTCTTCGCGTTGGTCCTGGGTGCACCGACGCTGCAACTGCGTGGGGACTACCTGGCGATCGTAACCATCTCTGCAGCCGAGATCATCCGCTACACCGGTCGGCTAGCCAAGCTCCAGGACTTCACCGGTGCTGCCCAGGGCCTGGCCGGCAGCACCTATCGCGGGGCGTTCACCAGCCTGTCGTTCCTGCCGGGCGGAGGAGTGACCTGGGATCCGCTCGGCTGGGTCGCCGGCAAGGTCGGCCTGGGGAATGTGGGATTGAGCCTCTCCTACCAGGCCACGGGCGTCAACGGCTGGTGGGTGCGACTGGTCGCCTGGGCGCTGGTGGGGCTGTTCACCGCAGGAATCTATCTGCTGTTCCGCAGTCCGTGGGGTCGCCTGCTGCGTGGCATCCGCGAGGACGAGGACGCGATCCGCAGCCTGGGCAAGAACGTCTTCGCGGTCAAGATGCAATCGCTGATCATCGGTGGTCTGCTCGGCGCGCTGGGCGGCATGATCTACGTGCTGCCGTCGTCGGTCCAGCCCGATGCGATGGGTCGCTCGTTGACGTTCTTCATGTGGACCGCGCTGCTGCTCGGAGGTGCCGCATCGATCTTCGGTCCGGTGCTGGGGGCCATCTTGTTCTTCGCGCTCCGGATCCTGATCAAGGGGTCCGCCGGTGCACTGATCCCCGACAGCATCATGAACACCCAGAACACCGAAGCGTTCTCCTGGATCGTGATCGGAGCCTCGCTGATGCTGATCGTGATCTTCAGACCACAAGGGATTCTGGGCGACAAGAGGGAGTTGAGATTCAGTGTCTGAGCAGACCGCGGGGTTGTCCTCGATGGCCGAGCCACAGGCGCGGCTTGCAGTGACCCAGGGAATCGACCGTACCCCAGGTGCCGCCAAGCCCGACCCGATCCTCGAGGTCGACAACATCGTGCGCAAGTTCGGCGGGATAACGGCCGTCGACGTCGGCCACCTCGAGGTCCAGCGCGGTATCATCACCGCGCTGATCGGGCCCAACGGTGCGGGCAAGACCACGTTCTTCAACCTGATCACCGGGTTCGACAGGCCCACGTCGGCCCGGAGCGGTGCGCACTGGTCCTTCGACGGGCGCAAGCTCGACAAGACGTCGGCCTCCAGCGTCGCCCTGGCGGGCATGGTGCGGACCTTCCAGCTCACCAAGGCCCTGAACCGGATGACGGTGATGGACAACATGATGCTGGGCGGACGCGACCAGAAGGGCGAGAACCTGCTGTTCGGCCCGTTCTGGCCGGCCTGGCGCAAGCAGGAGAAGGAGATCGAGGACCGGGCCACGGGCCTGCTGCAGCGCTTCAAACTGCTGGAGAAGCGCAACGACTACGCCGGCAGCCTCTCCGGTGGCCAGCGCAAGCTCCTGGAGATGGCCCGGGCCCTGATGAGCGACCCGAAGATGATCATGCTCGACGAGCCGATGGCAGGAGTGAACCCGGCGTTGACACAGTCGCTGCTCGGCCATATCCAGAGCCTTCGCGACGAGGGCATGACCGTGCTGTTCGTCGAGCACGACATGCACATGGTCCGCCACATCTCGGACTGGGTGGTCGTGATGGCCGAGGGCAAGGTGATCTCCGAGGGACGTAGCGACGAGGTGATGGCCGACCGGGCCGTCATCGACGCCTACCTCGGCGCCCACCATGACACCGACCTGGGCGACGACGATCTCCTCAAGGACGACTCAGCGATGGAGCAGCTGTCCGACGAGGCTGCCGCCGAAGAACAGGACAAGGCATGACAGAGCAACAGACCGTCACCGCAGACCCCTCGACCCAGCAGGCCGTGGTCCAGGCGAAGAACATCGTCGCCGGCTACCTACCCGGGGTCAACATCCTCAACGGCTGCAACCTGGTTGCCTATCCCGGTGAGATGATCGGGATCATCGGGCCCAACGGGGCGGGCAAGAGCACGCTGCTGAAGGCGATGTTCGGCCTGGTCAAGGTGCACGCCGGCGAGGTGACCCTCAACGGTCGCGACATCACCAACCTCAAGGCCAACCGACTGGTGGAGATGGGCGTGGGCTTCGTGCCGCAGAACAACAACGTCTTCCCCTCGCTGACCATCGAGGAGAATCTGCGGATGGGCCTGTTCATGCGCCCGAAGAAGATCGACGGGCGGTTGGCAGCGATGTGGGACCTCTTCCCGGTTCTGCACGATCGGCGCAACCAGCGCGCGGGCGCGCTCTCGGGTGGTGAGCGCCAGTCGCTGGCGATGGGCCGGGCGTTGATGATGGAACCGTCGGTGCTGCTGCTCGACGAGCCCAGTGCAGGCCTGTCCCCGGTCCGCCAGGATGAGACCTTCCTGCGCACGCGGCGCATCAACAAGACCGGTGTGTGCGTGGTCATGGTCGAGCAGAACGCCCGCCGGTGTCTGCAGATCTGCGACCGCGGCTACGTGCTAGACCAGGGCCGGGACGCCTACTCCGGCACCGGTCGCGAGCTGGCGAAGGACCCGAAGGTGATCCAGCTCTACCTGGGCACCCTGGCGACTGACCTGGACTCCACAGACTCCACAGCCTCGCTGAAAGCCGAAGGCTGACCCAGCGCCAACCTGTAGAACAACGGCCAACAGGCCCCGGACCTCGAAGGTCCGGGGCCTGTTTGGTTGTCGTCAGGTCGCGACGACTACTTCTGGGCGCTCTCGGCCTCGAGCGACGAGGTCAGGTTGATCTTGTTCTCGGCATCCCACTGGTAGATCCCAACGAACGCCGAGGACGGGTCGTTGAGCTCGTTGATCGGACCGATGCCCGAGGGACCCTTGTAGCGGATCTCCTTGCCCTCGTCGAGCAGCGCGACGCAGTCGGAGTACGTCGTGCACTCCTCGCCACCGGTGGCACCGGAGACTGCAGCCAGGTTCTTCTGCACCGTCTCCGACACGTTGTCGCCACCCTTGACCGCAGCCAGGGCGGACAGGATCACCGCGTCGTAGGACTCCGCGCCGTAGGAGTAGCTGGTGAGCTCGTCGCCCTCAGCGTCCATGAACCAGCCGTTCAGCCGGTCGCGCAGCGCCGCATCCGGGTCGGCACCGGGAATGGTGCCCTGGGCGCCTTCCAGCGTCCCCGGCTCCAGGTCGGCGGAGTAGTCCGTGGTGTTGCCGTCGGTGTAGTAGGACGTCGACATGTCCCAGCCCTGCGACTGCAGCTCGGGGACGATGGCCTTGGTCTCGTCGAAGGCGAGCACGACGATCGCGTCGGGGTTGGAGGCCAGCGCGGCTGTCACCTCGGAGGAGAAGGTGGTCTGACCGGCGGGGAACTCGTCGCCGTCGCCCTTGCAGCCGTAGACGCACTGGCCGCCGGCGCCTTCGAACGCCTTCTGGGTGAAGTTGCGCAGACCGGTGCCGTAGGTGTCGTTGAACACCAGGAAGGCGACCTTCTGGTAGCCGTCGGAGGCGATCAGCTGTCCCAGCACGCCACCTTGGACCGAATCCTCGGGGGCGGTGCGGAAGTAGTAGGGCGAGTAGCCGCTCAGGTCGGCCGCGGTGTTGGCCGGGGAGACCTCGACGATCTTGCTGTCGGCGAAGGTGTCCACGACGTTCAGCGAGACGCTGGAGGACGCAGCACCGACGACCACGGAAGGCTTGGACGCCACCAGGGCGCCAGCCGAGGCGGTGGAGACCGACATGTCGGTGGAGTCACCGGAGTCCTGGATGTCGTGACAGGCCGGAGCGCCTGCAACGCCGCCGGCGGCGTTGATGTCGGAGGTGGCCAAGCCGACTCCGGCGATCTCGGGCGGGCCGAGGAAGGCCAGGTTCCCGGTCAGCGGCAGGATGCCCCCCGCGCGGAACGCGTTGCTGCTGTTCTCCTTGCCGGTGCACTTGTCGTTGGTGAACGACTCGTCGGCCGGCGCGGCGCTCTCCTCGGGAGCGGCAGACGTCGCATCCGAGGACGAGGTGTCGCTGGCCGCGGTGTCTCCGCTGTCTGAGCCGCAGGCCGCGAGGGTCAGGGTCAGGGCCGCGGTTCCGGCCATCATCTTCACCATGGAAGTGGTGCGGGATCGATTCACTCTGTGAACCCTTTCTGTGGGGTTGAGCGCAGAATTTCGCGACGCGAGTGAGCCACGGAAAGCCGAGTCCAGACGTGGATAAGCGCCGGCGGGCTTCACGATAGGTCGCGTGCGGGCCACCGAGGCCACCCTGGTCCAGGTTGTTAGCGAACCGTTACGGGTGGAGGGTCAGTCGAGAACGGCGACGATCTGCACCAGCAGGGGTGCGAGCAGCAGCGCGGGCAACAGGTCGGCGACCGGGATCTCCCGGATCCGGAGCAGCCGGAGGCCCACCCCGAGGAGCAGCAGTCCGCCGGTCGCGGTGAGTGCCGCGACGTGCGCGTCGGGCAGCACGTCGCCCAGCGCGACCCCGAGAACCGTCAGGCTGCCCTGGACGATGACGACGGTCACCCCGCTGGCGGCCACCCCCCAGCCGAAGGTGGTGGCGAAAGCGATCGCCGCGAAGCCGTCCAGAGTGGCTTTGAGGAACAGTTGATCCGCGCCCTTGCCGAGACCGTCGTTCAGGGAGCCGAGCACGGTCAGTGGTCCGGTGCAGAAGATCAGTGAGGCGGTCACGAACCCTTCGACGAAACGCTGCCGGTCCGGGGTGCTGGTCGAAGTCGACAACCGCGACTGCAGCCAGCCGCCCCCGGCCTCGACGCGTTCTTGGACTCGCAGCAGGGAGCCGACGATGCCGCCGAGCGCTACCGATCCCAGCACGATCAGCATCGGTGCACCCGTGCCGACGTACGACGTCAGTGCGACTTCGGTGACCGCCAGCGCCGACAGTCCCCCGATCAGCAAGGTGACCAGACCCAGTGCGTCCATCACCACGTCGCGGACCCGCACCGGGATCCGGTGCCCGAGCGCCACCCCGACCCCGGCTCCGACGAGGACCGTAGCAACGTTGACGAGGGTGCCGACTCCGGGGAACACGGGACTCCTCGCGGTTGTCCCGACGGGTGCCGGGAGAGTAAGGGGACAGGTAACCGGAAAAGAGCGTAGTCTCGGACGGCGGTGACGCATCCGGGGGAGCGGCGCACACGATCGACTACCCAGTTCCTTCCATGGAGGCGTACTTGATGAGATCACCTGCTGTCCTGCGCACCGCGACCGTCGACGACGCCGCCGCAGTCGCGCAGTTGTGGGCCGGTGCGATGGCCTCTCGCGATGCCGAGCCGATGGTGGGTGACGCGACCACCATCATCAGCGCAAGTGCGTGCGATCCGAACTCCCGGGTGGTCGTGGCCGAGTTGGAAGGCGTCGTCGTCGGGGCGGCCTACCTGGTGGCCACGACGATGAGTCCGGTCAACCTGCAGCCGGTCGTGCAGCTGATCTCGCCCAACGTGGCCTCGGGATTCCGCGGCCGAGGGCTCGGACAGGCTCTCTTGGAGAGTGCGGTCGCCTACGCCGACGAGCGCGGCATCGCCCACGTCGCCAGTGCCGCGCCGAACGGCTCTCGTGAAGCCAACCGGTTCATGGCTCGGCTGGGCCTACGTCCAGTGGCGACCCTGCGGGTGGCGCCGGTGTCGGTATTGCGCTCGAAGCTGACGGCGCGCCAGCCACGCTCGATGGCTGCCAGTCGACAGCTGTCCCAGGTGCTGGCCGCTCGGCGTACTTCGCGGCGCAACCAGATCACGTCGGTCTGAACGTTCCGTCTGGGCGCTCCTACGCCATGCAGCTGGTGATGGGCTTGCCCGCCGGTGCTCAGGGTCCATTTGAACGTCACGTTCTGCTGGGGACCGGCCGCGACCGCGGCGTATCCGTTGGGTGGGTTCAGCGGTGTGTAGCTTGGGCCCCCGAAGGCGGGTCGGGGGGTGTACCGCCCGATCACGGTTGTCCCGAT
>JBBPYJ010000030.1:0-12384 GCA_038200025.1 Propionibacteriales bacterium | reverse complement strand
GCGAACCCGCCGAAGACCGCATGGGACAGCCCGTGCCCGATGTAGCTCATCCCCCGCAGCGTGATGTAGACCCCGAGCAGCCCGCACAGCAGGCCGGCCATCGTGGCAGCCAGCACGCCCTTGACGAAGAACTGGTAGGCGAAGGGCTCCAGGAGCGATTCCCACACCCCGGTCACGCCCATTCGCCGGTCATGCCAGTCTGGCGTCGGAGTAGCCCTCGACGACGATCGGCATCCCGGCGTGCGACAGCACTTCCATGTCCGCGCCGAAGGTGGCCTCCAAGACGTCGGGCCGGATCACCTGGGCCGGAGCGCCCTGAGCGATCACCCTGGTCCGCAGCGCCACCAGGTGCGGCAGGTGGGCCGCGATCCCGTTCAGGTCGTGGGTGGTCAGCACGATGGACAGTCCGTCGTCATTGAGCTCGCCCAGCAGGTGCAGCACCTCGTGGCGGGTCTTGACGTCCACACCCGACGTCGGCTCGTCCAGCAGGATCAGCTCGGGACGCCGTACCAGTGCCCGGGCCAGGAACATCCGCTGCTGTTGTCCCCCGGACAGCTCTCGGATGTGTCGGTCGGCGAGGTCGGCGATCCCCAGCCGGTCCAGGGTCCGCGACACCTCTCGACGCTCCGCCGCCGAGGCCCAGGGCCAGCGCAGCCCCTGGGGGCGACTCATCAGCACGCACTCGGCCACGGTGACCGGGAAGTTCCAGTTCACCGTCTCCAACTGCGGGACGTAGGCCATCGTCACTCCGGGCCGGATACGCACCCGGCCCCGCTGGGGCTGCGCCCGACCCATCAGCAGCCGCAGCAGGCTGGTCTTGCCCGACCCGGACGGTCCCACCACTCCGGTGAAACAGCCGTCCTCGAGATCCAGGGTCACCGCGTCGAGCACCGGAGTGCGGTCGTAGCCGAAGCCGACGTCGCGCAGCTCGATTAACGGAGCGAGCGTCGTGGCAGCCCTGATCGGGGTCACTGCGGGTAGTCCGCGTTGTCGGGAGTCACATTGCTCACGTCGAGTGCCTCCAGGGTGGGTGCCTGACCGCCGAGTCCGGTGATCATGGTGACGTAGTCGTAGCGCATCAGACCCGCCCACGAGTGCTCCGGGTCTCCCGGCTCACCGGGCAGGTCGTCGTCGCGCAGGGTGTCCTCGTAGCGCACGCCTGTCTCGTCCGCGACCTGCTCGAGCACCTTGGACGGGAAGACCTCGGAGCCGAAGATCGTCGGGACCTGCTGGGCACGCACCTGATCGATGAGCTCGGCCACCTCCCTGGGCGAGGGGTCCTCGAAGTTCTCGGGTTGGATGGCGCCGACGACCGTCCAGCCGAAGGTGTCGGCGAAGTAGGCGTAGGCGTCGTGGTAGGTCAGCAGCGCGCGTGGACCCTCGATGGTGTCCTGGTCGGTTCGCAGGGCGTCGGCCAGCTCGGTCGCCTGGGCCTGGAACCTGTCGTAGTTGGCGTCGTAGTAGTCGGCGTTTTCACCGTCGCGCTCAACCAGCGTGTCGCGGATGACCGCGGCGTACTCGATCGCCCAGGTGGGGTCGGTCCACAGGTGCGGGTTCGGCTTGCCGTCCTCCTCCGGAAACGAGAAGTCATAGATGTAATCGGACTCTGGCAGCACCTGCGTGCCGATCTCGACGATCTCCGAACCATCCTTCGCGGTCTGCTCGGCGAGTTCCTTGGTGGGCTCCTCGAGTTGCAGACCGTTGATGAACACCACGTCGGCCTCGGACAGAACCGCGCTCGCGGACGGGGGCGGCTCGAAGGTGTGGCTGTTGGTGCCTTCGGGCACCAACCCACGGATGGACAGCTTGTCCCCGCCGATGCTGGCGGCGATCGAGGTGATCGGCGCCACCGTGGTGACCACGTTCAGGCGCCCATCGACTGGCGCACCGTCGCCCGACGCGCTGCTTCCCGACGCACTACTACCCAACGTGTCATCACCGCACCCCGCCAGGGCCAGCGCGAGGACGGCCATGAGGGCAGGGGCCACCTTGAGGAGTCGCATATCGCGAACCTAGTGCTGTTGCAAAAGATTCGCAATAGGCGGTCTAGTTGGGTCAGTCGGCCTTGACGGCCAGCACCGGGCACTGGGCGTCCAGCAGGATCCGCTGGGCGTTGCTGCCCAAGATCAGCTTGCCCACCGGAGAGCGGCGTCTCAGACCGATCACGATCAACTCCGCCGACGTGGTGTCGGCGATGCCGATCAGGTCCTCGGCCGGCTCGAAGCCACGCACCAGCTGCCGCACCTCGTGTTCGACACCGGCGTCGGTCAGAGTCTGCTCCACCTTGCCCATCGCCTGGTCAGCCTCACCATTCGACGCGGCGTCGAACTGGTCCCCGCCCCTGGCCGAGTTGACGACCACCAGCTTGGCGTTGCGGAGCTTGGCCTCCACGATGGCCTGGTGCAAGGCGGCCTCGCCCTCGGGCTTTGCCACGTAGCCGACCACGATTGTTCCCATCGCCTTGTCCTCCTCGTCGCGCCGGCCCGGGTGGCCACGGGCGCTTTGGGCACCGTATCCAATGCTGGGCACCGTGGGAACCTGTGGAGGACCACGGTGGCATCCCGCCCGGGTGGGTCACCATGGACCGGTGCCCGTCGACTGCTCCCACCCTCACAGCGCGCGGGATGATTTCTGGACGCACCTGGTGCGCGAGATCGGCACGAGAGCACGCCGTCAGCTGTTCCCCCCTGAGCTGTCGGTAGGCGATCCGGTCGATCTTTGCGCCAGCTATCAGGTGCGTGCGGATGAGAGTCTCGACGCTGCGCTGCGGATCGAGGTGGTCGCCGCCCTGCTCCTGAGGGTCCGGTTGCCGCGGATCCGAGCCGACGCGCGGCAGGGACCAGGACACTCGGCGCCGTTGGTCTGGCTGACCCGCCCGGGTACGACGGCACCCCACGACCTGGACGCCGCCTGGCTGGCGGCGAGCCGAGCGGCGTACGCCGAGGGGGGCCTGCACCTGGAGATGGCCGTGATCACCCCGCACGGATGGGTCGAGCTGACCCGCCGGTGAGGCTCACTTCCAGGTGTGCACCGGGTCGTTGGTGTGCATGTGGCCGCGGTATTCCTCGAGCGTTGCCCGCAGCGCGTCGTAGGTGTCCAGGTTCGAACGCGAGTCCATCTTGTTCACGAACCACTCGGCCCCGTTGGTGCCCAGCAGGCAGCGCTGCTCGATGACGCCCAGCAGCCGGTCGATGTCGGCGCCGTCGACGCCCCAGTCGCGCAGGCCGTCGGCGGCCAGCGGAAGCAGCCTGCGCAGCACCAGCTCGGTGGCACTGACGTGCCCGATCCCGGGCCAGTAGATCTGGGCGTCGATGCCCTGCTGGGCGGCGACGTGGAAGTTCTCCTCCGCCGCGCTGAACGACATCTGGGACCACAGGGGTCGCTCGCTGGTAGCCAGGGACCGGACTAGACCGAAGTAGAAGGCGGCGTTGGCGATTGTGTCGACCACGGTCGGGCCCGCGGCCAGCAGCCGGTTCTCCACCCGCAGGTGCGGGATGCCGTCGGCGACGTCGTAGATCGGTCGGTTCCACCGGTAGATGGTGCCATTGTGCAGGCGCAGCTCCGACAGCCTGGGCACGCCACCGGCCTCGAGTACCTCCAGGGGGTCCTCGTCGTCGGTGATCGGCAGCAGCGCCGGGAAGTATCGGACATTCTCCTCGAAGAGGTCGAACACCGAGGTGATCCAGCGCTCCCCGAACCACACCCGCGGCCGGACGCCCTGAGACTTCAGTTCCTCGCTGCGGGTGTCGGTGGCCTGCTCGAAGAGTGGGATCCTGGTCTCGCGCCACAGTTGCTTGCCCAACAGGTACGGCGAGTTGGCGCCGATGGCCAGCTGCACACCGGCGATCACCTGCGAGGCATTCCAGTAATCTGCGAACTCGTCCGGCGAGGTCTGGACGTGGATCTGGGTGCTGGTGCACGCCGCCTCGGGCAGGATCGAGTCCGTCGTGGTGTTCAGCGTGTCGCGACCGTGGATCGAGATCTCGATGTCCTCGCCGCGCGCGTTCAGAATCTGCTCGGACAGCAGTTTGTAGCGCGGGTTCGCACTCAGCGAGCTCGGCTTCATGTGACTCTCGTCGAGGGTCGGCAGGATGCCGATCATCACCAGGTGCGCCCCGACCTCGGCGGACTTGGCCTCGGCGTCGTTCAGACTCCGTCGCAGGGTGTCCTCGAAAATCGTCAGCCCGCCCTCGCGCAGCTTGGCGGGGGCGACGTTGATCTCGATGTTGAACTGACCGAGCTCGGTCTGGAAGTCGGGGTCGGCGATCGCCTTGAGCGCCTGGGCGTTCTTCAGCGCCGGGTCGCACTCATCGTCGACGAGGTTGAGCTCGACCTCGAGCCCGGTCATCGGGTCGTCGGTGTCGAAGCGCGCCTCGCGAAGCATCCGCGCGAAGACGTCCAGACACCGTCGCACCTTCTCGCGGTGCCTGGTGCGGTCAGATCTCGTGAACTCCTGTGCGTCCACCTCTTCACCCATGTCCAGCACCCTAGTGTGGAATCGCCCGCTCCCGCCTCATCGCGTCCCAGGCACTGGGCGGCACTGCGGCTTCGAGCCCGTGAGCCAGCACCGCCGCGAAGCTGTCGTCGGGGTCGGCCTCGGCGCTACGATCCAGGGCACACCAGGCCAGCGCACCGTCCCCGGCCAGCCAGGCGGCGTACGCCGCGGTGGTCGCCGGCCCCGCCAGATAGGCGGTCGGGGTGCGTCTCACCACGTCGGACCAGAAGCCGATCATCGCCCGGGCTGAATCCCGGGTCAGCATCAACAGCACCGCCTCACGGACCTGACGACGGCGCAGTCCGAGCAGCAGCCGCGCCACGTCACCGGCGCCGGGGCGGCGATCGGTTTCCAGGCACCCTACGACGAGCTCGAGGGCCCAGATCGCCTCGTCCTGGCGCTCGGGCTCGAGTTCGGGCCGACCAGCGATCGCCGCCTGCACCCGATCCACCCGGGCCGGGTGGCTGGCCAGGGTCGCGGCCAGGTCGGCGCGGGTGCGATGGGTGACCATCCCCTCCACGACGGAGCGAACGACGAACGGGTGCGCGGACACGTCGTACGCCGTCCCGGAGCCCGCCGGATCGCCGGTTTCCACCGGCAGTGACCACCAGTGCTGTCCGTCTGCCACGAGCCGGTGGAGCACCTTGATCCGGTGCCGTCTCAGCGACCGGCGGACGGCGATCGTGACCCGCTCGGCCAACCTCACGTCGTGGCCGTAGACGACCAGCACCACGCTGGTGACCCGGTGCCGGACCGCCGGGGCGGTGAGCGAGGCCGCCACGTGCCGGATCTCGGCCGGCTCCTTGGGCAGGTCGACCCGGGCATGGAATCTGCTCTCGGCATCTCCGGGCGCGCCGAAGGTGAGCATCACCAGGGAGCTCTCGGGTTGGAACCCCAGGACAACCGGCACCAGGGCCAGGATGTCGTCGGGGTTGCGGGCCGTCAGGGTCATCGTCGGTGAGTTCATGTATCACTGTTGCCCGCTGTCGTAGCCGGGGGAACACAAGTTCGCGTCCCGGTGGGAAACACCCACCGGTCCGTGGGCCTGTGGAGACACCCGGCTGGGCCACCGCCCTGCGGATGCCGGGGCGGTAGGTTTCGCGCATGCGTGCCCACGCGTCGGTCCTGCATCTGGACCTGGATGCGTTCTTCGCTGCGGTCGAGCAGCGCGACAAGCCCTCGTTGCGAGGCAAGCCGGTCGTGGTCGGCGGCGTCGGTTGGCGCGGCGTGGTGGCCACGGCCTCCTACGAGGCGCGCAAGTACGGCGTCCGGTCGGCGATGTCGACGCGCGAGGCCAGGTCGCGGTGCCCGCACGCCGCCTTCCTCAACGGCAGGTTCGCGGCGTACCGCGTGGCCAGCGAGCAGGTGATGGCGACGATGCGGTTGCTGTCCCCGCTGGTCGAGCCGCTGTCACTGGACGAGGCCTTCGTCGACCTCGCCGCCGCCGACCTGCCCGACCTCGAGCTGGCCACGGTCACGGCGGTGGCGCAGGAGCTGCGGACCGCGATAGCTGCGGTGACCGACGGGTTGACCGCGTCGGTCGGGGTCGGCTCGTCGAAGTTCATCGCCAAGGTCGCCAGCGAGCTCGACAAACCCGACGGCCTGGTCGTGGTGCCACCGGGGACCGAGGTCGAGTTGCTGCGCCCAATGCATGTGAGCGTGATCCCCGGCGTCGGGCCGGCCACCGCCGAGCGGCTGCGGCGGGCCGGCATCCACACGGTGGCGGAGATGGAGTCGGTCAGCGCGGACGAGCTGGTGCGATTGGTGGGCAACGCGCAGGGACACAGCCTCTACCGGCTCGCCCGCGCCGACGACGACCGCCCGGTCGTGGCCGAGCGGGAGGCCAAGTCGGTCAGCGTGGAGAGCACCTACGAGACCGACCTCACCGACCGACGGCTGATGGAGGCGCTGCTGACCCGCCAGTCGGGTCAGGTGGCCACCCGGCTGCGCGCCCACGGCCTGTCCGGGCGCACGGTGACCTTGAAGCTCCGCCTGCACGACTTCACCACGCTGAGCCGCTCGACCACCCTGCCCGCGCCGACGGACACCGCGGCCACCATCGCCCGGCTGACGCGCTCGCTGTTGGTCGACCTGGACACCTCGGGCGGGGTGCGACTGCTCGGGGTCGGGGTGTCGGGGTTGGCCGACTGGATCCAGGAGGACCTGTTCGGTGACACCGACCCTGAATCAACACAGGAGCCGCTCGAGGACCTGCCCGACCTGCCTGCTGACCGACGCCAGACCTGGGCTCCCGGCGCCGACGTGGCTCACGACGAGCTGGGGCGGGGCTGGGTGTGGGGTTCGGGCCGTGGCGTGGTCACGGTCCGCTTCGAGACCCGCACCAGCCCCGCTGGTCCGGTGCGCTCCTTCGCCGTGGACGATCCGGCGCTGCACGAATGGCAGGAAGGTCCCGACAGGGAGGAAGACCCAGTCGGCTAGCCGACGAGGAACGAGACCGGCTCGCCGGGGCGCCGCTGCGCGCATGCCGGCAGGTCGTCCGGGTGCAGCACCGCCACGACGGGATAGCCGCCGGTGATCGGGTGGTCGTGCAGGAAGATCACCGGCTGGCCCGAGGGCGGGACCTGCACCGAGCCCAGCACCATCGCCTGGCTGGACAGTTCGCGATCGTCGGTCCGGTCCAGGACGGCACCGGTAAGCCGCAGCCCGACCCGGTCGGACGCCTGCGAGACGGCGTACGTCGTGGTCCGCAGCAGCTCCCAGGCCGCAGCGGTGATCTGATCCGCACCCGGGCCCGGTAGCAGCCTCCAGCGAGTCGATCGACGTGCGCCGACCGGGACGTCGAGAGCGGCCGGGGAGCCCGTAGGCCTTCCCAGCCGCAGCACGTCGCCGGCCGCGAGTCTCGGCGGGCCGACCCAGGCGAGGGTGTCGGTGGAGCGCGACCCCAGCACCGGGGGCACGTCGATGCCGCCGCCGATCGCCACGTAGGACCGCACGCCGGTGCTGGCGGCTCGCACCTCGACGGTGGCGCCGGCGCGCACCGAGACCGGCTCGGCGTACGCCGCTGCCTCACCGTCTACCCGCACCTCGCACGGCGCTCCGGTGACCGCGACCGTGGCCGCGCGGTGCAGACGTACGACGACGCCGGTCATGGTGGTCTCCAGGACCGCGGCGGCGGCGGGGTTGCCGACCAGCCGGTTGCCCAGGTCGGCGGCGGGCGCATCCAGGGGACCGGCGCGGGGCACCCCCAGGTGGGCGAATCCGTGCCGACCCTGGTCCTGCACGGTAGTCAGCAGACCGGGGTCCAGCACCACCATGCTCTTCGGGCTCTTCGGGCTCTTCGGGCTCTTCGGGCTCATAGCGGCACGAACCGGACTCGGGTGCCCGGCACCAGCAGCGCCGGCGGATCCCGGTCGACGTCCCACAGGACCGCATCGGTGCGACCGATCAGCCGCCACCCACCCGGGGAGGCGCTCGGATAGATCCCACACCAGGTGTCGGCCAGGGCGACCGAACCGGGCGGCACCCGGGTCCGCGGCTCGGCCAGTCGCGGCACCGCCCACCCGGCCGGCAGCCCGTCGAGATAGGCGAACCCGGGCGCGAATCCGCCGAACGCGGCCACGAACTCCACACTGGCGTGCCGGTTGACGACCTCCTCTGTCGAGCACTCCCACAGCAGGGCGACCGCGCCAAGATCCGCACCGTCGTACGCCACCTCGATCTCGACCCGCTCCCCGCTCGACATCGCCGACCCCGGCATCCACCCGGAAAGCTGAGTTCGCGTCGCGACGACATCGTCCAGGCCGTCGAGGAGCACCGTGCACGCACCCGGCACCACCTCGCGGGCGTCGATCCGGGTCCGCGCCCAGCTCGCGAGATCCACTGCCTGCGCCGCATCGACAACCTCGATCAGCAGCGCGTCGAGGCCGACCCGGGTGCACTTCATCAGAACCGGGCCCGCAGCAGAAAGCCCGCCGTCTCCAAGGCCGTGCGGACCCGCAGCGCGTGCTCGACGGCCCCGGGGGTGTCCCCGTGCAGGCACAGCGAGTCCACCCGGTCGGCCGTCTGGAGTGAAGCCAACGCCAGGGCGGCGGCCGCGATCGCCTCCGAATCCTCCAGCACCGCCCCTGGCGATCCCCGGTCCAACAGTCGGCCGTCGTCGCCGTACCCCCGATCGGGGAACCCCTCGCCGGCGATGTCGCGTCCCGCTTGCGTGGCCAGGGCGAGAAGCCGACCACCGGGCATTCCCAGCACCGGCAGCTCCCCCGAGCCGTCCAGGACCGCCTGCCCCTGCTCATCGTCGTCGATCACCCGGTGATAGAGCGCCCCGTGTGGCTTCAAATAGGTCACCTGCGCGCCGGCCGCCCGGGCTGCGGCGGCGAGCGTGCCGACCTGATCGGCGACCTGCTCGCGTAACACCGCGTAGGGCACCTCGCGGGCGACCCGGCCGAAGTTCGCCCGATCGGCGTAGGAGACCTGGGCGCCCACGGCGACCCCGCGGCGTACCGCCTCGGTGCAGACCTGCTCCATGATCTGCGGGGTGCCCGCGTGGTAGCCGCAGGCGACGTTGGCGCTGGTCACGATGGCCAGCAACGCCTGGTCGTCGGTGATCTCCTCACCCAGATCTGCGTTGAGGTCGATAGCTCGCACCCCTGCAGGGTAGGTGGACAGGGCGGGTGTGGTGGTGGCTACTAGCGTGTGCGCCATGCCTGACTCCCCCGCTTCCGTCCCGTCCAGTGGTCAGCTGAGTGGCCCACCGAGCATCGAACCACGCCCGGTGACCACGACCCATCACGGCCGCGACCGGATCGACGACTACGACTGGCTGCGGGAGAAGGACGACCCGGCGGTGCTGGCCTATCTGGAGGCCGAGAACACCTGGACCGAGCAGCAGACCGCGCATCTGAGCGAGTTGCGCCAGACCATCTTCGATGAGATGAAGGCCGCCACCCAGGAGACCGACCTGTCGGTGCCCACCCGACGCCGCGGGCACTGGTTCTACTCACGGTCCTTCGAGGGCAAGGAGTACGGCGCCAGCTGCCGCGCCCCGATCGCCGACCTTGATGACTGGACTCCCCCGAATCCCCTCGACTGCGCCGCCGACCAACCGGCGCTACCCGGTGAGGAAGTGCTCCTGGACCTCAACGAGCTCGCCGACGGCCACGACTTCTTCTCCCTCGGCGGATCCTCGTTGAGCCTGGACGACGCGCTGCTGGCCTACGCCACCGACACCACCGGCGACGAGCGCTATACGGTGCGGGTCAAGGACCTGGCCACTGGCGAGCTGCTCGACGACGTGCTGACCGACGTCCTGGGCGGGGTGACTTGGAGTCCGGACAACCAGGACTTCTACTACTCCACCGTCGACGAGACCTGGCGACCCGACAAGATCTGGCGACACCGACTCGGCACCGCCCAGGGCGACGACGAGCTGGTGTTCACCGAGCCGGACGCGCGGTTCTTCGTCGGCGTCGGCCGCAGCCGCAGTGACCGGTTCCTCTACATCGTGGCCGGGTCCAAGACCACGACCGAATACCGATTCCTCGACGCAGAGGATCCCCAGGCCGGGTGGCAGCTCTTCGCGGCTCGAAACGAGGGGCTCGAGCACTCGATCGAGCATGCGGTGCTCGGTGGCGAGGACGTCTTCCTGGTCCTGCACAACGCCACCGGGGCGGACTTCGAGGTCGCGGTCGCACCGCTGCGGCCGACCGCGCCCGCGGGCTGGGCGCCGCTGATCGGCCATGACCCCCACATCCGGATCGAGGACGTGGAGGCCTTCGCCACCCACCTGGTCGTGCAGCAGCGCAGCCAGGGGTCGACCCAGTTGCGAATCCTGGAGCTTGACGAGGCCGGCATCTGCGATGACTACCTGATCGAGTTCGACGACGAGGTCTACACGGTCGGAGCCGGGGGCAACCCGTGCTGGGACAGCCCGTTCGTCCGGCTCGGCTACACCACGATGGCCCACCCGCCGTCGATCTACGACTACGACGTCGCTGCCCGCACCCAGTTGCTGCGCCGCCAGACCCCTGTCCTGGGCGACTTCGATCCCGCGAACTACGAGGAGCACCGGCTGTGGGCCACCGCATCCGACGGGGAGCAGATCCCGATCTCCCTGGTCGCGCGACGCGACCGGCCGGCCGGCCCGGTGCCGGTGCTGCTCTACGGCTACGGCTCCTACGAGATGTCCATCGACCCCTACTTCTCGATCGCCCGCCTGTCGTTGCTGGACCGCGGTGCGGCTTTCGCGATCGCGCACGTGCGCGGCGGTGGGGAGATGGGACGTCGGTGGTACGACGGCGGCAAGCTCGACCAGAAGCAGCACACCTTCACCGACTTCGTCGCCTGCGCGAGACACCTGGTCAAGTCGGGCTGGAGTGTGCCGGAGCTGATCGTCGGCGAGGGTGGCAGCGCCGGCGGCTTGCTGATCGGTGCGGTGGCCAATCTCGCGCCCGAGGCGTTCGGCGGCTTCGTGGCCCAGGTCCCCTTCGTGGATCCCCTGACCTCGATGTTGGACGCCTCCTTGCCGCTGACCGTCACCGAGTACGACGAGTGGGGCAACCCCGAGGTCGACCCGGCGGTCTACGACTACCTGGCCGGCTACGCGCCGTACGACAATGTGGCCGCGGTCGACTATCCGCCCATCCTGGCCGAGACATCCCTGCACGACACCCGGGTGCTCTACGTCGAAGCCGCGAAGTGGATCGCCCGGCTGCGCTCGACGGCGACGGGTCGCCGAGACTTCTGCCTCAAGACCGAGATGTCGGCCGGACACGGTGGCGTGTCGGGGCGCTACCAGTCCTGGCACGATCGGGCCTTCTCCCTCGCCTGGATCCTGGACAAGCTGAAATTGGCCACCACTGAGTAGGTCTGGGCCTGACCGCACCCGGGTACTCCCCTGAGAAGTCCCTGAGAGTTCCTCCGAACGGCAACTCAACGGGGTTGCCATACGTCTTTGATGGTGGAGGCCAACGAACATCCAATTCGGGGAATCTCTCGGAACGAATGACCGTTGGAACAGTTGTTCGGCAGTCCTGGATCGTTTCCAGGGTCGGACTCAAAGGAGGGCACCATGGCCACAACCGCAATGAAGTCCCGAGGCCGCGAGATCGAGGGGCGCGACAGCGTCGGGCTCTACCTCGACGAGATCGCCCGCAACCCGCTCCTGGATGCCGCCCTCGAGGTCGAGCTCTCCAGAGCCATAGAGGCCGGCCTGATGGCCGAGCACCTCCTTGCCGAAGGCCGTGTCGGCCGCCGCAAGGGCGGGGCACCGGGGCGTGCTTCGCAAGAGGAGCTCGAGTGGCTGGCCGAAGAGGGCCACCGGGCCGTGCAGACCTTCATCAACGCCAACCTGCGCCTGGTGGTGTCGATCGCCCGTAAGTACGGCCGGGCCCAGATGCCGATGCTCGACCTGATCCAGGAGGGCAACACCGGTCTGATCCGCGCGGTCGAGAAGTTCGACTACGCCAAGGGCTACAAGTTCTCCACCTACGCCACCTGGTGGGTTCGCCAGGCGATCACCCGGGGCATCGCCCAGCAGGCCCGCGTCGTCCGGCTGCCGGTGCACGTGGTCGAGGAGCTGAACCAGGTCGGCGGCGCCCGCCGCACGCTGGAACGTCAGCTGGGCCGGGACCCGGAGCCAGCCGAGATCGCCGTCGAGCTCGGGATGCAGTTCGAGCGGGTGCTGGACCTGATGGCCTGGGGCCGCGAGCACGTCTCGTTGGACTCCCCGGTCGATGAGGACGGCGACACCTCCCTGGGCGACCTGATGGCGCTCGAGACTGCTCCCGGTCCCGACCTGACCGTGCTCGACGTCGAGGCCCGTGACCGGCTCAACTCGTTGATCTCCAACCTCGACGACCGGTCCGCTGACATCATCCGGGCCCGCTACGGGCTCGTTGACGGTCGCCAGCACAAGCTGGCCGACATCG
>JBBPYJ010000029.1:0-12260 GCA_038200025.1 Propionibacteriales bacterium | reverse complement strand
TCGGCGCCGTACGACGCCCCGACGTCGCCCATCGCGACGTCGGAGTTGAAGACCGGGAAGATGATCAGTGGCAGCAGTGCGGTTGCCGCGATCGGGATCGCCTCGGTCATCCACCAGATACCCATCAGCAGCGCCGTCGCGGCAGTGAGCTTGGCAGGGTGCCCCACGTCGTCGGGCATCGCCAGATAGACGACCAGCGCTACCAACAGGCCGGCTGCCAGGCCGATCCATTGGTTGCGGTTGCTGCCTGCCGAGACCGCGTCGGCGCGCTCGCCGGCCGATTTGGTCTCGACCTCGTCATAGTCACCACCACTGGACGAGCCAGCGTCGCGCTCGGATTCCTTGCCTGCAGACTCTGAGTGGTCCATGCCTGGCACACTAGCGACGTTCGGGCGCCTCGGCGACGTACGACACGGTTTCTCTTCCCGCGAGGGTCTGGGGGCGTTCCTCGTCCACTGATCAGGTTCAGAGGTCCAGTCGGAGCGAAACGACTGCGGCGATGGCATCGAAGTCGCCGTCGCGAGCGAGCAGCGAGGCCCCGGTCCGCATCGCTACGTTCGCGATCACGCAATCGGCGAGACCTCGTGGAGTCACGCCGACCTTGCGGCAGGCCCGATAGATCAACGCGGCGCCGTCGAGGTCGCCGGTGACGTCCATGTCGACCCAGCCGAAGGACCGGAGCACACGCCGGAGGTCGTCTTCGCGAGCGCCGGTGCGCGCCCCGCTCGCCAACTCGGCGAGGACCAGGTCGGTCACGCACATTTCCGCACCGCCCGATGCGATCAACTCTCTCAGCCTCACATTGGCGTCCGAGCCGGTCCCACGGTCGAACTCAACTCACGCAGAGGTGTCAGCGAGGATCATTCGCGCCGGGGGTCAACGCGGCTGGGGACCTCGTCGATCGCATGGGCGCCTTCCATCGCGAGCGCTTCGGCAAGTGTATGGATAGGAGCGCGGAGCCTCTCCGGCCTCGACAACCGCCAGGGTTATAGGCGCTTCATGGCCACGGTCACCAGCACCAGTTCCCCGGCTTCGTCGCTGGCATCGCAGTCGACCGTGGCGTCGATCACCCAGTCGTGGTGGCCCTCGGGGTCGTGCAGAGTCTGGCGCACCTGACGGATCCGCGCCGTACGGTCCTCGTCGTCCCCACCGTCCCCGTCGTCGCCAACCCCGGCCGGCCGCCCGATCTCCTCGGGTCCGATGCTCAGCAGTTCCGGCCCTCGGGCCTCACCGTCGGTCAACAGCACCTCATGCTCGTTGAAGTAGTCGTCGATGCCTTGGTCCCAGCGCGAGCGCGTCATCAACACCGTCCCCGGTGGGTCGGTGCGGTCCGCGGCGGTCCGCTCCAAGCGCATCAACGCGTCCAGGTCGTCGCGCGCACACAGGTTGACCCGGGCGAACATCGCGTTGCGGATCATTACCGTGAAGGCGCGCTGCTGCCCAGACAAGGGCCGCGGCGGCGGTGGGGGTGCGCCGCTGACAGCAGCGGCGAGATGAGTGGGGTCGGCCAGCGCCTCCCACTCGTCGAGCAGCGAGGAGTCGGTCTGGCGCACGGTCTCGCCCAACCACTCGATCAGGTCGTCCAGCTCGGGAGTGCGATGCGCCTCCGGCACGGTGTGCTGCAGCGTCCGGTAGGCGTCGGTCAGGTAGCGCAGCACCAACCCCTCGGACCGGGCCAGCTGGTAGCGACCGACCAGATCGGTGAAACCCATCCCCTGCTCGACCATCTCGCGGACCACCGACTTCGGCTCCAGCGCGTGCTCGGACAGCCACGGATGGGTCTGGCGATACAGCTCGTACGCCGCTCCCAGCAGCTCGGCGAGCGGCTGCGGCCAGGTGATCTTGTCCAGCAGGGCCATCCGCTCGTCGTACTCCATCCCGTCGGCCTTCATCTGCGCCACCGCCTCGCCCCGCGCCGCGCGCTGCTGGGCGAACAGCACCTGACGCGGCTGGTCGAGCACTGCCTCGACCACCGAGATGATGTCCAGGGTGTAGGTCGGCGCCTCGGGGTCGAGCAGGTCGAAGGCGGCCAGGGCGAAGTGCGCCAACGGCTGGTTGAGGGCGAAGTTCTCGGGCAGGTCGAGCGTCAGCACGTAGCGACGACCGAGGGAGTCGACCTCGTCGAGGCGGGTGATCGTCCCCGACCTGACCAGGGAGCTGGCCAGTCGCAGCGCGCGCCTAGCCAGCCGCCGTTGGCTGCGCGGGTCTTCGTGGTTGTCGGTCAGCAGCCTGCGCAGGACGCCGAACGCATCCTCGTCGCGGGCCAGGACGTTGATCAGCATTGAGTTGTCGACCCGCATCCGCGAGGGCAGCGGTTCGGGGGTGCCGGCGACGAGCTTGTCGAAGGTCTGCTCGGACCAGACCACCGTGCCCTCGGGGGCCCTGCGCAGCTGCGGCTTGCTCTTGCGCTTGGCGTTGGCCCCCGGTGCCGCGTTCTTGGCCGCCGACTTGGCCTTGGCCTTCTCGTTGTCGATGACGTGCTCGGGTGCCTGCACGACGACGTACCCCTGGGTGTCGAAGCCGGCCCGCCCCGCACGCCCGGCGATCTGGGCGAACTCACGGGCTCGCAGCACCCGTTGCCGGTTGCCGTCGAACTTGGCCAGTCCGGTGAACAGCACCGTCTTGATGGGCACGTTGATGCCCACCCCGAGGGTGTCGGTGCCGCAGATGACGCTGAGCAGGCCCGCCTGGGCCAGCGTCTCCACCAGGCGGCGGTAGCGCGGCAGCATCCCGGCGTGGTGCACCCCGATCCCTTGACGCAACAGCTTGTTGAGCGTCTTGCCGAACCCGGCGGCGAAGTTGAAGCCCGACAACCGCTCTCGGATCTGGCGACCCTGGTCCTGCGACGCGCTGGCCGAGACCACCTTGTCGGTCAGCAGGTTGATGGCGTGCTCGACGGCGGCGGCCTGGGTGAAGTGGACGACGTACACCGGGGACTGGTGGGTGGTGACGATCTCCTCGAGCGTCTCGTTCAGGTGGGTCAGCGCGTAGGTGAACGTCAGCGGCACCGGCCGCTCGGCGTCGTCGACCACCGCGGTCTCCCGACCGGTACGCCGCGTGAGGTCCGCCGCCAGACCCGAAACGTCGCCCAGGGTCGCCGACATCAACAGGAACTGGGCGTCGACCAACTCCAGCAACGGCACCTGCCAGGCCCAACCCCGATCGGGTTCGCCGTAGAAGTGGAACTCGTCCATCACCACCAGGCCGACGTCGGCGGCCCGACCCTCGCGCAGCGCGATGTTGGCCAGCACCTCCGCGGTGCAGGCGATGATCGGAGCGTCGGCGTTCACGGTGGCATCCCCGGTCAGCATGCCGACGTTGTCGGCGCCGAAGACCTCGACCAGGGCGAAGAACTTCTCGTTGACCAGCGCCTTGATCGGTGCGGTGTAGAACGACACCCGGTTGCTCTCCAGCGCCGCGAAGTGGGCGGCGGTTGCGACGAGTGACTTCCCGGAGCCGGTCGGCGTGGCGAGGATGACGTGGGAGCCGGACATCAGCTCCAGGACCGCCTCCTCCTGGTGCGCGTAGAGCTCGAGATCCTGGGTCTGCACCCAGGTGAAGAACGCGTCGTACGCGGCACTGTCGTCGTCGGTCATCGACGTGAGACTAACCGTCGGTTGGCTCACGCGTGGTCACCGCGCAGCGAAGATCGGGCGCACGAGCGATACCGCGGTCCAGGGTCACCAGGGAGACGTCGAGGAGTTCGGCGAGCGCGACGTAACTGGCGTCGTACGTCGTCAGGTTCTTGCGCAGCTGCCAGGCTCTGGGCGCCAGCAGGAAGTACGGGCACTGCTCGACCGCCAAGTCGAGCAGGTCGACGTGGGCCTGGACAGCCTGGTCATCGGTGATGAGCCCCGCGAGCTCGTGACGCCGGATGATGTTGGCGACCTCGAAAGCCAGCAGGTGGGGCGCGGCAAGGTGGGCACCGGTGAGGGCGTCGGCGGCCCACCGTCCATCGGGACCAGAGTCCAGCAGCAGCGCGACCACCGCGGAGGCGTCGCAGACGACCCGCGGCCTCACCGTCGGTCGGCGTCGCGACCGGCGAGGATCGACTCGGCGTCGACCCGGACCCCCGTGGCTTCGACACGTCCGCGAGCACGGGCGATGAGGTCGTCGACGGCTGGACGAGAAGCACTTTGGACGAGCATGCCGCGCAGGTACTCCTGCAGCGACATACCGGCGCGGGCGGCGCGACCCGCCAGTTCGTCCCTCACCCGGTCTGGCACGTCCCGAACAGTGATAGCGACGCCCATGCAGTCAATCTAGCAGCATTGACAGCATTGCCAAGGCGCTCTCCCCGGACGGCGCTCGCCCGCGAACTCACGGTCTGGTCAACGGGCCCGGGGATGCGCGGCAGCGAAGACCTCGCGCAGGTTGTCCACGGTCACCAGCGTGTAGATCTGGGTGGTGGTGACCGACGCGTGGCCGAGCAGTTCCTGGACCACCCGGACGTCGGCCCCGCCGTCGAGAAGGTGCGTGGCGAAAGAGTGCCGCAGGGTGTGCGGGGACACGTCCGCGGTGACCCCCGCGCGGTCGGCGGCGCGGGTCAGCACCGCCCACGCGGACTGGCGGGAGAGCCGCCCACCTCGAGCGTTGAGGAAGAGCACCCCTCCTACTCCAGAACCGCGAGCGGCTCCCGAACGACCCGAGACAGCGCTGATCAGGCCCGGGCGCGCCCCGCTCAGGTAGGCAGACACGGCTTTGATCGCATAGGACCCGACCGGCACCAACCTCTCCTTGCCACCCTTGCCGCGCAGCAGCACGGTGCCGGCGGTGAGGTCCAGGTCATCCACGTCCAGCCCGACCGCCTCGGAGATCCGTGCCCCGGTCCCGTAGAGCACCTCGAGCAACGCCCGGTCCCGCGCCGCCAGCGCGGTGCCGGGGCTGCCGGCGGCCTTCAGGATCTCCTCAATGTCGGCCAGCGGCAGCGCCTTGGGCAGCCGTTTCGCGGGGGTTGGCGGCTTCACCGAGGCCGCCGGGTCGCTCGGGGCCAACCCATCGCGGACCGCGAACTTGTGGAACCCGCGCACCGCCACCAGGGTGCGCGCAGCGGAGGCCGCGGACAGCGGCGGCCGCCCGCCCTCACCCGGCACCCCCTCGCGCAACCCAACCAGGAAGGCACCGACCGTTGCCTCGGTGACACCGGACAACTCGTCGATGCCTTGGGCGGTCAAGAACTCGGCGTACCGGCGCAGATCACGTCGATAGGACGACAACGTGTTGGCCGCCACCCCCCGCTCCACGGTGAGGTGGTCGAGGTAGGTGCGCACCGCACGGGTCACTGCGTCAGCCAAGCGCATCTTCCAGGGTCACCGTGTCGATCCCGACGGCCTCGCCGACCGGACCGTTGGTCAACCGGCCGGCGTGAGTGTTGAGCCCGCGCGCCAGCGGTCCGCTGTCGCGACAGGCCTGCTGCCAGCCCTTGTCGGCTACCGCGACCAGGTAGGGCAGGGTCGCGTTGGTCAGCGCGTACGTCGAGGTGTTGGGCACTGCGCCGGGCATGTTGGCCACGCAGTAGAAGACCGAGTTGTGCACGGTGAAGGTCGGGTCGGCGTGCGTGGTGGGACGGGTGTCCTCGAAGCAGCCGCCCTGGTCGACCGCGATGTCGACCAGCACCGAGCCGGGCTTCATCTGCGAGACCAGCTCGTTGCTGACCAGCTTGGGAGCCTTGGCTCCCGGGACCAGCACCGCGCCGATCACCAGGTCGGCCTCCATCACCTGCTGGCGGATTGCCAGCGCCGACGAGGCCAGGCCGTGCACCCGGTTGTTGTAGCGCCAGAACGACATCCGCAGCTTGTCCAGGTCGTTGTCCAACAGCGTGACGTCGGCACCCATCCCCAGGGCGATGTTAGCGGCGTTCTGACCTGAGACTCCGGCGCCGATGACGACCACCTTGGCGTTGGCCACTCCCCCGACCCCGCCCATCAGCACGCCCCGGCCGCCCTCGGCCTTCATCATCGAGTACGCCCCCACCTGCGGGGCCAGGCACCCGGCCACCTCGGACATCGGGTAGAGCAGCGGCAGCGACCCGGACGGCAGCTGGACGGTCTCGTAGGCGATCGAGGTGACCTTCTTGGCCAGCAGCTCCTCGGTCAGCGGCTTGTCCGCGGCCAGGTGCAGGTAGGTGAAAAGCACCAGGTCCTCACGCAGCCGGTGATACTCCTGCTCGACCGGTTCCTTGACCTTCAACACCAGATCGACGCTGCCCCAGAGCTCGTCGGCATCGTCGATGATGGTCGCGCCGGCAGCGACGTACTCCTCGTCGGGGATCTGCGAGCCCTCGCCGGCTCCCGCCTGCACAAAGACCTCATGGTTGTGCTCGACGAGCTCATGAACGCCGATCGGGGTGATCGCCACGCGGTACTCGTGGTTCTTCACTTCGCTGGGAACGCCGACCTTCACGGTGCCTCCTGATCTCAAGGGCACCAGGCGTGCCCTGCTCGTCGGCGACCCTACTCCGCTGCGAGGTCTCCGCGCTGTCCCAACACTGCATAGACCAGCACCGCTTGAGCTAGAGGTCCCTGCTGGACCCGCCCGTCGAGAACTGCCTCGAGCAGGTCGGCCATCGGCACCCAACCCACGGTCATCTCGGCCTCCTCACCCTTGAGCTCGAAGGCCCCACGATCGGCGAAGCTCAAGCCGCGGGCTAGGAAGATGTGGTGCACCTCGGCGGTCAACCCCGCCGAGGGGTACGTCGCCAGCAGCGGTCGCCAGTCGCGCGCGGCCAGCTGCGCCTCCTCACGCAGCTCGCGCTTGGCGGTCTCCACCGGTTCCTCACCCTCCTCGTCGAGCAGCCCGGCCGGAAGCTCTACGAAGACGTGCCCGCCGGGATGGCGATACTGCTGGAGGCAGAGCACCCGCTCCTCGTCGTCGACGGCCAGCACGATCACCGCACCGGGGTGCTCGACTACCAACCGCTTGAGCACCTCATCGGGGTGCCCCGGTCGGTGTACGTCGTCCTCGCGCAGGCCCACGACCCAGTCGTCGCGGTGCAGATCCCTGCTGGCCGACACCGGCCAGATGGTCGGTCGGTCGGCGAGCGGAGCGTCAGACATGCCCGCATCCTGCCAGGCCTTGCGAAGTAGGAGGCGCACTTTGATGGTCAGGAGGACGGATCCGATGTTTTCGACGCGCGCCGTAGGCCGGCATGCATCGCCTCGAGGGTCATCGCAAAGTGGGACTGCGCGGTCCGTCCAGCTGCTTCAGTCTCGCCGCGCACGACGTGACCTATGAGTTCCTCGTGCTCAGCAAGAGCGCGTTCGAAGAATTCTTCCTGGTAGGGCTCGGACCCGAGTCCGAGCGTCACCTCGGCGGTGAGTCGGGCGCTGAGCTGGGTGAAGAGCGGGTTCTTCGCGGCCTCGCAGACCAGCCCGTGGAGACGCCGATCGAGGCGGCGAGCTTCGGCCATCCCCTCTGCTCGTCGGAACTCTTCGAGGGCTGCTCTCAGCTGCGCGACGTCCTCGGCGGACCGCCGCTCGGTCGCGGCCCTGGCCACCGCCCCTTCGATCAGACAGCGGTAGTCGAACAGGTCACGCAACCGGGGCAATTCCACCTCCAGGGTGCGCCGGGCGGTATCCGAGGCGACGTCCTCCCACGACAGACAGGTGACGAACGTCCCGCCTCCGCGGCCACGTCGGGACTCGATCAGTCCCAGTTCGGTGACCTGCTGCAGTGCCTCTCTGATGGTGACGCGGCTGACGCCGAGCATCGCCGCGAGCTCACGTTCAGGCGGAAGCCGCTCCGCCGGGGAATACTCACCCACGGCGATGGCGGTGACGATTCGGTCGGCGATACCACCACTCATCGTCGGTCGGTTTCCGTGCGATTGCGTCGCTGGCCGCTCGAGTCGCTTCATCGTGGCCCTCCCTCACACCAAGTCACACCCCTTAAGGTATTGTCATAATACCTTTGCGGATGCTTGACTGCCGGTCGGCGTCAAGTACGGAGGTTGTCATGACAAGCACCGACCAGCCGAACGGCACCACGGGAACCGTGGACTACCTGGGCTACCAGACGTGGTACCGCGTCACTGGCAGCCTGGACCCTGACCCTGACTCCGACAAGGCGCCCGTGGTGATCGTGCACGGCGGGCCGGGGATGGCGCACAACTACTGCTTGGCGATGGCGGACCTGGCTGCGGACGGGCGCGCGGTCATCCACTACGACCAGCTCGGCTGCGGCAACAGCACGCACCTCCCCGATCGCGGCGCCGACTTCTGGACCGTCGAGCTGTTCGTCCGCGAGCTGCGCAACCTCGTCGACGCCCTCGGGGTGGGGAACAGGTTCCACCTGCTCGGGCAGTCATGGGGCGGCATGCTCTCACCCGAGTTCATGGTCGCCGACGGCAAGGGCGTGCTGAGCCTGACCATCTGCGACAGCCCCGCGTCCATGCCGCTGTGGCTAGACGCAGCCGCGACCCTGCGCGCCGAGCTGCCCGCAGACGTCCAGAAGACCCTGCAGCACCACGAAGATGACGGGACGACGGACTCCACGTCGTACAAGGAAGCCGTCGAGGTCTTCAACGCCAAGCACGTGTGCCGGATCCAGCCTCTCCCCCAGGACGTCAAGGATTCCTTCGACCAAGCCGATGCCGATCCGACCGTTTACCACACGATGAACGGGCCAAGTGAGTTCCACGTCATCGGCACCCTGAAGGAGTGGAGCATCGTCGACCGTCTTGGTCACATCACGGCACCCACCCTGGTGGTGGCCGGGCACTACGACGAGGCGATGCCCGCGGTCTGGCAGCCCTTCCTCGACGGCATCCAGGGATCCCGCAGCCACGTCTTCCCCGACAGCAGTCACATGCCCCACATCGAAGAGCCCGAGGACTTCACCGCCGTGGTCGGGTCCTTCTTGCGCGAGCACGACACCCAACATCAGGAGAACTGACCGATGAACCAAGACTCGAGGCGGGACACCACCGCAGAAGCAACATCCGACCTGTCCGAGTTCGGATACAAGCAGGAGCTCAATCGCACCCTGTCCACGACAGACCTGCTCATCTACGGATTGGTATTCATGGTCCCGATCGCCCCGTGGGCGATCTTTGGGGTGGTGTTCAACGAGGCCAAGGGAATGGTGCCGTTGGTCTACCTCATCGGCTTGGTGGCGATGATCTTCACCGCCTCGTCGTATGCCCAGATGTCGAAGGCGTTCCCGGTGGCCGGGTCGGTGTTCTCCTACGTCGGGCGCGGTTTGCATCCCCACGTGGGATTCTTCGCCGGGTGGACCATCTTGTTGGACTACGTCCTGGTGCCGACGCTTCTCTACGTGTTCGCCGCCGAGTCGATGTCCGGGATCTTTCCCGCGGTGCCGAAGTTCGTATGGATCATTGCCTTCCTCGCTATCAACACCACCATCAACCTCGCCGGTATCTCCTTCACCGCGCTGCTGAACCGCTACTTTCTTGCCGCCGAGCTCGTCTTCATCGCGATCTTCATCTTCATGGCCGTCACCGCCATCATCAAGGGCACGAACGGCGCGCAGCTCACGGTCACCCCACTGTTCAACAGCGCCGAGTTCAGTCCGTCATTGGTGGCCACCGCATTGTCCATCGCCGTCCTGAGCTTCCTCGGGTTCGACGGGATCGCCACCCTCAGCGAAGAAGCCAAGGGTGGACGCAAAGCCGCGGGTATCGCGATGATCGGAGGCCTACTGCTCGTGGCGACCTTCTTCATCTCCCAGACCTGGCTTGCGGCCATGCTGGTCCCCGACCAGACATCGTTCGGCGACGACGAGGTCAACAACGCGTTCTTCGGGATCGTCGAGAGCGTCAGCAACCACGGCTGGCAGATCGCGTTCCTCACCATGAATGCGCTGGCCGTCGGCATCGCGAACGCGGTAGCCGCTCAGAGTGCGACCTCCCGGCTGCTCTTCTCCATGAGCCGGGACGGTCGGCTGCCAGCGTTCCTGTCCCACGTCAACCAGCGCACCCGCGTGCCCGAGCGTGCCATCATCCTCGTCGCGGGCGTCACGCTGGTGGCGGGACTGTTCTTCGTCGGCAACATCGGCCTGATCTCGTCCCTGGTGAACTTCGGTGCCTTGACCAGTTTCCTGCTGCTACACGTGTCCGTGGTGTCCTACTTCGTGATCCGGGAGAAGAGCCGCAACTTCTTGTTGCACTGGATCTCTCCGGTCCTGGGCTTTCTCATCATCGGATTTGTGTTGTGGAACGCGGAGTCCGCCGCGAAGATCGGCGGGCTGGTCTGGCTCGCGATCGGCGTCCCGGTCCTGCTCTACTACCAAGCCAAGGGCACCGGAATCCGTGCTGAGCACGCCGCCACCACTGGAGAGGGAAACCAGTGACCAGCCACTTCTTGAGCAAGGATCTCTACCGCGGCGCGTTCAGCGCCCACCACGAGCCGGTGCTGACCGTGACTGCCGGCGCCGGCGATCGCATCACCTTCGAGACCGACGACGAGGCCTACGCGCAGATGGAGCAGTTGGGCGACCTCTCACTGGTGACCGCGCAACTCAACCCCATCACCGGCCCGGTGTACGTCGAGGGCGCCGAGCCCGGCGACGCTCTCGCGGTGACCATCCACGATATCGTCCTCGCCGAGCAGGGCTGGTCGGTGTTCATTCCCGGCGCCGGGGCCCTCCAGCGCGCGATGGGGGAGAAGATGTTCGTGCGTCGAATCCCGCTGCGTGATCAACGCGTGCAGCTCACCGACGACGTGGACTGTCCCGTGGCCCCCATGATCGGGTGTATCGGGGTCGCCCCGGCCGCATCGGACGCCTCGACCGTCATGCCCTCCTACCCCACAGGTGGGAACATGGACCTGATCGACGTGGCCCCCGGTGCCACCATCTATCTACCTGTCCAAGTCCCGGGCGCCCTGTTGTACATCGGTGACATCCACGCCGTGATGAGCCGTGGAGAGTCTTCCTTCGTCGCCATCGAAGCAGCCGGGCGCGCCACTGTCTCAGTCGATGTCGTCAAGAACCGGAAACTGGCTGCGCCCCACGTCGACACGGGTGCGGAATACATCTGTGTGGGCATCGATGATCCGGTGCAGGAGTCAATCCAGATGGCCTACGAGTCCCTGTTCTCCGTCATGGTCGACGACCTCGGGTGGAGCAAGGAGGATGCGTACGTGGTGATGAGCGCTCTGGCCCACACCGAGCTAGGCGGCCCCACCGGATCCCACGATCCCGACCCGCTTCATCCTTTCCGACCTATAGGCGCCGTGACGATCGCCCGAATCAGCAAACCCTTGCTGACACGGGCCGCAGACAAGTGATGAGGTCGTGAGGCGTCGAAGGACCCGCTCTCGTCCGTCGACACAAGATCAGTCGACGGCGGCGGTGAGCTCGACTTCCTCGTCGCGTCGTCGCAGGCCCGATTCGTCGAGCGGAAATCGCAGCTCGCGCTGACGCTCGATCGCGGCCCCGATCAGGCCGGCGAAAAGCGGGTGCGGACGGGTCGGTCGCGAGCGTAGCTCCGGATGCGCCTGGGTGGAGATGTAGTAAGGATGCACCTCACGGGGCAGTTCGACGAACTCGACCAGGCCCAGCTCGGAATTGGTGCCGGAGAAGACCAGGCCCGCCTGCGACAGCTGGTCGAGGTAGGCGTTGTTGACCTCGTAGCGGTGCCGGTGCCGCTCCTGGATCTGAGTCTGGCCGTAGGTGTCGGCGGCCAGCGACCCCTCGGTGAGATCCGCGGCGTACAGGCCCAGGCGCATGGTGCCGCCGAGGTCGCCCGCACCGTCGACGAAATGCTTCTGCTCCTCGATGGTGGCGATCACCGGCTCCGCGACGTGCGGGTCGAACTCGGTCGAGGCAGCCTGCTGAAGCCCGGCGACGTTGCGGGCGAACTCGATCACCATGCACTGAAGACCCAGGCACAGTCCCAGGGTCGGGATGCCCTGGGTGCGCGCGTAGTGCAGCGCGCCGAGCTTGCCCTCGATGCCGCGGATCCCGAAGCCACCGGGAACGCACACGGCGTCGACATCACCGAGTTGCTGTCGGGCTCCGGCGGCGGTTTCGCAGGTGTCGGAGGCAACCCAGCGGATGTTGACCTTGGCCTCGTGGGCGAACCCGCCGGCCCGCAGCGCCTCACTGACCGAGAGGTAGGCGT
Organism: Propionibacteriales bacterium; assembly: GCA_038200025.1. Taxonomy (GTDB): domain Bacteria; phylum Actinomycetota; class Actinomycetes; order Propionibacteriales; family Nocardioidaceae; genus Nocardioides. Next base: position 178 of record JBBPYJ010000029.1, on the reverse strand, counting down.
CGGGCAGGTCGATGTACTTGCCGACCAGCGCGACCGTGACCTCTTCGGTCGGGTGGTGCACCCGGCGCAGCAGGTCGTCCCAGCGGGTCCAGTCGACGTCGCGGAAGGGCAGATCGAGGCGACGGACGAGGTAGGCGTCCAGACCCTCGGCGTGCAGCACCTTGGGGATGTCGTAGAT
>JBBPYJ010000028.1:0-7021 GCA_038200025.1 Propionibacteriales bacterium | reverse complement strand
GTCCACGGCTCGTAGTAGTCCTGGATCGAGGGCATCAGCGGGTTGGAGAAGATCGTGGCCAGCTTCTTGAACCGGCCGCCGCCCTTGAGCTTGAGCCGACCACGGGAGTTGACCTCCCAGCCGCCCTTCCACTTCTCCTGGTCCTCATAGGTCCGCGGATACCCCAGTCCGGGCCGGGTCTCGACGTTGTTGAACCAGACGTACTCGGTGCCCGAGCGGTTGGTCCACGCCTGCTTGCAGGTCACCGAGCAGGTGTGGCACCCGATGCACTTGTCGAGGTTCATCACCATCGCCATCTGTGCCATGACCTTCATCAGTACTGAACCTCCTGAGAGCGCTTGCGGATGACGGTCACTTCGTCGCGCTGGTTCCCGGTCGGACCGAGGTAGTTGAACGCGTAGGTGAGCTGGGCGTAGCCGCCGATCAGGTGGCTCGGTTTGACCAGCAGCCGGGTCAGCGAGTTGTGGATCCCGCCGCGTTTGCCCGACGCCTCGGCGATCGGTACGTCGATCAGCCGGTCCTGGGCGTGATACATGTACACCGTCCCCTCGGGCATCCGGTGGGAGACGATCGCCCGGGCGACCACAACGCCGTTGCGGTTGACCGCCTCGATCCAGTCGTTGTCCTCGATCCCGACCTTCTCGGCGTCCTTGTTGCTCATCCAGATGTTCTGCCCGCCCCGCGACAGCGACAGCATGAACAGGTTGTCCTGATATTCGGAGTGGATCGACCATTTGTTGTGCGGGGTCAGATAGCGCACCGTCACGCCCAGTTGGTCGCCCAAGGGCTTCCCGGTCTGCTCATCCGGGGCGACCGTGCCGATAGCAGGCTCAGCGAAGAGCGCCCCCATGTTCAGCGGCGGCCGGTAGACCGGCAGCCCCTCCCCCAGCTCGGTCATCCAGTCGTGGTCGAGGTAGAAGTGCATCCGCCCGGTCAGGGTGTGCCAGGGCTTGAGTCGCTCGACGTTGATCGTGAACGGCGAGTAGCGGCGTCCGCCGGTCTCCGAGCCCGACCACTCCGGCGAGGTGATGACCGGGACCGGCGCGGCCTGGGTGTCGGCGAAGGTGATCTGCTTGCCCTCGTGCTCGGCGGCCAAGTCGTGGAGCAGCACCCCGGTGCGCTTCTCCAAGGTCTTGAATCCCTGCGTGGCCAGGTGCCCGTTGGTGGTCCCCGACATCGCCAGGATCGCCTCGCACACGTCGGTGTCGCGCTTCAGCGACGGGCGCCCCGCGGCAGCCCCGCCGCGGACCGCGCCGTTCTTCCTCAGCAGGTAGTCGATCTGCTTGCTCAGCTCGAAGGTGACACCCTTCGTGGTGGCGCCGAGCGTGTCCAGCAGTGGCCCCAGCGCATTCAGCTTGTCGCTGACCGCGCCGTAGTCGCGCTCGATCTCGACGAGTTTGGGCATGCTCACCCCGGGGACCGGCTCGCAGTCCCCGGCCTTCCAGTCCTTCACGACGCCGTGCGGGTTGGCCATCGCGTCCGGGGTGTCGTGGGTCAGCGGCACCGCGACCACGTCCTTGCGGACTCCGAGGTGCACGGCCGCGAGCTCACTGAACTTCTCCGCGATCGCCTGCCATGCCGCCCAGTCGGTGCGGGTCTGCCAGGGCGGGGCGATTGCCGGGTTGAACGAGTGCACGAAGGGGTGCATGTCGGTGGTGTTCAGGTCGTGCTTCTCGTACCACGTCGCAGCGGGCAGGACGATGTCGGAGAAGACGGTGGTGCTGGTCTGTCTGAAGTCGATGCACATCAACAGGTCGAGCTTGCCCTCGGGCGCCTCGTCGTGCCATTTCACGTCGCGGGGTCGTTTGCCCTCCGGCGTCTCGGTGGCGCGCAGGGAGGCGTCGGTGCCCAGCAGGTGCTTGAGGAAATACTCGTTGCCCTTGCCCGAGGAGCCCAGCAGGTTGGCCCGCCAGATCGACAGGATTCGCGGGTAGTTCTCCGCGGCGTCCGGGTCCTCGGCGGCGAACGCCAACTCGCCGCTCTTGAGCTGGTCGACGATGTGATCCGACGTCGACCGTCCCGCCGCTGCCGCCTCATCGGTGAGCTCCAACGGGTTGCGGTTGAAGGTCGGGTAGGAGGGCATCCAGCCCATCCGGGCGCTCTGGGCGATCACGTCAGCGGTGGACTTGCCCGCCAACTGGCCCTTCCCGGTGGTGGCCGACAGGGTGTCGGCATCGAACTGGTCGTAACGGAACTGGTTGGTGTGCAGATACCAGTACGCCGTCTGGATCATGTTGCGCGGCGGCCGGTTCCAGTCCAGCGCATTGGCGATCTGGTTGTAGCCCGTGATCGGGCGCACCTTCTCCTGCCCCACGTAGTGGGCCCAGCCGCCACCGTTGACGCCCTGGCAGCCGGTCAGGTTGGTCAAGGTCAAGAAGGCGCGGTAGATCGTGTCGGAGTGGAACCAGTGGTTGGTGCCGGCTCCCATCACGATCATCGAGCGACCCTGGGAGTCCTCGGCGTTCTGCGCGAACTCCCGGCCGACGCGGGCCGCGGCCGCGGCCGAGACTCCGGTGATCTCCTCCTGCCAGGCCGGGGTGTACGGCGCCGTCGCGTCGTCGTACCCCGTCGGCCACTGCCCGGGCAGGTCGCCGCGGGCGACGCCGTACTGCGCCATCAGCAGGTCGAACACGGTAGTGACCAGGTGGCCGTCGATCCGACGCACCGGGACCCCGCGCGGCAGGTCCCCGGCGGTGCCATCGGGGGTGTCGAAGCGCGGGAACCGGACCAGCACGCTCTCGTCCTCCCCCGCTTCCTCGGGCGCCCGGAGCAGCGACAGCCGCGGCTCGACGTCGCCGAGGTCCAGGTTCCACTTGCCCTCACCGTCGTCGCCGTCGCGGTGCCCGAGAGACCCGTTGGGGACCACCACCTCGTCGGTCGCCGCGTCGATGAGGACGGTCTTGAAGGCCGCGTTCTCCTCCCCCTGATGCGCCTGGAGGTCGGCGGCGGTCAGGAACTTCCCACCCGTGTAGACACCCTCGTCGGGGGTCTCCTCCAGTCGCACCAGGTGCGGCAGGTCGGTGTAGGTCTTGACGTAGTGGTCGAAGTACGGCGTGGTCTTGCGGACGAAGAACTCGGTCAGCACGACGTGTCCCATGGCCATCGCCAGGGCACCGTCGGTGCCCGGTGTGGCCGCTAGCCAGTCGTCGGCGAACTTGACGTTGTCGGCGTAGTCGGGCGCCACCGCGACGACCTTCTGACCCCGGTAGCGGGCCTCGGTCATCCAGTGGGCATCAGGGGTACGGGTGACCGGGAGGTTGGAACCCCACATGATCAGGTAGCCGGCGTTCCACCAGTCGCCGGACTCAGGTACGTCGGTCTGGTCGCCGAAGACCTGAGGTGAGGCGACAGGCAGGTCGGCGTACCAGTCGTAGAAGCTCAGCATCGAGCCTCCGATCGGGTTCACGAACCGCGCACCGGAGGCGTGCGAGACCATCGACATCGCCGGGATGGGCGAGAAGCCGGCGACCCGGTCGGGGCCGTACTTCTTGATCGTGTGCACGTGCGCGGCCGCGACGATCTCACTGGCCTCCTCCCAGGTGGCGCGCACGAGGCCGCCCTTGCCACGGGCCGACTTGTAGGCCGTCGCCCGCGCGGGGTTCTCCACGATGTGCTCCCACGCCCGCACCGGGTCGCCGTCGTGCTGGGACTTGGCCTCTCGGAACATCTGCAGCAGGACGCCGCGCACGTACGGGTAGCGCACCCGAGTCGGTGAGTAGGTGTACCAGGAGAACGCCGCGCCTCGGGGGCACCCGCGGGGTTCGTACTCCGGGGAGTCCGGGCCGACGGAGGGGTAGTCGGTCTGCTGGGTCTCCCACGTGATGATCCCGTCCTTGACGTAGACCTTCCACGAGCAGGACCCGGTGCAGTTCACGCCGTGCGTCGAGCGCACCACCTTGTCGTGGCTCCACCGATCGCGGTAGAAGTCGTCGGCTTCGCGGCCACCGATCGTGGACAGCGTCCGCAGGTCGTCGGACACCGTTCCGCGGGTGAAGAACCTGCGGCTGCGGACGAGTGCGTCGCTGAGCGAACCGTCCATCCCGACGACGGGCGCGGACTTCCTCGGCGGTGGGGTCACCGGACTTCCTGTCCCTGGGCGGCTGTACGGCGTACGACGGTGACGGTGAGCAGGAGGGCCAGCGCGGCGGTGAAGGAGAGCATCCACAGGCCGAGGGCGTAGGAGTCGGTGCGTCCGTAGACGAAACCCATGACCAGCGGCGGGACGAACCCGCCCAGTCCCCCGGCCGCCCCGACGAGGCCGGTGACGCCACCGACCCTGGTCGGGTCGGTCACCTTCGAGATCAGCGCGAAGGTGGCGCCCGTGCCGCAGCCGAGTGCCATGGCCATGGCCAGGAAAGCCAGGGCGCCGGCGTGCTCGAGAACCGGCGTCGTCGAGGCGATGGCTGCACCCAGCACGACGACGGCGTACCCGCCGGCCAGGACAGGGATCGGACCGAAGCGGTCCGCGAGCCACCCTCCGACCGGTCGCATGATCACCGCCAGGACGACGAAGCCGGCCATCCGGTTGGCGGCGTCGGCTGGTGCGAGCTCGTAGGCGGTCTTGAGATACGCAGGTAGGTAGACCGAGAACGCGACGTAGCCACCGAAGGCCACGGCGTAGAGGATGCTGGCTTGCCAGGTGATCGGCAGGCGGGCGTTGGCGCTGAGTCTCGCCGTCAACGACGAGGTCGGTGCTGTGCGACCGGGAGCGTCCTCGAGCAGCAACCACGCAAGGACTGCGAAGATCGACAGGGCTGCCGCCGCGAAGAGGAACGGCGCCTGGTCGCCGACAGTGGTGTAGAGCTTGACGGTGGTGAGTGCGCTGATCGCGGTGCCACCCATCCCGGCCCCGAAGATGCCGACGGCCAAGCCCCGTCGCTGCGGCGGGAACCAAGCGTTGACGAACGGGACACCGACAGCGAACGAGGTTCCGGCGATGCCGAGGAAGAATCCGCCCAGCAACAGCGCTGCGTAGCTGGTCTGGGCGAAGAACCCGATGAACAGGACCGGGGCGATGGTGGCGATCGAGACGGCCACGAACATCTCGCGACCGCCGTACAGGTCGGTCAGCGCCCCCACCGGGATCCGGCCGAGCGAGCCCACGATCACCGGGACGGCCACCAGCAGCGAGATCTGTGCCTCGCTCAGGTCACCCAGGACGCCGCTGTCACCGAAGACCGGTCCCAGGGGGCTGAGGAGCGCCCAGGCCCAGAAGTTGACGGCGAATCCCGTCGTGGCGAGCGCCAGCATGAGCCACGGCGACTTCGCCCCCACCGCGGTGGGGGTCTCCGAGGTCAACGGAGTGGTCATCGTCCCTGCTCTCATCTCCGGCCCACCCCGATGGCGGCTCCACGCGGGCCAGTGCATCGAACTCCGCCCACCCTCGGAAGGGCCAAAGGTCCCGAGTCCGTGCGGTCGGCCGCCACTCCGGGCCCGGACGGGTCGGCCAGGCCGGCGTTTTCTGCGTGCCGGTAGGCAAGACCGCCATGACGACGGTCTCGCCTACCTGACCGGGGCATCCCATGAGCGCGAGGCCGACGGCAACAGCGTGGTGCCACCGTCGCGACCCCCAGGTTCGTGCCTTCAGCGCTCATGCTTCCTTCACCGGGTGTCCTCACAGTGACAGCGACGACGAGATGCGCGTAGGGCCGAAGGTCCTCGGCCGACCGCATCGTCCACGGCCCGAGCGGCCCCCACGCCCAGGACTTTGGGCCCTGCCCACCCATGGGCTCGCGCACGAGCATGGAGGCATGACCACGACCGACCCCCTGCCCGACCTGTCCCGTGCCGATCCTCAGCGTCCGCGCTGGCTCGTGGCGAGCGCTGTGACCCTCGCCCTGCTCGCCGTCGCAGTGCTCGCGGCGGTGATCGTCGTCGGCGACGACGATCCGGCCACTGCGGCGCCACTCAGCCAGGTGCAGCAGTCGTGTGCTGACTGGATGGACTCGGGGTCCGCGAGCACCTCGCCGGACGATCAGTGGTGCACCGACATGTTCGCGTGGATGGACGACCACTCAGGTGGCTCGATGATGGGCAGCATGATGTGGCAGGGCTCCGAGGAGATGGGCCGAGCGTGCCGAGACTGGGTCACCGACCAGCACGGCGAGACCGGACCTGTGGGGATGCAGCGGTGCGACTCGATGCTCGAGTGGATGGACGGACACATGACGAGCCAGGGCGGACGGTGGATGATGCGAGCTCGATGACCCGCACGCAGGGGCTCGTCTCGATCCGTGGTGCGGCTCCGGTCGGTGTGCAGCGAATGGCTCGTGGTCTCGGCGAAGATCCGGCGCTACGTGGGTGCGTGCCGTCCGGGCTGCACACGCTCGATCGCCCCGGCCGGCAGCCAGTCCAGCACGAGCACCCAGGTGCCGCCCCTGGGGCGGACGAGGGCGACGCGTCCCTCCCACGGGCACTGGTGGGGTCTGCGCCACTCGCTCAGGAGCCCCGGCAGACGGCCCATCTCGGTGACCACCACGACATGGCAGGGCTCGACGGCCCGGTACTGGGCACGCTCGCGACGCTCGGCGAGCGTCACCCCGGGAGGTCGAGCAGTGTTCACGGTGGTGTGGCCACACCTCTCCGCGATCCGCTCATCCGATACGTCGTAGCTCGGGGTCTCCAGGGCTCCGCTCATGGATGAGACCGTGTCATCCTTGACCGACACTGGCGCCAGAGGATCCCCGAGATCCCGCACGGACAGCAGCGTCTGACCGTACGGTCACCCTGTGACCACGACCCCCCTGAGAAGTGCCGCGACTCTCCTCGTCGCCGTCGCCCTGCTGCTCGCGCCTGTCAGCCTCGACGTCGCAGCCCGTGCCGCCGACGGCCACGCCGTGTCGAAGCTCGACAAGGACTGTGCGGACTTCCCCACCCAGGCAGCAGCCCAGCGGTACTTCCTCTCCCGTGGTGGCCCGCAGAGCGATCCCGACGCCCTCGACGCCGATGGTGACGGGATCGCGTGCGAGTCCAACCCGTGCCCCTGCTCCACCGACCAGGGAGGCGGCAACGGCGGAGGCGG